>CAMDPZ010000009.1 GCA_945905765.1 Nitrospira lenta
TGCTGAATCGGCAAACTCATCAAGGATTCCTGCAACCGGCGCAGCGAATAGAGTCTCGCGCTGGAGGTCGGCGTGCTGTCGAACAGCAACAACGACACGGCCCCGGTCGTGGGGTCCACGACGCCTCTGCCCGTGATCGAGACATAGACTACGGTGGTCAGGTCCAGATGCATCGGCAGCCACTCGTCCAAGACCTCGACCAGGTCGCTCTTGAGGGCATGGGCATCCAGGAGGGTGCGCACGCGCTCGTGAGGAATGCCTCCGACCGATTTGAGATAGCTGGCCATAGCCTCCGCATCCCGCGTGGCATACTTGACCCGGGCCAGGCTGCTCTCCCGGAACTGCCCCACGCCGATGACGATGCCGACGGCCTTCGGCTGTTTGAGCAGGCCCGTCCACTTCGGCACCTGATCCACATCCACCGGCTGCGCCTGGGCTTCCTTCGCGGACTCAGGCTTCATGGCCACTAGAAACTTTTTGGCGTTGGGCAGCTGGACGGACGAGGACCCGGCCCGCAAAACCAGCGTCAATTCCGCCTGCACCGCCTCTTGGACCAGGCCGACCTTACCGTCCACCGTCACACGCTTGACCTCGCCTGGCTGGAGATCGCCGATGGAAACCAGGCTGGGGATTCGCTCGATCAAGGGAGGCATGGCGGTCACAGACAATTCGACCGCCTTAGCAATGCCCGGCCCTTCATTTTTGACTTCCAGTTCGATCGCGATGGCTTCCCCGCTGTGGACCACCTGATTGCGGTTCTCGTCACGGACGATCGCCCGGAAGATCACCTTTGCCGATTCGTCCACTGGAGCCGGCGCAGAAACTGATACAGCCGATTGCGGCGCAACTGGCTTGGGCGCCGGAACGGAAACCCCGCTGCCTGCCACAGGAGAGGGAGGAGGAACGGATGCTGCTGCAGCCTGGGCGCGTCCTGCCTTCCGGGCGTCTGCTGCATTGAGGATCCTGCTCGATGTCCCCAGTTGCTTGGCCATGCCGTCCGTCACGAGGCCGAAGGCCTCTTGGGCAATCTTATCCAGGCCCTTCACTTCGCAGGAAGAGGCGGTGACCTCGACCTCACCGCGGCCGATGCTTTGGATTTTCTTACTATGCAAAACCGTGCCATCGGCAGCCGTGTAGGCGAAATCCAATCCCACCGTGACAGTGGCTGGATAACTTCTGTTGGCCTGTCGCACGACCGCCAGATCGAGATGGATGATGCCCAGCGCCACATCGACATAGCCGTCCGGCACAGACGAGGGGCCTGCCTCGCCGGTCAGGACCTTTTCGAAGACGCGGCCTGTTTTATGTTTGAGCGCATCCTGTAATGGAGCGGCGAGCGATAGGGATTGCGGCTGGCCGCAGGCATCCTGATAGGCCAGCTGCGCCCCGGCGATGCTGGCATCCGCGCGGAGCTGAACCGTGAGCGGGAGATAATAGCCAATGGTCGCGCCATTGCGGCCGGAGAAAAGCGAGCAGCTCGTCAACGCCACGATACAGATCCCCGCGCTCACCCAGGAGGTTGCGCGAAGGAGAACGGACGATCTTGCTGAATTAATCACATGCACCACATTCTTATACAGAAAATCAGTCAACGAGCACAACCGGCGCCACAGCCAAATTATTCCCTACAAGGCCACAACAAATGGTTAAAGATCATCCTCCACGCTCCTCAGCATTTTTTCAGGGATGGAGGCTGATTGATCTTCCACTGCGCGCGTCCAACGAGGGCCTTCCGAGGCTGCGCGTTGCGCGAGCACAGAAGATCATCAGCCTCCATCCCCCTACAAGCCACTCGTTGACAGCCCCTCCCCCCTCGGCTAAGTTCAAGCCCATGATTGAATCTTCGTCACCGGCGCCGGGACCGAAACTGTCCTGGTCTGCCATCAGCCGGCTCATCCGCCTGCAGAGCCAGACCGGAACCTGGCTGCTCCTGCTCCCGACCCTCTGGTCCCTGGTCTTGGCGGCTCGCGGCCTGCCGCCCCTCCACTTGCTGGCCATCTTCGTCGCAGGGTCTTTCGTGATGCGCAGCGCGGGAGTCGTGCTGAACGATTTGGCGGACCGCTCGTTCGACCGCCATGTGACCCGCACGCTGGTGCGGCCCCTCGCCTCCGGCGAACTCAGCGTCCCTCATGCCCTGCTGACCCTCGGCTTCTTTCTCGCTCTGGCTGGTCTGCTCGTGCTGCTGCTAGACCCTCTGACGATCCTCCTGAGCCCGATCGCCATCCTCCTGGCTGCCCTCTATCCCTTTGCGAAACGGGTCATCCATATTCCGCAAGCCATGCTGGGGATCGCCTTCGGCTGGGGCACCATCATGGCCTGGGCCGCTTCGCGGGGCGCCATCGACGCGCCTGCCTGGTGCCTCTTTGCTGCGACGGTCTGCTGGGCGATCGGATACGACACGATCTACGCCCTGCAAGACAGGGAGGACGATCGCAGGATCGGCGTGAAATCATCGGCCCTGCTGTTCGGCCCATCCACCTGGATCGCCGTCGGCACGGCCCTCTGCGCGATGTTGCTGCTGCTGGGATTGGCTGGCTGGCTGACCCAGATCGGCTGGGTCTACTATGCAGTGCTTGCTGCTGTGGGAAGTTGGTGTCTGAGGCAAGCAGGACAGATCAGGGAAGTTGTCTCGGCCCCTACCGCCTTCCACATGTTTCAACAACATGTGTGGGTAGGAGCCGTAATTCTGCTAGGAATGATCGCGGGATTTCTGCTCTGATCAGCCGGCTGGCTTTTCGATCGGGGCATCAGGCTTCGGCGCTCGCAACGTACCCAAATACATCGTGATGGCCTTCGCATCGGCATCGCTAAGCCCGAGCGCCGGCATTCTGGTCTCCGGCTTCATCGCCTGAGGATTCTTCACCCAGCGATAAATCCAGGTCCCGTTCAAGCGGAATCCTGCCCGGTCGAGCGCCGGTCCGACTTTGCCGCCCTCTGTGCCGATGCTGTGGCAGCCGTTGCAGCCGTACTTGTTCGAATAGAGACGCTTGCCCTGCTCCACCATTTCCGCGACCAGTTCCGGCTTCACGGTCAGATCGGGACGGGCAACGTTCGCGCCTTTCCCAGGCCTGGCGGTGAAATTGGTCACAGCCATCTGCGCCACGTCGAGTTCTTTTTTCGCCTGGATCATGGCCGCCAGTTCTTTGGCGTAAGTGGACTCGTCTGCCTCCACGTCCTTCTTCAACTCTTCGCTCTTCTTTTCCGCTTCGTCGCTCGCCTTCTTTTCGGCCGCCTCGTAGGCCTGCTTGGCCTGGTCCGACTTGCTCTGAGCCGCTTGGAGCGCTGCCGCCAGCTCCTTCTTCCGTTCCTCGACTTTAAACTCCAGCTTCATGCCGTGGAGGCCGCGGACATAGCCGACGATCGCCCAGATCTCGTCTTCCGACAGGGTGTACTTGAAGGTCGGCATGGTGGGCACGGCGAAATCGTCATCGCCGATCTTGTCGCCACCGGGACTCGTGTCCTTCATGTCGCGGGAAATCGTATTGAAAATGTCTTCGTCCTTGAAGGTGCCCATCTCCGACTTGTTCGAGAGATCTTTGGGCTTCGGGTCCGGCATCGACGACCAATTGAACCCTTCGTTCTGACGACCGTTCTCGCCGTGGCAATGCATGCAGTAGTGGCTGTAGAGTTCATGCCCCTTCTGCTGTTGCTCGCTGGCGCAGCCGCCTGCCACCATGGCCCAGAGGCCGATCAGTCCACCAACCGTTCCTAGTGCAAAGAGCCGAGCCGCCTTCATGCTGATTGCCCTTTCTTTAGCTTGCGGATCAGAATGAACTGAAATCCGAGAGCCAGGCCCACGGCGAGAGCCGCGTAGTAATAACCGGAGTAGTCCGGTGGCGCTTCTGCGCGGAAATACCACCAGGAAGAGACCGCCTTTTGCGACCCCTTCTCTTTCAGCTCGCCGCTTGCGTCCTTCTTCCCGTCCCAGACGGCGAAGGCGATGTTGATGAAGCCACCGGTCGTGATCTGCGTATCTTCCTCCGGATGTCCGGTGGTGAGCGGCCTGGTGAAGACCACTTTCCAGGTGCCGTTGGCATAGGCGCCCTTGGCCTTCACGTCCTGGTGCGGCTGCACGCTGAGCGTGCCGAAGCCCTTGGCATTCATGTCCACGCCTTTGGCGTCTTTGTTCTTCCAATACCAGATGTTGACCGGGCCGCCTTCCACCTGCGCCATCGGCTGGCCATGCGCGAAGTGGGCTTTCTTGTCGCCCACCATGAATTCAATGGCGGCGGCATCGTCCGGATCTTCCGAGGGATCGGTATATTCCAAGAGGATGGCGACGTTCGTCCCGTCGTGCAGGGCGCGCACGCTCAGGTCCCGGACCGTCGCTTCCAGAATGCGGTTCGGCCAATGGACTTGCGGCGACATCGGGAAGGTAGCCGGAATCGCGCTGGCCCAGACCGCCGCGTTCGGGTCATCGGCAGGCAAGGAGCCCTTCACCATCGGGGCGCGAACCGCAATGCCCTCTTGAGCTGCAACAGGTTCCGCAACGAGGAACCCCATGGCCAGCAATACACCGGCAACGACGCCCGTGGCGATTTTACTCAGTCCATGCTTCATAAATTTCGTCCTCTCTCTACTCACGTCTCAGAGGGTGGGGCTTTGTGCCTTCCACTGGCGTCCACCGAGCACCTTCCGAGTCTGCGCGGTGCGCGAGCACAGAAGGCATAGAGGCCTACCCTCGTCTACTCCCACGTTCTGGGAGATTGATGCGCGCCATCATACTCGCCCATGATGATTTTCCAGATCCACTCGTCGGGCAATTCGACTTCCCAGCGCGGCATCGCAGACTTCCACGGCATGCCCTCGATCGGGAGGCCGACGCCGCCCTTCTTGATGCGCCAGAAGAGATAGCTTTCCTGGAGCATGGCGATCGTCGTGGGATCGGAGAAGTTGGCCGGAGGAGGATTGAATCCTCTGGCGGCCGGGCCCTTCCCGTCGAAGTTTCCGCCGTGGCAGGGGGAACAGAATGCGGCATAGAAGCCCTTCCCCTGCTGAATCGTATCCGGTGTCTTCGCGACAGGATTCGAGAGACCGGTATATTCGCCTGGCGGAGCCGGATGGATCGTCCGGTTTTCGGCAGGCGGCGCATCGCTGGTCGCCGTGCTGTTGTAGGTCTGCCAGCCGACGATCAGAGGGAACAACAAGAGCACTCCGTACCGGAGCACTTGCAAGCTGCCGATGTTCTCTCCGGTCAGAAACCGCTGGATCGGACCCCAGAACGCGTCTTTGGACTCTCCGCTCAAGGTGGCGAAGATCACAATGCCCGACGTCGTCAGCATCAGATACAGGAAGATCAGACTGGCCGGCAGCGGCGCCGAGCCAGGGATATTCGGCACAACGAACTTCAAGATCGTATAGACGATCCCGATCAAGATGACCGGCTTAAGCAACGAGCCCCCCATACGTTCCTCCTAGTGCGCTTGCGCCACGTCGACTGGACCGGACTGAGCTACCTTCACCGGGGCGGCAGACGCCTGTCCCGGCACTTCGAGTTCAGCGACAGTGACGGAAATCGGTTCCCCGCTCATTTGCTGCAGGAAGGCGATGACCGACAGAATTTCATTCTTGGACAGCCCGATCGGGTTCTTATTGATGTAGGGCATCCGGGCCGGATATTCCTTCGGCTGGCCTTCATGGCGGTAGTCGAGATAGATGTAGGCCTGGGGCTGCGTCAAACTCTCAAAGAGAAATTCGCGGCTCAGCTTGGCGCCGATCCCTTTCAGGTCCGGGCAACGGGCCGATTCGCTGGGCCCGATCGTATGGCAGAGCGCGCATTGGCCCTTGCTGAAGAAAATCTTTTGCCCGATGGTCGCTATGTCGGTCGGCGTTTTCACCGTGGCAATGTCGAACTTCTCCTCGACCGGCGGCAGAGATGCCATCTGCGGCACCGACAGCGCGACGAGCGTAAAGAGGCCGAGAACGATCGCGACGAATCCGATGACCCGGACGAACTGGGCTCGAATCAGAAGCAGAATCAGGGCCCCGCTCCCCACAATCATCAGACCGATCAACTGCAATTTAGCAACTTCGCTCATAGGACTCCTCTTGCGAAATCGATCGCCTCAGCTATGCGGCGCCTTCGCCTTATCGCTCATCGTGGCTACCCAGAAGATGAACGCGACAATCATGCAGAAAACAAATGTATTCAAAGCCATGATCGCAGCCGCATACCCAAGCGCCGGCGAAAATGCGTATTGCGACGAATCCCGGAGCACGCCATACACATGCCAATGGACGCGCGAGGACGACCTGGCGTAACCCATCAGCGTCATGAGCAGGATGACCATGATCGCATTCAGGACGAGGGCGTAGCCGGCGCGAGGCGGCATCTTGCCCCAGACCATTTCCGTCGTGGTCTTGGCGCTCTTCAGCAGCAAGGCCGTCAACGGCGTGATCGTCAACATGACGAAGAGCACGATCAACACTTGCGACGTCGAGAAGTAGTTGATGCGGACGATGGCCGGCACGAAGTAGCCCCAGACGCCCAGGACGACGACGGCGATTCCGGCGAGGACCAGCAAGGAGCTCATGACCGCTTTCGCGGCCTTCGCCCATCCGGCGGTTTCTTCCTTACCCGCGCGCCAATACATGATGAAGCTCATGAAGGTGACGAGAATCATCAAGTTCGACACGGTCATTTTCGCCGACATGACGCCGAAGACTCCCAACAGCGGATGGTGGGTGCCTCCCATCTTTCTCGCTTCTTCCAAGCTCGCCACGAGGGAGTGAGGCGTCATCCAGACACCGAGACACAAGAGCAGAATGATCAGCATCGACAGCATCGGCTTCCGGTACTTCAGCTCGGAGCCGGGAATGCGATAGGTGATCCCCAGCCAGAAGTCGTAATTCGAGCCGAGGAAGAGCACGCCGATGAGCATGGCCTGGAGAATGAAGAGCCAGGAGAGGAAGCCGCCCATGAGCGTGATGCCCATCTGCTGGTTGTACTGATAAATTTCGCGCATGAGCCAGTAACCGGCAAAGGGGAGCGGCAGGAGGCCGAACACCCCGATGAAGTTCCCGACATAACCCATCCAATCGTAGTGATCGCGCTCTTCCGCGTTCCTGGCGGAGAGGTAGCGAATCCCGGCGTAGGCGCCGCAAATGTAACCGCCCAACACCACGTTCGCGATCAAACGGTGAATGTTCACCGGCCACCAGGTCGGATTCCAGGTTGCAGCCCAGGCCCTGGCGAGGTCCGAGCCCTCGGCCAGCACGACCGGACTGGCCTGGAACGTGGCCCAGGAGTTCGGCACGATCATGATGAAGAAGGCGAAGAAATTCAGCATGAAACCGAGGAAAATATGGAACTTCTTCTTGCCGCCATCCTGCATCGCATCCCAGCCATACCAATAGAGGTACAGGGTCGCGGTCTCAACCAAGAACAGGAGGCAATAGACGATGAACGACGGGAAGAAAATATCCGTCAGGTAGTTCATCAACTTGGGATAGAAGGAGATCAGCAGGAACAAGAGAATGCCGCCGAAGAGCGCCGTCGTGGCATAGGCGGAGGTCAGCAGCTTGGTAAACTCCTTGGCGAGTTTATCGTAGCGCTTTTCGCCGGTCTTCCAGGCGACGACTTCGCACAACCAGGCGAAGATCGGCACGCCCAGCACAAACCCTGCGAGCAGCAAATGGAGCTGCGCGACAACCCAGACGAGATTGCGGCTGCCGATGTAGGGAATATCGCGATATTCGGTCGCGGCGGCCGGTGCGACATCGGCCCCGAAGGCCAGCGCGGGAAGACTGAGGAGGCCGACGGCCCACAACAGCCCTGAGAGCATCCCCCCCTGGCCCTTGACGGCCTGGAGAAATCTCTGAATCCATCCACCCTGTTGTTGCATGGCCCTCACCTCATCATCTCCCACGTTACGGTTTCTTGGCGGCAGGCGGAGCCGGCGCGGTTGTCGCCGGCGTTTTCACTGCAGCTGTGCCTGCCTTACCATTGCCCTTGCTCTTCTTCGTATTGGCCGCGTCGGCTTCCGCCTTCTGCTTTTCCAGCGCCTCGACTTGCGCAGTGAGCTGCGCCAGCATCTTCTCGTCTTTATTCAGCGTCTCGACCGGCTTGAAGACGTGCGCCGCCTTCACTTCCGGCTTCTTACAGCATTCATGCGGGTGCGGCGTAAAGACCGGCAAGGACGACCAGAACAGGAGCGACAAGACCACCGCCCCTCCGGTCAAGGCCGTCAACATCAACCCCTGGTCCGCCGGCACCCGCATCAGGTCCCAGCGGGTAATCAGCTGTTGATAGCTCTCCGACGCAGGAGCGGCCGACTCCACTGTGCCGCGGATGATCCGCCCCACGAGCCACAGTCCAACGACTGACAGGCCCAGCAACATTCCCGTGGCCACTGTACCCCAGAGGACCAGCTCAATACTGATTTTTTCCGCAACCGGCACGAACTTGAGGAAATCCATCTCGAACATCGAATGGGAAGTCGCAATCGCCGTTTCCGTCGTGAAACTCACCGTCACCCAGAGGGCAGGCAGAAAGAGTCCGCCGACCAGCGCGCATTTCCACCAGAGCGTGAGCCCTAACCCCTCTTGCGGTTCACGCTTCAACTGTTCGAGGAAAAATGTGCGGCCCACGACCCCGAGCGCCCAGATATCGATCGGGATCGACATGAGAAAGAGCAAGGGGATACCGACCCCTTCCCCGAGGTGCGAATCCAATCCCAAGATGATCGTAGGAAGCGCAAACACCGTGACAGGGCTCGTCAGGAGCATCAAGAAGGCGAGACCGATTCTGGCCTCAAAATGCACCATCCCGAGCGAGAGAAACAGGAGCACCAAGGCCAGCTTAATCGGCAAACCGGTCCAGAAGGCGGGCCAGAGGATGCCGAACCCGAGCTTTGTGGGACACATTGAATCGCGTTCGTTGCTCATAGCAGGCCGAATCCGTTCTGCGAGATCGCCACTAATCCAAAAACTCTCGGTTGATAATGGCAGAGATCGTGAAAATCAGGATCGCCGCCATGACCACCACCCATCCGATTAGCGCAACAGGCCGTTTGAAAATATTCCGCTCCGGGTCCCGGTCGATGAAGGGCAAGACGGCCAGCAAGGCCATGAAGGCGCCTGGCAAAGCCATCGCCCCGACAAACTGTCCGAGCTCGCCGGAGAACATCTTCAAACGCAACAGCTGAAACAAGAAGAGGAAATACCACTCCGGCTCCGGGTGATAATCGCCCGGGTCAGGCGTCGCCTCTTCCAGCAACACCACCGGCTCCCAGAAAGCCAGAGCGCAGATGCAGGCAAACACGGTCGCCATCCCGACGATGTCTTTCCAGATCTGTCGCGGGAAGAAATAATCGGTCTTCGCCTTCAGCTCTGCCGGTGTGCCCCGGAATGGACCGGCTGGTCCGGCGGATCTGAAGAGGAACAGATGCAGCCCGGCCAACCCCATCAGGGCTGCGGGAAGCACCATCACGTGGATGACAAAGAACCGGCTCAGCGTCATTTGCCCTGGAGTGGCGCCTCCCTTGAGAAACCGGGCGATGAAATCGCCGATCAACGGCGTCTTGTCCATGATCTCGACGCCGACGGTCGTGGCCCAATAGGCCCGCTGGTCCCAGGGGAGCAGATAGCCTGTGAAGCCGAATCCCATGACGATGCCGAAGAGCGCCAGGCCCACCAGCCAGATCAGTTCACGCGGCTTCTTGTACGCGCCCCAGAGAAAGACTTGGGACATATGGGCAAACACGCAGACCACCATGGCCGTAGAGCCCCAGAAATGGTAGCTCAGCAGGAACCAGCCATAGTCAACGTCATGCAGAATGTATTGGGTGCTGGCATAGGCATGGTCAGCGGTAGGCACGTAGTAGAACATCAACAGCACGCCCGTGATGGCCTGCATGATGAAGATGAACAACAGCACCGACCCGAAGACATAGGCCCAGCGAGAGCCGCCAGGGACCGGCTCGTTGAGCATCTTGGCGACAAGGAGCTTCAGCCCGACCCGTTCATCGACAAAGTCGATGATTTTTTCGACGATCGTTGCCTGCGCGTTAGGAGAAGGGGTGTGGCTCATCTAGACAATCCGCGTTTGGGACTTCGTCCCGGCTTTGAATTCCATATCGATAATTTGCACTTCTCCGCTCGCGGATATCTGAATCGGCAGCGGGTCGAGCGGGCGCGGCGCCGGACCATCCAACACCTTGCCTGCCGCATCGTAGATGCTCAGGTGGCAGGGACAGAGGAACACTTGCCCGAGGACTTTATGCTGGCGCCATTTGAATCCGCATCCGAGATGGGGACATTTACCGGAAAATGCGATGTACGGGACATCCTTCTTATTGGTCCAGATCGTCTTCCCCAGGGCATCGCGGAATTCCATATCTTTGCCCTGGTATATTTTTTCGAGGACTGCAGGCGTCGCCTTGAGCACCCACACGTTCTTTTCGATCTCGGCTTCCGGCAGATAGGCCTCTTTGACCTTGCGCTTATACTTGAACTGGGTGCCTGCGTCGTCCGCCTTGATCTTCCCGACGTTGCCGATCTTCAGCCAGCCGTTGTCGAACGGGGCATACATCGGCTTCATCAAGTACTTCAGCACGGGGAACGCCAGCGGCAACCCGATAAAAAGCCCGATCACATGGGTCAAGTTCGTGAAAAACGTCCGCCGCTTAACGTTGCGCTCCAGCTCAGGGAACGGCACGAGCACTTCGCCCGGCGTGACGTCAAGATAATCCTCCAGGTGCGGGATTTCCACTTCATGCGTCGTGACATAGTCCTCACGCTTGAACGGCGCGAACTCCAGGAAATCCGCCTTGGTCATCCGCAACTGCACCACACCGTCCGTCACAGTCTCCACCGCGCACATCGGCACCTGCCGATCTTCCGTGCCGCTGACCGACACGACCAGGTCGCTGATCTCATGCGACAGCGGGTCGACGATGACCTTGGTCAGTTCTCCGATTTCTTGATCCGCGCCGCGGACTTTTGATTTCAGTTTAGGCTGCATGCTACTTCTTCTTAATCGGCTTCGGCGTGGCCACCGAGGTATTCTTGAATGTCCCCAACCAGGAGGCGAGCGCCACGACGTCCTTCTCCTCCATGAGGTCCTTGTACTTATCAGGCATCTTGCCCTTCTCGTACTCCTTCTCGAAACCCTCAGCCATGAAGCTCTTGGGGTCGAGAATCTTCTGCTTGATCTCGTCGACTGAGAGATATGTGGCGATGTTGTCCAACTCCGGACCGCGCTTCTTGCCGCCCTCGCCCTTCAGCTTGTGGCAGTTATAGCATTCTTGCAGCTGCCACTGCTCTTCACCCAACTTCATGAAGTCTCCGGACGCCGCGCCGGTCGTGGCCGGAGGCGCGCCTGGCCCGCCTGCCGCCTGATCCTTCGTCGCCTGGTCTCCGCCCAAATCTTTGAGTCGCGCTGACAACACCTTCACTTGCTCGTCCAACGCCTTGGCCCGCGCGATCAACTCATCCGCCTTGCCCTGCTCGGTCGCGGCCCGCTTCGGCTTCAAAATCTTCTCGATCTTGCCCTTTTCGTCCTCCGGGTCATATTGCGGCCACATCGAAGCGCCGGAAATATAGACCGTGCAAAGCACGATATAGAATGCCACCAGGACCGCCACGGACTTGATCCCGCTCATCGGCTTGACCGCCGGCGCATCCAGGATCATGAAGACGACGGCCCCCAGCATCGCATAGGCGAAGAACATCATCTGGAAGATGACGGGAAATTCGAACGCCCTCGTAAAACCTACGAGCGCGCCTCCCACCACCAGGCCGATCACCAGCTTCTTAATCACATTCCCCATACAAATCCTCTTTCCTTCAGTAGGCGTTCCACACCCCGGTTACGTGGCCCCGGCAGGGACTGGACTACCCTCAGGCGTGCCCCTTCGAATCGGAAGGCCGCAGGGTCACGAGAATGGCGAAACTCACGACTGCATAAAAGACGACCGTAATCCCGGTGATCCACCAGGCGGAGTACGACAGCGTCGGCGTGAAGGACTCCGCGGTAAAGTCGGGCAACAAATTGTACGTGTGGTAGTACTTCCGCAGCAGCGAACGGACGGCGCCCATCAAGCCCATTGTCCAAATCGCGCTGAAGGCCAGGAAGATCAGGACGAACTGGGAGATGAAATCGATCTTCCCCCAGACGATCGTGCCCTGGCTGATAGCCCGGTTGTAAATCACGTAATTGACGACCGTGACGAACACCAGCGTGAAGGCCGCCGAGTTCTTGGCCGGCATCAAGGCCAGGAAGTTCCAATCAGACGGCAGCTCCAACTCTGCTACCAACTTGGCGCCGGTCGGCACGAATCCATGAGGCGTGAGCCAGATGGCATCGCCCACGACGACCATCAAGAACCCGACCTTGATGACCGTGCTCGCCGACACGGTCAGCGGAATAAAACGACCGATGGTAAAGGGCGCCAGCAACATGGGCAGCAAGAAGGCCAGCGACATCGGATCCGGAACCGGATAGTCGGTCAGCACCTTGGTCATGACCAGGGGGAGCAGCACCATTATGATTGGAGCCAGGATCGTCATCCGAACCTTCTCGACCCCTTCGATGCGCTTCATACTGAGCCAGATATAGTAGTTACTGGCCAGGAAGATGAGCCCGATCATTGCGCCCTGCATTTCAAAGAACATCGAGAGCTGGTCCGCCATCATGTAGGGGCAGATCGACGCATCGTAGTCGCAGAGCTCATAGGCCAGCAGATAGCCCATGAAGGGCAAGAACAGCAACGCGCCCACGCCGATCAGATTGCCGACAAAGCCCATCCAATCGTAATAGGCCCGCTCTTCGTCCTTCTTCGCCCCCATAAACATATAGGCCGCAATCAGGCCCGCCACGAACCCGCCGAACGTCACGTTGCCGACGAGGCGGTGGAGGTTCAACGGCATCCAGCTGTAGTTGAAGATCTTGTCCCACAGGGACGCGGTGGCGAGAAACTCTTGCGGCGAAATCCCCTCGGCTTTCACCGGCGTATTCATAAACGAGGTCGGCCCGTCGATCACGAAGAGCGTGATCGTGCCGATCAGATTCAAGAGCACACCCAGGGCGATATGGCGGGCCTTCTTCTCACCCTTCCAGGCGTCCCAGGTATAGAAATACATGTACAGCAAGATCGTTTCGCTGATGAACAACAGTGGATAGATCACTGCGAACAACAGATAGAAATGATTGATGAGCCATGTCGTGAACTGCGGATAGGTCGCCAGCAACACGAAAATAAAGAGGCCCCCGGTCAGGGCGGTCATACTGTAAAGGATGACCGTGACCTTCGTGACCTCTTTCGCCAGGCGATCGTACCGGGGATCCTGCTTCCGATACCCCAACCATTCCGAAATGACGACGAAGATTGGAGCGCCGAGAATGAACCCGGCAAATAGAATGTGAAGCTGGGCGACGACCCATACCGCGGTCCGGTTCCCCGTATAAGGGAACTCCACGGGTGGCGCGCCGGGAGCCTGGGCATATGCCGCTCCTCCGAACAACGCCAGAAGCGCGAATGCCGCCACGAGACTGCGCTGCCACGTTTTCATGATGTTTCGCCGCCCCTCCTCACGTGATTGAAATCCGCTTACTTGCCTGCCGGAACTGCTGGAGCTGCTGCTGCCGGCGCTGCTGCCGGTGCCTCTGCTGGGGCCGCTGCCGGTGCTGCCACTGCTCCTGCCGCCGATAGGCCCGCCGCATCAACCCAGGCATTCTTCTCGGTGTCCCAGCCCTTGCCGGCCAACCCGAAGTTCCGCTCAAACAACACGAGCTTCCAGCGATCTTCGTCTGACAGCTTGCTCTTCCAGGCCTTCATCTTCGTGTTCGGCACCCCTTCGGAAATCCGCCAGAACCACACGGAATCGGAATAGAGGCTCATCCGATCGCCCTTCCGGAAATCGCGGGCGCCCGCCTTGACCGGCTTACCATCCTTGCCGTGGCAGCTGGCGCAATTCACATCGGGGTTCGTCTCGCCGATGAAGAGCTTCCGTCCCTCTTCCAGCTTGGCTGCATCGGTCCACCAACCGGCCGGCATATGATTCGCCGCATACTCAGCAGGGGCTGGCGGGGGCGGAACGACCGGCCCTTCACTTTCTCCCCCACCGCAGGCCACCAAAAAGAGCCCCATACCCAACACCACTGCCAACTGCGTCGCCTTCATCTGCTTCATAACTCTTGCTCCTTTGTTCCAGACCCTATCGATTTCCACACCAAGACGAAAAAAGCGCTTTCGCCAGGGGGCAAATCACCCCTGCAAAAGCGCTAATCCTAACGAATTCTGTGACGCCACTCGTACTCTCCCGCCACTTCAAAATTGACCGCCCCGCGAGGCGCACATCAGCCCCACGGACCGCCTAAATTATGTTCGTCGCTTCCCCTGAGACTGTCCTCGTTTCTGTTCCCGCTTCCGCCGTGACCGGAGCATTTTCGCCCCGACAAACCCGCCGACTGCGACCGCTACAGCCCCTAACCCAAGATAGACCCACTGAGGAGCCCGCTCTCTGTCGTGGATACAGCCGGTCCCGAAATTCACCTGGATCTTGCGTTCCGCCTCAAGATCCTTCGGGTCAAACCAAATTTTCTGCTGCTGCTGCTCTTCTCTGGCTTCAATCAACAACGGATCGCCAAGATTATCGTTATGGAGGTGAAACGTCGCTTTATAGTACCCGTCTCCATCCGTCTTGACGATCTGCCCGTAAGAGATTCTCGTATCCTTGACGAGCACGTCTACGTTCGCACTCGCTGCCCCATCAGTCCCGCAGACGAAGCCTTCGACCGTAAACCGATGGTCCGCTTCATGCGTCGCTCCCGCGACCGACGGGAGGCCACCCACCATGGCAATGACGAGGATCCACTCCCGCCACCGCGACTCACTCTGTACGGTCTGTCTACGCCTCACGTGCTCTAAACTGATGCCTCTTTCCGTCGCCGAGCTCTTGGATCCGCCTCACACAACTGAAAGTTCGATCACCAACGAATCCGGCCATTTTGAGGCCGACCCTTTTAACATAGCCCCTACCCTTTGTCAACGAATTGACAGCATGGTCGAACAGGGAGTAAAGCCCCGTTCCACGCGCCCTGAGAGGGCCAGCTTCGATGAGTTTGGCATGGAAAAACGAAGAAGAAATGATGCGGTCAGTCGATGGAGAACCTACAGAATTCCGCGTGCTTTTGCGTCGGCGGCGACCCGCTCCACTTCAGCCCGCCGCTCCGACTCTTTCTTGGTAATCCAGGTCTCCCAGGATTTCCCCGTCGCCGTGTCTTCGCCGGTAAAGGCGATCGTCGCGATCTGATCGTAACGAATTTTCTGCGCGATGGAACTATCGGAAGGAAACAACTCCAAAGAAGATTCGGAGCCGCTCACTTGCCGATTGAACAGATAGCCGACGAGGGACTCGCCGGACTTCAGCGCGATCGTCACATCGCCGCGATAGTCGAATGCCAACTCCACCGCTTCCGCCAACTCAGCGAACGAAGCAGGCCGAAACACACGGCCCTCCAGCGAGCCAGCCACATTATCGACGCCAGGGTTTTTCGTATCAGTCATTGCGCACTCGTCAAACGTAAAATGTGAAACGTAGAACAGGACCTGTTAGCGCGAAGTCGGGCTCATAGTCAGCTTGACGGTCCGTCCGAACCCCGACAATGTCCCGAACGTATCTTCGACCGCGGAAGCTTCGTAACCGCAATGCACCATACAGTCGGCGCATTTCTCATTCCGCCCTGTTCCGTAGTGATCCCACTCCGTGCTCTCCATCAGCTCACGGAAGGTCTTGGCGTAGCCCTCTTGGAGCAAATAACAGGGCTTCTGCCACCCGAAAACGTTATAGGTCGGGTTGCCCCAGGGCGTGCATTCATACTCCCGACGGCCCATCAAGAAGTCCAAGAATAACGGCGACTGATTGAACTGCCACCCCTTCTTCGGGCTCCCTAAAATACGGGAGAATAACTCTCTCGTGCGCTCCCGCTTCAGAAAATGCTGTTGATCCGGCGCCTTCTGGTAGCTGTATCCTGGCGAGATCATCATGCCCTCGACACCGAGCTCCATCATGGCATCAAAAAACTTCCGCACCCGCTCCGGATTGGCATCGTCAAAAAGCGTCGTATTGGTCGTGACCCGATGTCCCCGCTTCAACGCCGCCTTGATCGCCTTCACCGCCACGTCATAGACGCCATCGCGGCACACGGCCAAATCGTGCTCGTCCTTCAAGCCATCCATATGGACGCTGAACGTGAGGTATTTGGACGGCTGATACTCGTCGAGCTTGCGCTCCATCAAAATCGCATTAGTGCAGAGATACACATACCGCTGCTGCGCAACCAGCCCGCTGACGATCGCCGCCATCTCAGGATGGATCATCGGTTCGCCGCCGGGGATGCTGACGATCGGGGCTCCACATTCCTCCGCCGCAGCCCAACATTCTTCAGGCGTCAGCCGCTTGTCGAGCACATGGTCGGGATATTGAATCTTCCCGCAACCAGCACAGGCCAGATTGCAACGGAACAAAGGCTCCAACATCAGCACGAGCGGATACCGCTTCACCCGCTTCACTTTCTGGGTGAGCACGTACTTCGTGACGGTAAACATCTGGGAAATCGGAACGGCCATTCCGCTCTCTCCTCTTACTTATTCTGTATCTGTAGGGTGAACAGCTGCGAATCGCAGCTGGGCTTGCGCCGAAAAAAGGTTCTCAATCCTAACATTCTCTTCCATGAGCGTCAATTTTCCCTACCTGCCCCGCCGCAACATTCAACTGGCGAGAAATAGGCGGCGCGAAATTCCGAGGGTCTCGAAAACCACGCGCCCTCACAGGACCGGGGATCACGCATACGAGGGTTGGAGGCGCCGAGCGGGGTCGAACCGCTGCATCGCAGTTTTGCAGACTGCTCCCTTAACCACTTGGGTACGGCGCCCCGCGCGCATTATAGCGAGCCTTGTTCCCGTATCTCAACTTGCCATTTAGCGGAAGAGCGAATGGCCCGCGGCAGGCAGGCGATCAGCGGTTGGGCAACACGGGGATTTCTTTCCCGAGCGTCGACGGTTCATCCGACGGCGGAGTCATCGGCTCCCATCCTTCGTTCGACGAAGCCACCGACTCCCCGTTTCCTTCAGCTTCCTTTTCCTTGGCCATCTGCTCGACCTCTTGAATCAAGGTGTCCATCAACTCTTCGATGGGCACCTTGCGGACGAGCTTGCCCTTCTTGAAGAGGATCCCCTTGCCTTCACCGCCGGCAATCCCGATATCCGCTTCCTTGCCCTCGCCGATCCCGTTCACGACACAGCCGAGGACCGACACATTGAGCGGGGTCTTAATATGGCCCAGCTTCTTTTCTAATTCATTGGCCAGCTTCACCACATCGATCTCGACACGGCCACAGGTCGGACAGGCGATCACGTTGATCCCGCGATGGCGCAGTTCGAGCGACTTCAAGATCTCGAACCCCACCTTCACTTCCTCGACCGGATCAGCAGCCAGGGACACACGCAAGGTGTCGCCGATGCCCTGCGAGAGCAAGTAGCCGAGCCCCATGGTCGATTTGACGGCCCCCGTCATCGCGGTGCCAGCCTCCGTGATCCCGATGTGCAACGGATAATCGGACTGGTGCGCAAACAGCCAATAGGCATCGATGGCATGATGCACATCGGACGCCTTCAGCGAGACCTTCATGTTCGTGAAGCCCACGTCCTCTAGCGCATGGACGGCATTAAGCGCCGACTCGGCCAAAGCTTCCGGCGACGGCCAACCATACTTATCCAGCAGCGGACGCTCAAGCGAGCCTCCATTGACGCCGATGCGGAGGGGAATGCCTCGCTCGTTGACGGCCTTGATGACTTCTTCGACTTTCCACCAGGCCCCGATGTTGCCGGGATTGATCCGGACGCAGTCGACCGTCTCGGCAGCTTTCACCGCCAGCCGGTGGTCGAAATGAATATCCGCGATCAAGGGCACCGTCATCGCCGCTTTGATCTGGGGCAACACCGCCGCCGCTGCGTCGTCCGGCACGGCCACGCGAATGACTTCACACCCGGCCGCCTCCAGCTGGCGAATTTGCTCGACCGTAGCCGCAACATCGCGCGTATCGGTCGAACACATCGACTGCACGGAAATCGGCGCATCTCCGCCGATCTTCAGCTTGCCGACCGTAATCTGCCTGGTTTTCCGTCTCGTAATATGCATGACTGGTGTTTGTCCGGTACTTTTACCTTTTCACTTATTCATTTTGCCTTGCACTAGCTGCCCTGCTCGTCTCCATGCGGCAACCGATCGGATAAGGATGCGAGCGTGCGCTGCTCGCGCGAGGGAGCCGGCGCCTGACCGATCAATTCCTTCACGCTCTGATAAATGCCTTCTGCGGTCAGCCCGTACCGTTCGCGCAAGAAATCCTGCGGCCCCTGCTCGATGTACCAATCAGGCAACCCGAGGACCTTCGTCCTCACATCCGTGACGCCACCGTCGGACAAAGCCTCAAGGACCGCGGAGCCGAACCCGCCCATCTTGCAGCCCTCTTCCACCGTCACCACATAGCGCACCTTCTTCGCCACCTCGACGATCAAATCCTGATCCAACGGCTTCACGAAGCGCGCATTCACGACTGCGGTGGAAATGCCTTCTTGCTCAAGCCGCTTCGCCGCCGTCACCGCATGCCAGACCGGCACGCCGATCGCGATGATCGCGACATCCGTACCTTCCTGCAGCAGCTCGCCCTTCCCCATCGGCAAGGCCTTCGGCTCCTCATCCATCGTGACGCCCAGGCTCAGTCCGCGCGGATACCGCACCGAGGCAGGCCCGTCATGCTGGACACAGGTTTTCATCATATGCTGTAACTCATTTTCATCCTTCGGCGCCATCACGACCATGTTCGGCATATGACGCAGGAACGCATAATCGAAGGCCCCGTGATGCGTCGTCCCGTCTTCCGCCACCAACCCGCCACGATCGATGCAGAAAGTTACAGGCAGATTCTGCGTCGCGACGTCATGCACCACCTGGTCATAGGCCCGCTGCAAAAACGTAGAGTAGAGCGCCACGACCGGGCGCAGGCCCTGCGTCGCAAGGCCTGCCGCAAAGGTCACCGCATGCTGCTCGGCAATGCCCACGTCATAGATTCGGTCCGGAAATTCTTTCTCGAAAATATTCAAGCCGGTCCCCTCGCACATCGCAGCGGTAATCGCGACGATCCGCTTGTCCGCCCGGGCCAGCTTCACCAATGATTCGATGGCAATCTGCGTATAGGACGGGCGGGCCGCTTTTTTCGCAGGCACTCCGGTCTCCCGCACAAAGGGAGGACAGGCATGGAACCACACGGGATTCTTGACCGCCGGCTCGTAGCCCAACCCTTTTTTCGTGATGACATGGAGCAGCACCGGCCCCTTCATCTTCAGCACATTTTCCAAGGCGGGCAACAGATGCTCGAAATTATGTCCGTCAATCGGTCCCGCATACCGGAACCCCAATTCTTCAAAAAGCAACCCCGGAAGGATCGCGCCCTTGGCCAGCTCTTCGGCTCGACGAGCCCACTTCTGCATGTCATGCCCGATGTGGGGAATTTTCCCCAGCAAATGGCCCGTTTCTTCCCGCATCTTGGTGTAAAACTCTCCGGTGAAGGTCCGGTTCAAATAGGAGGAAATCGCGCCCACATTCTTCGAAATGGACATTTGATTGTCGTTCAAGATCACCAGGAAATCTTTATCCAGGCCGCCTGCATGGTGCAGACCTTCCAGCGTCATCCCGGCCGTCATGGCGCCATCCCCAACCACACAAACCACTTTATTTTTCAGCGCCAACTGTTCACGAGCTGCAACCATGCCATAGGCGGCAGATACACCGGTGCCGGCATGGCCCGCGTTGAACGTGTCGTAGACGCTCTCCTCGCGCTTCGTGAAACCGCTCATGCCCCCGTACTGACGAAGCGTGTGGAATTGCTCCCGGCGGCCGGTGAGCAGCTTATGGGCATAGGCTTGATTGCTGGTGTCCCAGACGATCTTGTCCTTGGGCGTATCCAAGAGGTAGTGCAGGGCGACCGTCAGCTCAATCACGCCGAGGTTCGAGGCCAAGTGGCCTCCGACGTTAGAGACCACGCCGATAATCTGTTCCCGCAACTCCTGGCACAAGGCAGGAAATTGCGCCGGTGATAGCCGCTTCAGATCAGCAGGGCTTTGAATGGTCTTCAAGATCGACATAGCAGATGCTCCTTTGCGTAGATGCAGGGGTCTCGCACCACGAACTGAACTCAGATAGGTATGGCGCAGCAATATAGCAGCTTAGACGTTGGCAGGGGCAGCTTCACACAAAAGTCACGTATTGTCAAGTGGTTAGCCAGCTTCATCCGCGGACCCATACCCCGTATGGTTCGAACCGGAAGCGCGCAGCCCCTCACCTCGAAACAGTCGATCAATAGGGGAAGTCCAGGCCCGCAAAGATCGCTCCCCCCTCACGGCTATAGCCATAGTCGACACGACCGACAACATTAGGCCGAACGACGCCGCGGAATCCGACACCAGGAGTCAATCTGTAGCTATGAAAACTGACCTTTTTGTAGTCGCTGAAGACCTGCCCCGTATCCAGGAACGGGGCAATCTCGAAGTCCGCGTTGACACCCGCCACCTTTGCGCGGGCCAGGTGAATCCGCTCTTCGATGCTGAGCGACACAAGGTGCTTGTCGATGAAACGATCGCCGCCGAATCCGCGCAAATTGTTTTGTCCGCCCAGCGAACTTTGCTCGAAGAACGGCACTTGCGACCCGATCGTCGCTTGCAGATCCCCGCGCACAACCAGGATCGCCCGCTTCGATTCGCTGGGAAACAACTTCTTCACCTCGATCTCATAACGGGAGTAGACGGGATGATCGCCGTTACGGAGACTTTGGTTGAGCTCCGCGTAGGCCGTCACGGCCATTCCATCGGTCGGCGTGACAAGATTGTTGCGCGTATCGTAATAGAACGTCGCCCGATGCCCGAGAATAAGCGACTCGCCCTGCACCCCATCCACCTGGGGGAATCGGTCGCCGGTAAAGGGGAGATCCGTTGCGCCCCTCTGCAGATGCACGTCGCGAAGCCGCTGCCCGACGGAAATCTGCGTCACTTCGTTTGCATGGACTCCGAACCGCCAGTTCAGCCTTGTTTCACGCGCCGTATAGTTCGTTTCCTTCGACTCCTGCGTGGCTTGCCCGAGATCAAAGAACCGCGAGGTGGCGTTTTTAAAAAACGAGGCGCCGAAATTCAGCGAATAACGGCCCTGATCGAACGCCGGATCGGCATAGCTAAACACCACTTTGCGTTCGATCCGCTCCGTGAAAGAGCCGATAAATCGCATCTCCCGCCCGCCAGGCTCGTAGCGAAATACATTGAGCGCGCCGCGCGTCCCGACGATGGAATTCCGAATGATCATCGGCGCGACGATATACTTCAGCTCTCCGTCCGGATCCGTGATCAGAATCGGCACAAGCAGGCCGGCGTCACTCCCGTCGTTGCGAGTGCTCGACACGGAAGGAACCGGAAAATATTCGACGCCGGCTGTGACCTGCTCCGGCAGCGCAATGAGACTCGCCGCACACAACACGAACACAACGGCGATGAGGCCGCGCAGGCTGATCATGGAATTCCTGAAACGAGTTACGGAGCTTTAATCTTATCGGATTTTTTACGAAGCTGTTCCACGAGGTCGGCGTACGACGAGTCACGAAGGATCTTTGAAAACTGTCCGCGGTAATTATTCACCAGGCTCACCCCGTCCACCACCACGTCGTAGACCCGCCACTCCACACCCTTGTTGAGCAGCCGGTAGTCGAGAGGGATTTCGGTCTTGCCCGTGAGCACCTTCGTGCGCACCTCGGCATAATCCTTTTCCGTCCGTTCATTGATGTATTGCACGCCCTCACCGGAATAGGTCTCGATCTTGTCCGCATAGGAGCTGGTGAGCAGCGTCCTGAACAATCCGACGAACTCCTGCCTGTCTTTGTCGGCCAACGTTTTCCACGGAGCCCCGAGCGCCCGGCTGGACATTTCTTGATAATCGAACCGGTCCCCGACCGCTTTCTCCAAGCGTTGCCGACGTTCTTCCGCTCTCGGCGATTGTTTAAGCTCCTTGTCCTGGATAATTTTCAACACGTCATCGATGGTGCCTTTCATGGCCTCAGTTGCGCCACCAGCCACTGCCGGCTGGACAGCCACCCAGCCAAACACCACGAGCGCGCAGACCGCTCCGCTCGCAATCTTCCCCCAGCTCCATCTCTGCGCCTGCACCACGGCAGATCCCTTGATCTCCATATCTCGCCCCCCTTTTATACGTGCCACATCCGGCGCCGCCGCCGACCTATCAATTCACTTTGCCATGCACATACTGGCTGACCAATTCCTCCAGATCGAGACCCGATTCCGTATCGCGGATCGTTTCACCGGGCTTGAGCGGATCGCCCCCTCCGCCGGGAGACAGGGCCAAGAACTTCTCGCCGATGATCCCGCGAGTCTTGATCGAGGCAATGGTGTCCGTGTAGAGCTTGACGGTATTGTTGACCGCCAGCTTCACCATCGCACGGTCCCCGCTAAGCGTAATCCCGCGCACCCGCCCGACTTCGACGCCGGCGATTTCAACGGTCGACCCGGACTTGAGCCCCGAGGCCGTATTGAACTGCGCGTCGACTTCATAGACGTCGCCCCCGACCAGCTCGAGCTTCCCGAGCTTGATCGACAGATACCCGAGGCACAAAATGCCAATGAGCACAAAGAAGCCGACCATGATCTCCAACTTAGCTTTTTCCATTTTCACTACTCCTCCCTCACCCCACGTGCGATCCTGGCAAGACCACTGTCCCGCCGACGGAAATGAATTCTTGAATATCCGGATCGGCAATCTGCTGGAACTCGGCGGCCGGGGCCATCGCCGCAATCTTGCCGTTTCTGAGCATCGCCACCCAATCGGAAATCGCGAAGATCTCCGGAATTTCATGGCTGACCATCACCGCCGTAAAACCGAACCGTCGTTGTGTCGCGACGATCAAATCATGAATTGATTTCGCCATCAAGGGATCCAGCCCGGTCGTCGGCTCATCGAACAGGATGATCTCCGGCTCCATGACCAACGCGCGCGCCAAACCCGCCCGCTTGCGCATGCCTCCGCTCAATTCGGCGGGAAACTTGTGGCCCATCCCCGTCAACCCGACTTGCGCCAGCTTCTCCTCGACCCGCCGCGCCACCTCCGGCCCCTTCATCCGTAATTTCTCTCGCAACGGAAACGCCACGTTCTCAAAAACAGAAAGGGAATCGAACAGGGCCGCGCCCTGGAACAGCATGGCAAACCGCTTCCGCACATCGTTCAACTTCGTGCCGGACAAGCGGGATATCTCCACATCGCCGATCCAGACTTCGCCGCGATCAGGCTGCAGGAGCCCGATCATGTGCTTGAGGAGCACGCTCTTTCCAGACCCGCTGCCACCGATGATGGTCGTCAGCTTGCCGACAGGGATCGAGAGATCCACCCCTTGCAGCACCGGCTGCCCACCCAACTTCTTTTCGATACCAATCAGCTTGATCATGGATGTCATAACAAAACCGAAGTGAGGAAATAATCCCACACGAGAATGACCACAGAGCTCAGCACCACCGCTTCCGTCGTGGCCGTCCCCAGCCCCTCCGCGCTCTGTCTCGTATGGTACCCCTTATAGGAGCAGATCCAGGTGATGATCAGCCCGAAACTGATCGACTTGAGAATCCCGCCGTAGATATCTTTCCATTCCACGGCCGACTCAATCGAGTTCCAATAAGACCCTGCGTTGACTCCCAGCAGATCCACCCCGACGACATAGCCGCCATAGATACCGACCACATCGAAAATGGCCACGAGCAACGGCACCCCGATCAACCCGGCGACGAGCTTCGGGGCGATCAAATACTGCATCGGATTGATCGCCATGGTATCGAGCGCATCGATCTGTTCCGTAATCCGCATGATGCCGACTTCCGCCGTCATCGCCGAACCGGCCCTGGCGGTCACCATCAAAGCGGCCAACACCGGCCCCAATTCCCGGATCATACTCAAGGCCACCGCAGAGCCCAGCAATCCCTCTGAGCCGAACTTCCGCAAACTATAGTAGCCTTGCAACGCGAGAACCATGCCGGTGAACCCGGCGGTCAGGACCACCACGAATGTCGATTTATACCCGATGAAATGGAGCTGCTTCAGCATGTGAGAAAACCGGAAGGGAGGCCTTGTCAGCCAGGCAAAGGCCGACAAGACAAACAGCAACATGCGGCCCATCTCCTGCACACGCGTGACTACCGACGCACCAAGCCGTTCAACCATATTCAATACCATCAGTTACCTAAGCTCACGACGTAAGCCGCCGCCCGCTTCCGCATAATGTTGAAACCATTCCGTCAACCGATCCGCGGCTATCCGGCTCTGCCGTCGAAGCCGATTCAACCCCGCCAAACTGGACGGACGGCTGACGAGCGACCATAAACCTTGAGCCCAACCAGTGGGCCTGAGAAAGAGATTGAAGTCAAGCGGAAGATCTTCATCCTCTAGATCGGAGACCGTCCGCATAATCGCCATGGGGCTTCCTTGTCCCCGAGCCGCCGATGCAATGGCGGCGCTTTCCATATCAAGTCCTGTCGCATCGGTCAACCGCCGCAGTCGGCGCTTCTCCTCAGCCCGCCACAGTACGACCGGCGAAGAGACAACCGTTCCCGTTCGCACGACCAGCCCGGCATCCTGCGCCACGGCAACACAGCCGGAGCGCACCACCTCATCGCACAGCAGAGGCTCACCCTTCACCGCCCCGACCTCTTCGATATCGAAAGGAAACACCTCCGTGCCCAACAGGAGGTCTCCCACCTGAGCCGGCGCAAGCGCACAGGCAAACCCCGTTGATATAACCAATGACATGGCCTGTGCCGTCAGCACCGCTCGCGCAACCCTGCCAGCCTCCACAGGGCCAACGCCGGTCTGGATCAACCAATAGATCTGATCCCCGCTCTGCCCGATATGACAACGGATGCCTGAGACCGTTGCAACACGATCCGTGGGAAGCGCGCGCCTGACAGCCTGCAGCTCCCAACGAGTCGCGACAAAAATGCCAATGGGAAGCATCGAAGATTCTGATCGGGATGGCCCCACGCCAACAACGGAAGTCGGCGGCATGTTCACTGATCGGCTCGATGGCACCCAGACGCCAATACCTGCTGCCGCACTTCATCGGCCCGCATGTGCCCGCGTGTCCGTAAATTCCGATACATCGCTAAGGCCCACAAAGGGAAATATTGGCAGTACCAATGGTAGCGGAGATAAAACACCCGCGGGAATCCTGTGCCGGTATGGCGAACCTCTTCCCAGGAACCGTCTTTCATTTGATGACGCAACAGATACTGGATGCCGCGCGCGACACTGAAGGCGTCGGTCATCCCGGCCGACATCAGCCCCATGATGGCCCAGGCTGTTTGGGACGGGGTGCTGTCCCCCTTCCCGCTCCACTCAGGGTCGTCGCCGTAGGAATGACAGGACTCGCCCCAGCCGCCATCGGGATTCTGCTTCGACTCAAGCCAGGCGACGGCCCGACAGATATAGGGCTCCGACAGATCCACGCCGATCGCACGAAGACCGGCCAGCACAGACCAGGTGCCGTAAATATAATTCACACCCCACCGGCCGTACCAGCTGCCGTCAGCCTCCTGCTCCCGCTTGAGGAACCGGAGAGCCGGCGCCACGGCAGGATGAGTCTGATCGTAGCCCAGAGCCGCCAGCATCTCGAGGCAACGTCCGGTCAAATCCGACGTACTGGGATCGAGCAGCGCATGGTGGTCGGCAAAGGGAATGTAGTTGAAGACGATGCGATTATTATCCTTGTCATAGGCCCCCCAGCCGCCATCGGACCCTTGCATGGCAAGGACCCAATTCGTCCCCCGCTGGATAGATTCTTGTAGCTCGGTAGCCTGAGCCATCCGGACTTTCGAGAGCGCCATCAAGACCACGGCTGAGTCGTCCACGTCGGGATAGAGTTCGTTTTCAAACTGGAAGTACCAGCCGCCCGGCTCCGCGTTCGGAGATGAAAACTTCCAATCGCCGACCAACTTCGTCTGGCGCGAGGCCAGGTAAGCCGCCGCTTTCTGAAGTGAAGGATGGTCCTGCGACATCCCGGTTTCGATCAAGGCATTCATGAGCAAGGCCGTATCCCAGATCGGCGAATGGCAGGGCTGAAGATGCAGCGTCTCGACGCGCTGTTCGCCGATCGACAGGGTATCGTAGACTTCCAACGCTTCGATTTCCTGAAACGCCTTCCGCACCAAGGGATCATCGACCTCATAGCCCAGGCAACGAAGGGCCACGATTGAATTCGCCATAGCCGGATAAATCGCCCCCAACCCGCCGCTGCCCTTGATATGGTCCAACATCCAAGTAGCAGCCCTGTGCAGGGCCTTCTCGCGCAGCCAACTGAGCGGCATCTTGTCGTAGAGCTTGAGCACCCCGTCCAATTGCACAAAGAAGTTATGCGGGGTGAACCATCGCTGATCCTTATTGAAAGGCGGCACGTCGCGATAACGAATCTGCGCCCGGGGAAAGAGATAGAGTTCGTCAATCCCCTGCTCCTTGGGAATACGGCAGACGGGCCGATTCGCGAACACCACCAGCAAGGGAATCAGGACCGCGCGAGACCAATAGGAAATCGCATAAATACTGAAATAAAACCGCTTCGGCAGGAGCATGATCTCCGGCGGCATGCTCGGCAGACCTTCCCAATCGTACTGTTCGAACAGGGCCAGGGTGATTTTCGTAAAGACGTTCGCGGAGACCACGCCACCCTTGGCATGAATGCAGTCGCGGGCCCGCAACATGTAGGGCTCATCGGCCGAAATTCCGCTCAACTTCAACGCGAAATAGGCCTTCACCGACGCGCTGATCTCCGAGGGGCCTCCGTAGAAAATCGGCCAGCCACCATCGGGCAATTGCATGGCGCGGAGATAACGGACGGCCTTGCGCTCACGCTCTGGATCGACCCGATCGAGAAACCGCCGCAACAGAATATACTCAGAAGTTAAGGTCGTATCGGCTTCGAGTTCGGCAACCCAATAGCCTTCGGACTCATGTTGTCTGGACAAAAACCAGGCTTGACTGCGTCTGACCGCGTCATCGAGCGCATCCACCTGACTGACCGAATGGCTGGTGGGGCGGCGAGCCGCAATATCGAGCGGAACGGAGAGCGGAGACTTGTCCGACACCAAACGCAGCGGTGGGGCCTTGGGCAACTCAGTCGCCAAGCCCAACTTCTCCGGAACGGAGACGAAGAGACTGTCCGATAGGCGGCCTAGAAACGCTCGAATCAGGTTCATTATCGTATTGGTCTATGGAAAAATGCAGGTGGATGGAACAGCGCAGGGACTCTGCGTTGCGCCCATGAAGCTCGAAAGACAAGCGGCATATTTATCGCATTGCCCGCATGCGGGTATATACCAGACCCCCCTGCGTCGAGTCAAGAAATGAGGAACGGAAGTCCTCTGAAATACAACGGTTTTGCCAGTCCTTCCTGTTCAAACGGACTGCAAATTTCCGAGTCTCACCGACACGATTTTCGAGATGCCAGGCTCTTCCATGGTCACCCCGAACAACGAGTCGGCGATGGCCATGGTCCGCTTGTTGTGAGTAATGACCATGAACTGCGCTCCCGCGGAGAGCTCGCGTAAAACGCCGGTGAAACGTCCGATGTTCTCTTCGTCCAGCGGCGCGTCGATTTCGTCGAGAATGCAGAACGGCGTCGGCCTGATCAGGAAGCTCGCAAAGAGCAGCGCCATTGCCGTCAAGGTCTTCTCGCCACCCGAGAGCATCGTGATGCTCTTCAAGCGTTTGCCCGGCGGCTGCACCACGATATCGACTCCCGGCTCCTGCGGTCCGCGCCCTTCCGTGGTTTCATCCGCCAGCACTTCAACCAGCTGAAGTTCGGCCCTGCCACCGGGAAAGAACTTCACGAACACCTCACTGAACTTCTGTTGAAGCTCGGCAAACGTCGCGGCAAACATATCTTTCGTCGTGAGATTGATCTTCTGAATAATTTCCTTGAGCGAACTGATCGACGTGGAGAGATCCTGCTCCTGCGTCGTCAGGAACTGATACCGCTCATCCAACTCTTGATGCTCATGAATGGCAGCCAGATTGATCGGACCCAAACGGTCAAGCTTCTCGCGAAGCTTCTGCAACTGCTCCCTGAGCGCCATCTCGTCCACCGCTGGCCGCTCTTCCGGAACAGGCGCCTCACCGAGAGACAGTTGCTCATCCGTCATCTCGACCATTGGCGCATTGAGCAACGTCGCAGGGTCAACCTGGTAGGTTCCACACAGAGTGGACTCGACCGTGCCCAATTGCACCCGAACTTCCGCCTTCTTGACCTCCAGCGCCATGCGGGATTCGCGAAGAGACGAGACCAAGTGGCGCACCTCCTCCAATCCGGCATCGAGCTGATGCGCCAAGGCCATGTCCTGCGCCTGAGCTTCTTGCAGTTCGACCAACTGGGCTTTGACCAGAGAGGACGACTCGCCCAGCTCACGGCAACGCCCTTCTTGCTGCTCCCGTTCAATCCGGCTCTGCTCGATCGAAACTGCGAGTCCCTCGACATGGCGCGTTAAGGCCTCAATCCTCGCGCTCGCGTCCTGCTGCTGCTGCGAGAGCCGCAGGAGGTCGCGCCGGTGATGTTCGCGGGTCGTCCTGATTTCCTGCGCCACCAGTTGCGCCTCGGTGAATCGCTGCTGGAGCCCCTGCGTATCCTGGTCGATCTGCGCCACCCGGTCGCGCACACGACCGACCTCGGCCTCCTGGCCTGCCTTCTCCGCCATCCACTGGACGAGCTGCGCCTGGGTGGATTGCACCTCATGATTGAGCCGCTGCACCTCGGCCGAGCCTCGCTGCGCATCGTTCGTCAAGGTATCGATCCGCCTGGTCAAATCTCCCAGCATATGCTGGAGCCCGGCTTCGTCTTTCTGTAGTGAGAGACCCCGCATTTCCGCGTTCCGTAGCGACTCCACCAGTTGCCGGCTCTGCTCGCGCAGTTCCTGCCCCTGCGCCAGCAACCGTTCCCGCCGCTGCTTGCCCTCTTCGACAGCCCCGGTCAATGAAACGCGCTGGGACTCCAAGTGCAGCACCTCTCGCCGCCGCTGCAACAAGCCTCCGGTCTCGCTGACCTGTCCGCCCGTCATCACGCCTGCCGCATCCAACACTTCCCCGGCGCGCGTGACAAGCACTGGTCCATCGGGAGCCGCATAGGCCTGCTGTGCCCACAGGGTCATGGCCTCCGTCAGCGTCTCCACGAATACGATCCGGTCGAACAGATAGTCACGGGCCGCTTCGCGCTCACCCTGGACAGCAATCAAATCGACCGCGCGGCCGATCACCCCGGACTGGCCCTCCAGCGCAGGCCACCAGGACTGTGACGCCGCGTCCCGAGCGGCCCAACGGGGCTGCTGCGGAATAAAGGTGCCTCGACCGAGATCTTTCCCTTTGAGAAACGCAATCGCCTCACAAGCCGCGGCGGGACTATCGACAAACCAGCCCTTCACCCGTTCGCCCAAAATCGCTTCCACCGCCCGGTCCCAGCCTGCGGGGACGACCAGCCACTCGGCAATCGCATCACGAACCCCGGCGCAGGCCTTAAGGGCCGTCGACTCTTCGTCGCCGCGCCGCCCGTACCCCATATCTTCCTGCAACACGCCCTGCAATGTCCGGAGATGCGAGTCCACCGCGGCCAACTCTTCCGACTGACGCAAGACCGACTGATCGACTTCGACCAACTCAGCCGCGACATGCTCGCTCGATTCCTCAACTGCCTGCCGCTGCCGGCGCAGATCCGCAACCAACTGCTCCGCCTCCTGGCAGGCCTGCTGAAGCGTCTGACGCTTATCCGCGGCGGTCACATGCTGCGAACGGAAATCTTCCTGTTCACGAATCAGCCGCGCCTCACGATCCGTCGCCTCCTGAATGCGCGTCGCCAACTGCACCAGCGTCTGCTCGGTATTGGCGACCAGCACCGCCAGGTTGAGGACATCCCGGCGCCCTCGTTCTTCTTCAGCCAGGACAGCGGTTCGTTGCTGCACCAGCTCCTTCATTTCCCCTTCGAGCGTGGCGAAGGCCTGTTCCCGCTCCGTACATTCACGCTCCAACGCGACCAGCATATCTTCGAGGGAGGCCGCTTCCGCCGCGCTCTGCTGCTGCTCCTGGGTCAGGCGTTCAAGCTCCTGCCCTCCCTGGCTCTGCTGCTGCGCATAGAGCTCACCGCGATTACGCTCGACTTCCGACGCCGTCAAGGCCTGACTCTGCTGTTGCTCCAGCTTCGACAGTTCATCCCGCCGTTGTCCGATCGCCTCGCTCGCCGTGGCAATCGTAAACTTGACCTGCTCAAGCTCGGCATTCAAACGCGCCAGTTCGGCGGCCTGGCCTGACTCGCGATCCTCCAGCTGCTGGAGCTCCGTCTCGACATCCGTGATCGTCGTGTGGAGGACCCGATATTCGTTCGTCAGCAGCTGGATCTCCAGCGACTTGGCCTCTTCATGCAGCGTCTGATAGGAGCGCGCCTGCCGCGCCTGCCGCTCAAGCGAATTCAACTGCTTCTTCACCTCGGCGATGATGTCCCGCACGCGCAACAGATTTTGCTGCGTCGAGTCCAACTTGCGCAACGCTTCGGCCTTCTGCTTCTTATAGCGAATGATCCCCGCCGTCTCTTCGATTAATTCCCGCCGATCTTGCGGGGAGGCGTTGAGAATCTGATCGATTTGCCCCTGGGCAATGACCGTATGCCCCTTGGTCCCGGCCCTGGTATCCAGCAGGATGCTCCGGACATCCTTCAACCGGCAGACAGTCTTATTGATGAGGTATTCGCTCTCGCCATTCCGATAGAGACGGCGCGTAATCATCAGCTCCTGATATTCCGACAGCTCGCTCGACAGATTGGACTGAGGGTCCACATTGATCCGGTCCAGTCCGCTGATCACGAGCGACACCTCGGCCATACCGAGCGGCTTTCGCAATTCAGTCCCGTTAAAAATCACATCTTCCATCTTCTCGCTACGCAAGGCCTTCGTGCTCTGCTCACCGAGTACCCAGAGGATCGAGTCCACGACATTGCTCTTTCCGCTCCCGTTCGGCCCCACGATGGCGGTGACGCCATCCGGGAATTGGATCTTGGCTTCAGCGAACGACTTAAACCCCAGCATCTCAAGGGATTTCAGATACATCGGCGACTCCTTCGGTAGCGTGTCTCGAAAGGACTCAAGCGGAATAATGTCGAATTTTGTAGCACAGGGCTAAAAAGAAATCAAAGAAAAATACTGCCAGTGGTAGGCAGGCGAGCAAGGACCTACAACATTTAGGGAGAGGGGTACTATGCGACGAAAAACTGTTACCCGGCCTGAACCCCGACAGATTTGCCGGAAGACTCGATAGTAATCAGTTCTTTAGGGAGAAGAAACTCGACGTCTTCTTCGACCACGGTCAGGTCTTCGACCTCTGCCGGACCGAAAGTCTTGAGGTAAGTCACCACCTCTTCAACTAAAACTTCCGGCGCCGAGGCGCCGGCGGTAATCCCGATCGCTTTCGCATTCGAAAGCCAAATGGGATTGATATCGGAAGCGGCATCGATCAAGTAGGAGGCGATCCCGCACCGCTCACCCAATTCCCGCAAGCGGTTGGAGTTCGAACTATTGGGAGACCCGATGACCAGAATGACATCCACCAGCGAGGAGAGCGCCTTCACCGCATTCTGGCGGTTCTGCGTCGCATAACAAATATCTTCCTGATGCGGCCCCTTGATATGCGGGAACCGCTTATTGAGCGCGCCGACGATATCCCGGCATTCATCGACGCTCAACGTCGTTTGCGTGACATAGGACAAATCGTGGGTATTCTCGACCTGCAGCTTCTCGACATCTTCCACCGAAGAGACCAGATGGAACTTGTCCGGGATCTGACCGAGCGTCCCGATCACTTCAGGGTGGCCGGCATGGCCGATCAAGATGAGATCATAGCCCTGCGTATAGTCGCGATTGACCTCGTTATGGACCTTGATGACCAGCGGACAGGTGGCATCGATCACATGCAGCCGACGCCGATTCGCTTCTTCCCAGACCGACTTGGCGACCCCATGGGCACTGAAAATCACGACGGACCCTTCCGGCACTTCTCCCAATTCCTCCACGAACACGGCGCCCTTGGTGCGCAGCGAGTTCACCACATGCCGGCTATGGACGATTTCGTGCCGCACGTAAATCGGCGCCCCGTACTTCTTCAGCGAGAGATCAACGATATCGATCGCCCGGTCGACTCCGGCGCAAAACCCGCGTGGATTGGCGAGATAGATCTTCATCAGGATACCTTTCCTTCGTCCCCATATACGCACAAATCACTGCCGTTCACCTTACGTCAGAGCAACCGGCTCCGTCAACATAATTGGCCCCGATCGACAGGCCCTGCAGGCCTCTGATCGGCCCCCGGCACACGAGGCCCTCCCGCCAAGTCTTGACAGTCTGCCCCCTCACCCGTAGGCTGGCGACACCAACCATGCCAAGCCTGGGACACAAAAAAATCCTCGTCGTCGAAGATGAGCAGGACATTCTCCAATTGATCACCCTCTATTTGGAGAAAGAGGGCTTTCGAACCGTATCGGCCAAAACCGGAGCCGAAGGCCTCCGGCAAGTGAAACAGGAAAAGCCGGATCTGGTCGTCCTCGACTTGATGCTGCCGGAGATGGACGGCCTGGAGGTCTGCAAACGTCTACGGTCCGCTCCGGACACAGCGCTCCTCCCCATCATTATGCTGACCGCCAAGGCGGAGGAGTCCGACACCATCATTGGGCTGGAACTGGGAGCCGACGACTACGTCACCAAACCCTTCAGCCCCAAGACCCTGGTTGCCCGCGTCAAGGCTCTCTTCCGGCGACTTGAACGGAAACCGGATGAGAATTCCACCCAATATCACTATGGCGACCTCATCATGGATCTGGCACGGCACGAAGTCCGGGAGAAGAACACCGAAGTTCCCCTCACGGCAAAAGAATTCGGCCTGCTCGAACAGCTCTTACGCAATCCCGGCCGGGTCCTGACAAGGGAAATCCTCCTGAGCACCATTTGGGGGTACGACTACTACGGCACGACGAGGACCGTCGATGTCCATGTCCGCAGACTCAAGCAAAAGCTCCCCTCGCTCAACGACGCGATCATGTCGGTCAAATCTCTGGGCTACAAACTGAAGGAGCCGTGTTAAGTCATGGATGACGCGCGACGGGTTAGCCCCCTCTCCCTTTCACCCATCACCCATCACTCATCACTATCTCTATGACACTCTCCATCCGATGGAAGGTCACAATCGGAACGCTGCTGGTCCTCGCCTGCGGACTGCTCATCGCGCGCACCCTGGCGATTCGCTCCCTCGAGCAACAGGAAATCGTCAGGTCGGAACAGATACTGGAAACCCGAACCAGCCTCGTCGCCTACGGGCTGCAACCGTTTCTGGCGCAACCACGCGCCCAGGCTTCAACCGCCCAGCTCCAGGCAGCCATACGGGATCTCAGCTCGCGGGCCCTCGCGCGTGTGACCGTCATCGCGCCCGATGGACAGGTCTTGGCTGACAGCGCCGTGCCGGACGGCAGCCTTGCGACGGTGGAGAACCATCTGGCGCGGACGGAAATTCAGCAAGCCATGACCACGGGACGAGGGACGGACCTGCGCAGGAGCCACACGACCGGTGAGCGCACCCTCTATCTGGCCATCGGATTACCCATCCAGAATCAATCGACCGCCTCCGTCTTCTTGCGGCTCGGGCTGCCAATGACCTCCTTCGATCGTGAAGTGGACAAGCTGCACAAGAACCTGGCCCTCGCCTTCGGGATCGCCTTCCTGATTGCCATCGCGCTGAGCGTGGGGCTCGCGCGCAGCATCACGAAGCCTCTGTCCGATATTGCGATCGCCGCGCGGCAACTGGCAGGCGGCGATCACGACGTTCGTATCAGAACCGGCTCGCGGGATGAGGTCGGCCTCCTGGCCGACACCCTCAACCAGATGACGGACCAGCTGAAAGCCAAGATCCATGAACTCTCCGAAGACCGGGGCCAACTCCTGGCCATGCTGACCTCGATGGTCGAAGGTGTGATGGTCCTGGACAATCGTGGCCGCATCCTCCAAGTGAATCCGGCCTTGGAACGCATGTTCGCCGTCACACGATCAGAGACCCGCGGACGCCCCTCCTCCGATGTATTCAGACATCCCGAATTGAATACCCTGATCGCAACCGTGCTCGCCACGAGAACCGGGCAGCAAGACGAGATCGTCCTGATGCCGGGGGGGCAATGTCTCCACATCGAAGCGGCGATCGCAGGAGGAGAGCGGGAAAACGACGCCTGCGCAGTCCTCGTCTTCCACGACATCACCGAACTCCGGCGGCTGGAAACGATTCGAAAAGATTTCGTCGCCAACGTCTCGCATGAGCTTCGAACCCCCCTCACCTCGATCAAGGGCTATGTCGAAGCCCTGCTCGACGGCGGGAAAGACGATCCGGCCACCAGCGCCAAGTTCTTGGATATTATCCTCAAGCAAAGCGACCGGCTGAACTTCATCCTGGAAGACCTCCTCCAGCTCTCACGGATCGAATCGGGAAAGATCCAGTTTAAGCGGGACCCTCTGCCGATCCAGCGAGTCATCGAGCGGACGCTGGCCATGATCAAGCCTGCGGCGGACAAGAAGGGCCATAAACTCCTGGCTCTCGTGGCAGACGATCTTCCTCCGGTGCTCGGCGATGAAGACCGGCTGATGCAAGTCCTCTCCAACTTGCTCGATAACGCCGTCAAATACACCCTCGAGAACGGCACCATCACCGTCGCGGCCCGCCCTGTTTTTGACAAGACCGAACGGCCCACGCTGACTGCGGCGGTCGAACTGAGCGTGACCGATACCGGCATCGGCATCCCCGAACGGGATCGCCCTCGCATTTTCGAACGGTTTTATCGAGTCGATAAGGCCCGCTCGCGGGAATTAGGCGGCACAGGGCTCGGATTGGCGATCGTCAAACATATCGTCGAGGGACTGGGAGGGCGGGTCTGGGTCGAAGCGAACATGCCAACCGGCAGCCGTTTTGTCGTCCGACTGCCGGCTCAACCGATTAACCCACCGGTCAGCTGAATCTGGTCACCAGCACATAAATGAGCGACCCCAGCAGGGCGGAGCCTGGCAGGGTAAAGACCCAGGCGTAGAGAATTCTGGTGGTGAGCCCCCAGCGGACCGCCGAGAGCCGTTTGATCGCGCCGACCCCCATCACCGAGGTCGTGATAGTCTGAGTCGTACTGACCGGCAGACCGATGTGCGCCGTCACGAGCAGCACCGCCGCCGCGCCGGTCTCCGCCGCAAACCCATGCACCGGCTCCAGCTTCACGATGCCCATCCCCAGCGTCCGGAGGATCTGCCAGCCTCCCACCGCCGTCCCCAATCCCATCGCCACCGCGCAGGCGCCGATTACCCAAAACGGCACTTCCCCGGAAGGAATCTGCCCGGCAGAGAGCAAGGCCAGCGTAATGATCCCCATGGCCTTCTGCGCATCGTTGGCTCCGTGACTGAAAGCCATGAAACAAGCGGACACGAGTTGCAGCCGTTTGAACAGTCGCGTGGCCAGACTCCTAGTCACACCAAAAAAGACCCAGCTGATCACCACCATCAAGGAAAGCCCGATGGCGAAGCCAAAGAACGGCGCGAGCACCATGGCTTCCATCACAGGCCGGAGCCCTGACCACTTCACCATGGTCCAGCCGCCATGGGTCACCGCCGCCCCGACCAGGCCGCCGATCAAAGCGTGAGACGAGCTGGTCGGCAAACCCAACAACAGCGTGAAAAGATTCCAGAGGATCGCACCGGCCAAGGCCGCCGCCACCACTTCCTGGGTGACTAGCGCCGGATTGACGATGCCAGACCCCACCATCTTGGCCACAGCGGTGGACATGAAGGCCCCTGCCACATTGAGGACGCCGGCCGCCATCACCGCCACAAAGGGACTCACGACTCTCGTCGAGACGACCGTCGCAATCGCGTTGGCGCTATCATGCCACCCGTTCGAAAAATCGAACAGGAGCGCCAGCACCACGACCACCAATAACATTCCAGTCAGTTCAGGCATGGCACCGCCAACGCTGAGTGCTGAGTGCTGAGTGCTGAGCGGAAAAATCCCGGGCATTATTGTTCATCGTTCATCGCTCACAATTCATCGTTGTCACTTAATGATGTTTGATCGCAATCCGCTCAAGAATATTCGCGACATCTTCGCAACGGTCGGTTCCCGCCTCGAAGTTCTCGTAAATCTCTTTCCACTTGATCACCGCGATCGGATCGGTTTCTTTTTCAAAGAGGGCCGAGATCGCATCGCGGGAGACCCGGTCCGCCTCATTCTCAAGGCTATTCACACGCACGCTGCATTCCTTCAACTCGGGATGCGCCAGCCCCAACCGGTCCACGCCGCTCCCCACGGCCACAGACGCCTGATACAGAATGTCCGCCAGCTTGATCGCCATCGGGGTCGGCTTCGTCACTTTGTATAACACGAAGCGGTCGGCGATCGCCTCCGTCACATCCAGGATATCGTCGAGGGCGCTGGCCAGATCGTGGATATCTTCCCGATCGATCGGCGTAATAAAGGTCCGGTTCAGGCGAAACGCAATGTCATGCGTGATGCCATCGCCAATATGCTCGACGTCTTTGATCCCCTGGGCCTGTTCGATGGGGGACCGGAAGTCTTCCATCATCACCTTGAGGAGGCGGCTCCCCTCAATCATATTATGTGCGGCCTTCTTGAACAGCTCAAAAAAGGCCTCTTCTCGAGGGATCAATCCAAATAACATCGCGACACTCCTCGGTTCAGATACAATGAGCTTCGTGCGCGGCCGAATAATGGCCTGCACACCGAGCCGTCACAGACTTTTACCAGCGAACCAACCCTGCCGCCCACGTCACGCCTCCGCCAAAACTGCCCAGGAGGACCATGTCATCGGGCGAAATTTTCCCCGAACGAACGGCATCATCGAGCGCAATCGGCAAGGAAGCCGACGAGGTATTCCCGTAGCGGCCGATCACAGAACTGACCCGCTCCGGCGAGACCCCCAGCCGCTTCGTGAGCTGACCGAGAATCCGCCCGTTGGCCTGGTGCAAAACCAGTTGTGCAAGATCTTGCAGATCGACACCGAACTCTTTCACGATCTCCTGAATCGCCTGCTCCAGCCGCTTGACCGCCAGACGAAAGAGCGGCGCTCCTTGCATTCGCAACGTATGACGTTTGCCCGCGACCGTTTCCGCCGTCGTCGGCATCCGCGAGCCTCCGGCGGGAATCGTAATCAAACCATGCTGAGACCCGTCTGCATGGAGGCGGATACCCAAAATACCGCGCCCTGGCGGGCCGGTCTCCGGCTCGCCCAGCAAGACCACCGCGCCGGCTCCATCGCCGAACAAAAGCACGGTATCGCCATCGGCCGGGTCGAGGGAGCGAGACTTCACCTCCGCTGCCACCACCAAGCAAGTCTTGACCTGGCCGCTCCGAATCATCGCATCGGCCATCGAAAGTCCATAGAGGAAACCCGAACAGGACGCCGCCACATCGAAGGCCGGAATCGTGGCACAACCGAGCATCCGCTGCACATGACAGGCCGTGGAGGGAAAGACCGAGTCGGGAGAGGTCGTCGAGAGCACGATCGCCCCCAGCGCCGACACCGGCAGCCCTGCCGCTTCAAGCGCCCGCCTGGCTGCCTCCACCGCAAGATCGGAAGAGGCCTGGGAGTCCGCGGCCCAACGCCGTTCCTCAATCCCGGTTAAGCGAGAGACGACCGCCGGATCGAGGCCTAACGAAGCCCCCACCTCGCAATTCGACACCACCCGTTCCGGAAGGTACGAGCCGGTCCCAATAATTTTTGTCCGTATCATAGGTCTGAATACTACTATGCGAGCCGTAACAATGTCGGCGGGATTATAGGTCTCGGTGCCACAGGGGTCAACTCATCGGCCCAAATCGTTGCATTCAACGCACTCTCCTGTTACATTTTTAGGCAGTGATGATACGCGCCTTCCCCATAGTGACCTCTACTTCACGTCTCGCAACAGCCCTCGGCCTGTGCGCGTTCGTCTTCTGCGTCGTCACTGCCTGTTCCAGCACACCCAAAACGCAAGATGCCGCGAAGAAGGCCCTGAGCGGCACCGACGAACAGATCTTCCTGGGCGATACGATCGAGAAAAACTACGACCCCAACGTCATCATGAAACGGGGCGAAGCCTTCTTCGAAAAAGAGGAATACGGGGAAGCGATCACCGAGTACAACCACTTCCTCGATCTCCATCGCACCCATACCCTCGCCTCCTATGCCGCATTCCGGATCGGAGAAAGCCAGATGAAACGGGGTAAGGGAATCGATCGTGACCCGGAGCCAATTCAGAAGGCCATCGAAGCCTTTGAACGGCTGCGGAAAGACTTCCAGGGAAGCAAGTACGAAAGCCAAGCGCTCGAGAAGATCCAGGAATGCCACGATCTCCTGGCGCAGATGCATCTCTTCGTGGGCGAATTCTACTATCAGCGAGGCTCCTATCTAGCCGCCGCCCATCGCTTTGAACAGATCATGAAAATATACCCGGACAAAGCCGTCGCGCCGGACGCCCTCTACTTTCTCGCGCGCAACTACCATGATTTAGGTGCAGACGATTGGGCCAGTGAACAACTGACCCTGTTAGCGCAAAAATACCCTGGCAGTAAATATTCCCGAGAAGCCGCCAGCCTGCTCGCAAAAATCAGCGGAGGAAAATCCGCGACATTGCTGGCTAAACAGACCGAACCAGCTCCCGCTTCCAGCGCGCAAACAACGCCGCCATCGAGCGATCAGCCGAGTCTGGCATCAGGGCTCATCCCCTCTGCCACGACTGACTCGTTCCGTCTTCCCTCCGCCACGGCATTGGGCCGATCTTTCGTGACCTGCCGCCTCGGCGCCTGGTGCTGATCTTCAAGCAGCGTTGAAGCTATCAGCTGTCAGCCATCAGCTTTCCGGAAGCTGGCCACTGAAGGTTGATACCTGGAAGGATGCTCAAAACGTTCGTCCAGCGAGGCCGCAGGCGAGTCGAAACCGGAGGCGTACCCCCAGGGGTACGTTGAGGATTTCGATGAGCCGAGAACGAAGCTGGCGGACGTTTTCAGCATCCTTCCAACTACTGGCCGAGGTACCAGCCAACCCCATGCTGCTCCAGGAAGCTGGTAATCATTGTGAGGGTATTGGCGTAAATCATGATACCCACGATGATCAGCAAGACCCCGCTCACAGTCGAGACGCCCCATAAATACAAGCGCGCCTGCTTAAAGTAGGCGAGGAACCGATCCACTCCCAGCGCCGTCAGAAACAACGGCAGCCCCAAGCCCAACGAATAACTCGTCAGCAACAGCACCCCGTTCATCATCGAATCGGTCGTACTGGCATACAATAAGATCGTTCCGAGCACCGGCCCGACGCAGGGAGTCCAGCCGGCAGCAAACGCCACGCCAATCAAAAACGACCCCACATAGCCGACCGGCCGGCTTCTGAATTGGAAGCGATGTTCCATTTTCAAAAAACTGATATTCAGAACCCCCAGTAAATAGAGGCCGAACACGATGATCAGGATCCCGCCAATCCGTCGGATGTGGTCTTGATAGGTGATCAAGGCCTGACCGATGAAACTGGCCGACGCGCCGAAGGACACAAACACCGCGGTAAACCCCGCGATGAACAGCAGCGCGTTCACGATAATGGATTTCTTAAACTTCGACCGCACCGTCGCATCGGTAAGTTGCTCGATGGACAGTCCCGTGATGTAAGAAATGTAGGAGGGCACCAGCGGAAGCACACAGGGGGACACGAACGAGAGGAGGCCGGCCGAAAAGGCCGCGACAAGAGAAATGTTCGTGATCGATTGCGACATGGCTAAGCGGGATTGTGCATGAATGATCCGGCCTAGGACTTCATCAACAGCTGCACCAGCTGATGCGCTTCCGTCGCGCCCCAGTCACGCGCGCCGAAAATCTGATGGCGGACGATGCCCTGCCGATCCACCATGAAGGTCATCGGGAGGCTCCTGGCCCCATAGGTCAATCCCACGCGATAATCGGCATCGTGGAGGATGGGAAAAGTCAGACGGTTCTCTTGCTGAAAGGGCCTGGTGACCGAGGCCCCTTGTGCATCGGTCGACACGGCAAGAATCTCAAAGTCATTCCGCGAAAACGCCCGATACAATTTTTCCATCGCCGGCATTTCCACCCGGCAGGGGCCGCACCAGGTGGCCCAAAAATTCAGCAGCACGACTTTGCCGCGCAATTCCGACAGGGCCACTTGGCGACCGTTCAAGTCACGAAGCTGAAAATTCGGCGCTGGCTCTCCTAACCTGACGACCTGACGCTCGGCAACCGGCAGGAGATCAAACGCTGTGGCACTCCCCATCCCCGCCAGCGCAACCATGAGAGAAAAGACTGTTCCGGCAATGGCCCGCTTCGTCATCCCCTCCCCGCTCCACGGTCCAAGGATTGAGTGTCTGCCGCCTTGGGTGTCACGTTCAGCAACTTGGTCAAAATCTCCAAACTGTCGAGCCTCGTCCAATCCCGCGGCCCGATGACGATTTCGCGAATGACGCCGTCCCGATCGATGATGAAGGTTTCCGGCACACCCATGCGTTTGTACGGTTTATCGGTCTTGCCCCAGGAATCGATCAGCACAGGGAAGGTGAGATTCATGCCCTTGATGAAGGGAGGAATATCCTTGGTCGTCGTGACGCGATCGATACTGACCGCCAGAATCACCAACCCGTCCTTCTCAAAATTCTTATGGAGCACTTCCATCGAGGGCATTTCTTCGCGGCAGGGCTTGCACCAGGTCGCCCAGAAATTTAGAAAGACCACCTTGCCCCGGAAATCCGAGAGCCGCTGAGGCTTATCGTTCAGATCGGTGAGGACGAAGTCCGGCGCCTGCTTGCCCACGGCCAGCAGTTCATATTTGGCGCTCTGCATCCAGACGATGCCGAAAACCACGGCAAGAATGACGGCGCCGACCAGGAGAATGGCCACGCGCGACGAGCCCTGCTCGCCCGCAACGTCGCTCACGCTTGGTTCAGGCTTATGCATAGGCGTGCAGACCTGAGAGCAAGAAGTTCACGCCCCAGAAACAGAAGATCACCATCAAGAAGCCGAAGACTGCATAGATGGCGGCACGGTGGCCCTCCCATCCGCGCGTCATCCTGGCATGGATATAGGCGCCGTAAATCAACCAAACGATCAGAGACCAGGTCTCTTTCGGGTCCCAGCTCCAGTAGCCGCCCCAGGCATAGTTGGCCCACATGGCCCCGAGGATGATGCCGAAGGCCAGCAAGGGAAACCCGATCGTGATCGCTTTGTAGCCTAACTCGTCGATGGTTTCGAGATCAGGGAAGGCCGCGTAGAAGCGGGAGGTGCTGCCCCGCCGTTCCGCCCGTTCCTTGAAGAGATACATCACGCCCAGGCCGCCGGCCATCGCAAAGGCCGCGTAGCTGGTCAACGTGATCGACACATGGATGTAGATCCAGTAACTGTTGAGCGCCGGCACAAGGGGCTCTGCCGTCTGATACCGGTAAGGCAGCAACGAGGCCGCGCCCATGGCAATGAACCCGATACCTACCACGAAGGCGCCGATCGCTTTAATCTTGTAGCGCAGCTCCAGCAGCACATAGCCCAGGATGATCGCCCAGGACACATAGGCCATGGCTTCAAACTGATTCGACCAGGGGGCGAAGGTCCCGGAGGTCTGCATCCGCTCGAACGCTCGCGTAAACAAGGCGCCGGTATTGACGAGCCATCCGAACACCGTAATCAGGGTGGCGATCTGCCCCAACTGCGTGGCCCAGGCTCCATCCCGTTCATCGAAGTTGTCCGCCGAATGGCCGGCAGGAGCCAGGGTCATGACAGGACGGCGCGCAAAGAGATAGGCGATGTAGAGGGTCAAGGCGGCGAGATAGAGCCAAAACGTCATGTCGAACAGAAACAAAGATCGGACCATCATGTCCTCCGTCGAGCAGTTCAGGCCAATGGACGTATCGTTATCATACTCAAACCAAGAACGGTTTGACTACCAGACCTCAGGCCCCGCTGATTCGTGAGGGGGAGGCCGACAAGCTCTGCAGCTTCTCCGTCAACTTACGAAATTCCCGCTGGAAATCGATCTGACTCTTATGGGTCGTGCCGCCGATATAGACCGTCACGCCCTCCGGGGCCGGAAGGATCTTCATCCAAATCCGACGGTGGAAGATAAACGAGGAGAGGGTAATGCCCACCACGATCATGGTCGAGCCGGTCCACACGATATTGATCCCGGGATTCTTGGCAATCTGCAGGCCGGTGAACTTCTTCGGCTTATAGCCCACCAGCTCGAACTGATACTTCGATTCTTTGATATCGAAGAGGTCCGGGAACTGGTAGAAAATCCAGGGCGTCGACTGGACCGTGCTCCGTTCGTTGACGGCCAGGCGGATCGCGGGATTCGCATGTTCCACCGTCTTCGAGAAGACTTTCTTCTCGGTCGAGTTGAAGGCAAAGTCCGCCACGAAATCCGTAATCGAGAGTTTCAGGTCGAGTTCAGGGACCGCCTGCTCCTTTTGCCACTCCAGGTCGACGGTCTTGAGGACCTTGTCCGTTTCTTTGTCCTTAATATTGATCCGCGCCACTTCGATCTGGTCCCAGGAGTCCCCGTAACTGGACTGATAGAACCAGATGCCTTTGTAGACGAGGGGGTCGTTGACTGAAATCGTCTTGGTGACGACTGACTGGCCCCCGTCGATGACCGTCAAGGTACTATTGTAGGACTTCACGGAACCATTCTCGTGATAGTCGATCCAGAACTTATCGACCTTGAGATCGAAGTTGCCACGCGGGATATGATAGGTCTGCCCTTCGAGACAGACCCCGAACTCCTGGAATCCATAGTAGGTGCCGATCAGGCCGCCGATGATGATGACCGTCGCGCTTAAATGCGCCATATGCGCGCCGACTCGTCCCAAGACGCCCTTCGTCGCATAGAGGGTCACCTCGCCCGGATCATTCTTCGCCAGGACTTTGTAGCCCTTCTCGATGAAGTGCTGCGCCAGCTGCTGCGCCACGACTTCCTTGCTGTTTGCGATCGAGACCTCGGCCTGCTGCTTCATCCCCTTCACGAAATCCAGCGACACGCTGACGCGGTCCTGCTTCATCGACCGCCAGACACCGGGGAAGCGCTTATAGAAACAGGTGAGGGAGTTGACGCAGAGGAGACCGAGGAGACTGGTAAACCACCAGGTATGATAGACGTCGATGAAGCCCAATCGGAGAAACCACCGGTAGGTGCTCTCTCCATATTCTTGAATATAGGATTCCGGCCGTTCGTTCTGCTGAATCACCGTCCCGATCGTGGCGGTGATGGCAATGAACAAGAAAAGGAACATCGCCAGCTTGATCGAGGCGAAGAACTCGACCAGTTCGCGGGAGAACTCCTCCCAGCCCAACCCTGGAGTCGACGATCGGGGACTCTTCTGTTCGGGAATCGCGTCCGGCTGGCCATTCATCGTATTGACAATCCCTTTTTCGTCACGAGCCACACAGTAGCACTGCCCATTGGATGCAAGGCCACGGCCTTGCGCATAGCACGATCATGGTCCCGGGAGACGGGGCCTATCCCAAACGCGCCCCTATGGCGTCGTAGATAAAGGAGGCGAGGACCGCGGAATCCGGTCATCTTACAAGTGCCAGAAAAGGGGTGTCAAGCAAGCAGGCCGCGATGCGACGCCACCTTTCCACAAAGTAAAAGAAATAGACAACGGAAGCCTAGTCATACTAATATCCCTTGGGAATCCGTTAGGTTATTGCCAACTGAACCTTGAGGAGCCAATGAGAAATAACTACCTGTTCACGTCAGAGTCCGTGACCGAAGGGCATCCGGACAAAATCGCCGACCAGATCTCCGACGGAATCCTCGACGCGATCATTACCAAAGACAAGTTCGCCCGGGTAGCCTGCGAAACGATGCTGACCACCGGCATCGCCTTCGTGGCCGGTGAAATCTCCACCAAAGCCTACGTCGAGATTCCCGATATCATCCGCGAAGTCATCAAGGATGTCGGCTACACCGACGCCTCCTGGGGATTCGACTACCATACCTGTTCCGTCCTCACCGCCATTCACCATCAGTCGAACGATATCTCCATGGGCGTGGATTCCGGCGGCGCCGGCGACCAGGGCCTCATGTTCGGCTTTGCCAGCGACGAGACCACCGAGCTCATGCCCATGCCGATCGTCCTCGCCCATCGGCTCACCAAGCGGCTGGCGGAAGTCCGGAAGAAGAACATCCTGCCCTGGGTCCGCCCAGACGGCAAATCCCAAGTGACCGTGGAATACAAGAACGGCAAACCGGTGCGGATCGACACCATCGTCGTCTCCACCCAACATAGCCCAGACGTGACGAACAAGCAGATCACGCGCGACATCATGGAAAAAGTCATCAAGCCCGTCATGCCGAAAGGGCTCTATGACCAGGCGAGCGTGATCCACCACATCAATCCCACCGGCCGCTTCGTGGTCGGAGGCCCGATGGGCGATACGGGACTGACGGGCCGCAAGATCATCGTCGACACCTACGGCGGCCACGGCAGCCATGGGGGCGGCTGTTTCTCCGGCAAGGATCCCACGAAGGTGGACCGGTCCGCGTCCTACATGGCCCGCTACATCGCCAAAAACATCGTCGCAGCCGGATTGGCCAGGAAGTGCGAAGTGCAGCTCGCCTATGCCATCGGCGTAGCAGAGCCGGTCTCGGTGTTGGTCGACCCGATGGGCACGGAACGGGTGGCAGCCGAGAGCCTGGACAAGCTCGTGCGGAAACATTTCCCCATGACCCCGCGCGGCATCATCGAGCATCTCAAGCTCCGCCGGCCGATCTTCAGACAGACCGCCGCCTACGGACACTTCGGCCGAAACGAACCGGGCTTCACCTGGGAAAAGACCGACAAGGCCAAGCTCTTACGTAAAGACGCAGGCCTGTAGACTAGGCCGGACCGATGACAGGGGGACGGATTGAACAATCTGTCCCCCCCTGTTTCCCCAGACTCCCCATCACCAATCACGCATTACTCATCACGCAGGAGGTTTTCGTGGAATACGATGTGAAGGATATGAAGCTCGCAGAGCAGGGCAAACTCAAGATCGAATGGGCCGAAGCCACCATGCCGGTGCTGCGCCTGATCAAGAAGCGCTTCCTGAAAGAAAAGCCCTTCAAAGGCCTGCGCATGACCGCCTGTCTCCATGTGACGACCGAAACCGCCAATCTGATGAAGACGCTCCAGGCCGGCGGCGCCGACGTCCGGCTCTGCGCTTCCAATCCCTTGAGCACGCAGGATGAAATCGCCGCATCGCTCGTCAAGCACGACGGCATCCCGACCTTCGCCATCAAAGGCGAAGACAACAAGACCTACTACAAGCACATCCTATCGGCGATCGCCCACAAGCCGCAAATCACCATGGACGACGGAGCCGATGTCGTCTCGCTCATCCATTCCAAGCGCAAAGACCTGCTCAAGTACGTGATCGGCGGCACGGAAGAAACCACCACCGGCGTCATCCGCCTCCGCAGCATGGCCGCAAAGAAAGTCCTGAAGTTCCCGGTCATCTCCGTCAACGACGCCGACACCAAGCACCTCTTCGACAACCGTTACGGCACCGGCCAAAGCACCATCGACGGCATCATCCGCGCGACGAACCGCTTGATCTGCGGCACGACCTTCGTGGTCGCCGGCTACGGCTGGTGCGGCCGAGGGATCGCGATGCGCGCCAAGGGGCTGGGCGCCGATGTCGTGGTCACCGAGATCGATCCGATCAAGGCGATCGAAGCGGTCATGGACGGGTTCCGCGTCATGCCGATGGAACAGGCCGCACTGATCGGCGATTTCTTCGTCACGGTCACCGGCAACCTGAAAGTCATTCGCCGCGAACACTTCGCCGCCATGAAGGAAGGGGCCATCGTCTGCAACTCCGGCCACTTCAACGTCGAGCTGGATATTCCGGCCTTGGAGAATCTGAGCAAGAGAAAGCGCCTCATCAGACCAGGCGTGGAGCAATTCACGCTGAAGACCGGCAACCGGGTCAGCCTCCTCGGCGAGGGACGGCTCGTGAATCTGGCGACGGCCGAGGGCCATCCCTCCAGCGTCATGGACATGAGCTTCGCGAACCAGGCGCTCGGAGCGGAGTACTTGGTGAAGAATTACAAGAAGCTGGAGAAGAAGGTCTACCCGGTTCCGCCGGTGATCGACAAGGAAATCGCCCGGCTCAAACTCGCCGGCATGGGGATGAAGATTGATAC
>CAMDPZ010000010.1 GCA_945905765.1 Nitrospira lenta
TCCTCGTCCTCGACCAGCCACAGGACCACGGCCCCGACGAGGGGGAGGAAGAGGATACAGGTCAGAATAGGAAATGTTGAGGCCAGTTCTTCTAACATACAGTGTGCTTATAGTTGCATGATGAGCTGAATAATCACCGCTAACAGGAACAGGCCCGCCACCAGGATCGCGGCATAATGGTGCACCATCCCGCTTTGCAGCTGCCGCCACTGTCTGGCGATGAGATGGTTGCCGTATCCGATCACGTTCAGGCCGCTGTAGACCACATACTTCTCCATCCAGGTCGAGCCGGCCGCGCCCATTTCCGCCATCTGAGCCACTCCGCGGACGAGGCCATCGATCACGGTGCGGTCGAACCAATCGAGCAGCTCTCCCAACTTTTTGGTCGGCTCCACAAAAAGCCGGTCGTAGAGCTCATCGACGTAGTACTTGTCGAGCAATGTCTGATAGGCCACCTGAAACTTGGCCGCCAGCCGGTCCGGCGCCGAGAGGTTCACGCTGTAGAAATAATGCGCGACGCCCCAACCGAGCAACGCGATCCCTGTGGCCACCATCATGAGCGTCAGCACCAGGCCGGTGCTCGCGGTATGTTCGGCTCCCGCTCCCGCAACCGGCGCCAGGAATCCATGGAGCCAGCCATGCTCGGGAGGAAAGCCCAGAAGCCCGCCGAAAACGGACAGCACGCCCAACGCCATCAAGGGGCCGACCATCACCATCGGCGATTCATGGACATGTTCCGCCGTATGGTGATCCATGCGGGACGTGCCGTAAAACGTCAGATAGGTCAGGCGGAACATATAGAAGGAGGTCAGCAAGGCGCCGATGGCGGCCATGCCATACAAGAGATAATGCTCATGCGTGAAGGCATGGGCCAGAATTTCATCTTTGCTCCAGAACCCCGCCAAGGGAGGAATGCCCGCGATGGCGATGGTGCCGATCAGGAACAGACGATAGGTCCAGGGGATCTTCGAGCTGAGGCCGCCCATCTTTCTGATGTCCTGCTCGCCAGATAGCGCGTGGATCACCGATCCGGCCGAGAGGAACAGGAGGGCCTTGAAGAAGGCATGGGTCATGAGGTGGAACACGGCGGCCGTATAGGCCCCGATCCCGCAACCCAGGAACATATAGCCAAGCTGGCTCACCGTCGAATAGGCCAGGACGCGTTTGATATCCGTTTGCACCAGGCCGATGGTCGCGGCAAAGAGGGCCGTGAGACCGCCGATGACGCCGACGATCGTCATGGCCGTGGGCGACAGATCGAAGATGGCATGGTTGCGCACGATCATGTAGACCCCGGCCGTCACCATCGTCGCGGCATGGATGAGGGCGCTGACAGGGGTCGGGCCCTCCATCGCATCGGGGAGCCAGGTATAGAGGGGCAACTGCGCGGACTTGCCGACCGCGCCGACCAGCAGACAGAGCGCGATCGCCGTCGCCATGTCCGGAGAAAGCTGCCCGACCTGGGCGAAGACCTTCGTGTAATCGAGCGTCTTGAAATTGATGAAAATCAGGAAGATGGCCAAGAGGAAGCCCGCATCGCCGATGCGGTTCACCACAAAGGCTTTCGAGGCGGCCTTCGCGGCGGAGACCTTGTCGTAGTAGTAGCCGATCAGGAGATAGGAGCAGAGCCCCACCCCTTCCCAGCCGATGAAGAGGACGAGATAGTTATTCCCCATGACGAGGAGCAGCATGGAGACCATGAAGAGGTTCATGTACGTGAAGAAGCGGGTGAATCCCGCTTCCCCATGCATGTAGCCGACGGAATAGATATGGATCAGGAAACCGACGCCCGTCACCACCAGCAACATGATGCAGGTGAGCGGATCGACGAGATAGGCCAGATTGATCGTCAGATCGCCGCCGAAAATCCATTGGTAGGCGACGACTTCATGCGCGGCGCCGGTCTGGACGACGTCGACGAAGACGCCCAGCGTGCAGAGAAACGACAGACCCACCGATCCCCAGGCCAGGCGATGGGCGATCTCATGGGAATAGCGCTTGCCCGCGAGCCCGTTCAGGAGCACGGCCAGCAAAGGAAACACCGGAATCAGCTTGATCAATAAATCTGTCACGTTACCACTTCAAAAGATTCATCTCGTCCACGTTCGTGGAGATCTTTCCACGGAACACGACGATGATAATGGCCAGCCCGATCGCCGCTTCCCCTGCTGCAATGGCAATGATAAAGAGGGCCACCAGTTGGCCTGCCATCGATTCCAGGTAGTAGGAAAAGGCGACGAGGTTGATATTGGCCGCGTTCAACATGATCTCGACGGACATCAACACGATGATGAAGTTCCGCCGGATCAATACGCCGAGCAGGCCGGTGAGAAAGAGGACGGCGCTGACGGCGACATATGCGCTTAAAGGAACCATAGGCCTCGCGGACTGAACAGGGTGAACCCCTTACCTATCACGTTTGTCGACGACCGGCTTCGGCGTTTTCGCCAGCACGATCGCTCCGATGATGGCGCCCAACAGGAACACCCCGACAATTTCAAACTGCAACAGATAATCGCTGAACATCTTGATGCCGACTGCGTAAGTATCGCCGTCCTGGAGGACCGCCACCGTAGGGGCATCGCCCTTCGTTCCCTTGAAGGGCGAGCGCATCAGCAGAAACAGGACATAGGCCGATCCGATGGCAGCGGGCGCCAGGAAATACCGGTAGGAGGAATGGAAATACCGGTCGTCGGTTTTCAAATTCAAGAGCATCAACACGAAGAGATAGAGGACGAGGATCGCGCCGGCATAGACGATGACCTGCACGGCCCAGAGGAACTCGGCGTTGAGGAGGATGAAGAGTCCGGAGACATGGAGCAACAGGGCCAGGAGCGCCAGACCGCAATGGACCGGGTGCTTGAGCGCAACCGTCATCACGCCTGCCACGATGCTGGCCAATGCGAAATACGTAAAAAAGACCACAACCATGAATCGACTCAGCCCAAATGCTTCGGTGGTGGTTGAGTCGGCTTCAGCACCGATTGCGGGAAGTAATACCGATACTCCCGGCTTTCCTCAACGTTCTTTTCCTGATTATGCGCGTACAAATATTTTTTTGCATCGTCGAGATGCCGCTCGCCGATATCGTACAGCCGCTTCTTATCGAACAGCAGGGTACGTTTGTCGTGCGTCGAAAACTCGTACATCTTCGTCATGGCCAAGGCGTTGACGGGACAGGCCTCGACGCAATAGCCGCAGAACACACATTTCGTAATGTCGATATAGAACTCGCTGGCGAACCGCTGCAGCGGGCGCTTCACATCTTCCGCGCTGACGACCTTGATGCAGCGGGAGGGGCAGGCGGCTTCGCAGAGGTCGCAGCCAACACAGCGCTCCTGATGGTCGTCGTAACGTAACAAAGCCAGTGCCCCCCGGTGCGTATCGGGGAGGATCCGCTGCTCCCGCGGATACTGGAAGGTGATGGGCTTGTGGAACATATGCTTGAACGTGACCTTCATCGCGCCCCAGATCTCATAGAACAGGGCGGCCTGGAAAACTTTTTTAATCAGTACGGTGATACGCATGTGCGTTTCCTGTTTCCCCTTACGCCTTGTCGATCGTCACACGGGTCTGCTTGAACGAGGGCACGCCGGTCGTCGGATCGACCTGGACCGCCATCAGATCTTTCACCGGAGGCTCGTTGAAATGCTCCGGGAAGAAACAGGTCTGCGGCGTAACGAACTGATCGGCCTGGACCGCCAATTGGAGCGATCCGCCGTCCGACGTGAGGCGCACCTTCGCTCCCTCATTCACTCCGAGCCGTTTCATATCTTGCGGATTCATCTTGAGCCGGCCGGTGTTGGGCGAAATCTTGATGAGACCCGGCGCTGCCGTGGACAGCTTGCCTGAATGATAGAGGACCTGCCCCATCAGCAGCGTAAAGGGCCGCTGGCCCTTAGGGGCTGGCGCAGAAGCTTGATAACGCGCCGAAACTTCTGAGGCATAGCCGCTGGACAGATAACGGTCCACCGCCGGCACGACTTTACGGGGTTGCCCGAGGTTGTAGTAGCCGGGGAGCAATTTCATGATTTCCGCTTGAATATCGTTCGAGGATTCATAGGCCCATTCGCAGCCCAACGCATTGGCCAGCGCCGTCATGATGTGCCAATCCGGCAAACTTTCTCCGATCGGATCCATGGCCTCGCGAACACGGAGGACGCGGCCTTCCAGATTGGTAAAGGTGCCGTCCTTCTCCGCGGAGGTGCAGGCAGGCAGCACCGCATGGGCCATCCGGGCCGTGTCGGTCAGGAACGGATCCTGGACGACGAGCAACTCCAAACGGTCCAGCGCAGCGCGGACTTCCATCGAAGCGGGCAACGTGGCCAGAGGATTTTCTCCGACCACATAGAGGGCGCGGATCTCGCCGCTCTTGCAGCGTTTGAGAATTTCGACAAGGTTCGCGCCGGATCCGGCCGCCGGGAGCGGCATATCCCAGGCCTTGCCGAAACGGTCGCGCGCGGCTTGATCGTTGAATGACGCTTGGCCGGGAAGGAATTCCGGCGCGACGCCCATGTCCACGGCGCCCTGCTCGTTCGGCTCTTCCGTCACGGTATTCACTCCGCAACCTGGCTGGCCCAGTTTGCCGGTGATCCAGGCGAGGTCGATCAGCTTCAGCACATTCTGATAACCATTGGCTTGGCGGACGATCCCCTCGGCGCAGAGGATGATGGAGCGGGGCGCTTCGGCGAAGATCGCGACGGTGGTCCTCAAGGAATCGACCGACATGCCGGTCTGCGCCTCGATCCGCTCCAATGAAATATGAGCCACGGCGACCTTCAGGGCCTCGAACGCCCGCGGATACTTTTTGACGCTCGCCTCGTCGATCAAGTCCAGTTCCAGCGCAGCCTTGATGAGTCCATCGATCACGAGCCCTTCCGTTCCCGGGTTGATCAGGACGGGATGGGACGCGAGCCGGGCCATGTTCGTCACGGTGGAATCGATCACGACCACCTGCGCCTGATACACGCGCAACGCTTCCTTGATGCGCACGGCCGTAAGCGGGTTCGTCTCCGTAATATTGGAGCCGATCACGATGATCGCCTTGGCCTTCGTCAGGTCTTCCCAATCGTTCGGGCTCCGCCCGATCCCCAAGGCCTGCCGGGAGGCATGGACGAAATTGAGATGGCCGTAGCGCGCGCTGCTGTCGAGATGGTTGGTCTTGAACCCGGTGCGCATGAGCTTCTGGAACAGATAGAGCTCTTCGTTGGTGCAGCGGGCGGTAATCAAGCCGGCAATCGCGTCCGGTCCATGCTTCCGCTGGATGTCGGCGAATCGCTCGGACACAACGTGCATGGCTTCGAGCCAGGGGGTCGGCGCGAGCTGATTGCCCTTGCGGAGCAGCGGCTGCTTCAACCGGGCCTGGCTATCGATATACTCGAACCCGAAGCGCCCCCGCACGCACAATCCTCCATGGCCCTTGGCCGTGTCGGCCCGGTCGCCCCATTTATTCTTCCAGGAGAGAGGCGAGGTCACGCGCACGACTTCGGCGTCCTTAGTCTCAAGATGCATCTGGCAGCCGTCCCCGCAGTAGTTGCAGGTCGTGGTGGTCTTTTTCATCTGCCAGGGCTTGTACAGATACTTGGAGAACTTGTTCGTGATGGCGCCGACCGGACAGACCGCGAGGCAATCGCCGCAGAATTCGCAGGACAGCGCCACGTCGCCCTTCGGCACGACTTGATTGAACCCGCCCTTCTTCATGAACTGGAGCACGTCGATCATCAGCACGTCCTTGCAGACGTTAATGCATTCCGCGCAGGCGATGCAGCGGTTCATGTTGAAGTCGAGCACCGGGCTGCGGGTATCTTCCGGAATAAATTTCTGTTTCGCGTTGGGCAGGTTCGTGACCCCATGCTGGAACGCCATGTCTTGCAGTTCGCAATGGCCGTCGGCGTCGCAGACCGGGCAATCGAGCGGATGGACCGAGAGATGCTTCTCCACCGCTTTCTTCCTGGCCAGGAAGAGATCCTCTCCCTCGGTTCGGATGATCATGCCGGCTGCCGCCTTGGCGGTGCAGGAACGGACCGGCGCTTTCTTGCCTTCCTGCATGACCAGACACATGCCGCAGGAGCCGAAGGGATCGAACGTATAGTGGTAGCACATGGCCGGAATGATCTTGCCCGTGCTGGAGATTACGTCGTACAGCGACACGCCGTCCTTGGCGGTCACGGTCTTCCCATCGATCGACAGTTCGATCGTGGTGGCTTCCACGTCAGGATTGGTTGCTGGCTTTAAACCCATGTTTCGGCTCCACCGCTGAACGATGAACATTGAACGATGAACAGGGAGACAGAGGTCGTCAGTTCTTGATTACGTTCAGCGTTCATCATTCATCGCTCATCATTGTCTACCGGTCGCACTCACCCATCACAATGTCGTAGGTCCCGAAGAGCGTGATCGCGTCGGCGATCATATAGCCCCTGGACATATAGTCGAACGCGCCCATGTGGATGAAAGAGGGGGCGCGAATCTTCAAGCGGTAGGGTTTCCCGCCGCCGACGCTGACGATATAAAAGCCCAGTTCGCCCTTATGCGCTTCGGTGCCGCAATAGATCTCTCCCGGAGGCGCATCGAACCCCTGGGAGAAAAGCTTGAAATGCTGGATCATCGATTCCAGATTCGTAAAGACTCGCTCTTTCGGCGGCATGGTGACGCTGGGCACCTCGGCCATAATGGGGCCGTCCTGCATCTGCTCCAGACATTGCCGGATGATCTTCACGCTTTCATAAAGCTCCTGCACGCGAATCCAGTACCGGTCGTAGGTGTCGCCGTTCTTGCCGAGCGGCACGCTGAATTCGCACTTCGGGTAAGCCGAATAGGGCTCAGCCTTCCGAAGATCGTAGTCGACGCCCGAGCCACGAAGCGTCGGGCCGCTCAGCCCGAAACTCACGGCATCTTCCGCCGAGATCACCGCCACGCCCTTCGTCCGCGCCACCCAGATCCGGTTCGTCTCCAGGAAGACGATGTACTCGTCGATTTTCGGCGGGAAATAGTCCAGGAACTGCTTCAACTTGTCGAGCAGCGACGCGGTAAAGTCCCGCTCAACGCCGCCGATACGGTACCAGCTGGTCGTGAGCCGCGCGCCGCAGAGCTCGTCGAACCAATCCAGCAGAATTTCCCGGTCGCGGAAACAATAGAAGAAGACGGTCATCGCGCCGATATCGAGGGCCTGGGTGCCGAGCCAGAACTGATGGCCGATGATCCGCTGCACCTCCGCTACGATCGTGCGCAGGTATTCCGCGCGATCCGGCACGGTGATATTCATGAGCTTTTCGACCGCGCGGCAGTAGGCGAAGTTGTTGTACATCGCGCAGACATAGTCGAGCCGGTCCGTATGGGGAATGAACTGGTGGTAGGTGCCGTCTTCCGCGAGCTTCTCCACGCCACGATGGAGGAATCCCAGCACGGGGGTCGACTTGACGAGGCGCTCGCCTTCCAGCTCAAGAATGACCTTCAGCACACCATGGGTGCTCGGATGCTGAGGCCCCATGTTGAGCAGGAGCTCTTCCGTCCGCAGGGTCGGCAGCGTCTCGCTTTCCGGATGGGCCGGATCGACCTTATAGACGGTTGTACGTTGATCTTCAAAAGCCATCGTCTATCCTACAGGGCCTACCGGGCCGTTTCGTCCAGGAATTCGAACGTGTCGCGCCAGCCCTTGCCGCGCAGCGGAAAATCTTTTCGCAGCGGATAGCCTTCGGTGTAATCGTCCGGCATGAGGATCCGGCGGAGGTCCGGGTGGTTCCGGAAACGGATGCCCATCATGTCGTACACCTCGCGCTCCATGAAGTCCGCGCCCTTCCAGAGATCCGTCAGCGAATCCACGATGCAATCCGATTCCGGCGTCCTGGTTTTAAGGCGGATGCGCTGGCGCTTCTTGATCGAATAAAACTCGTACACGACTTCGAACCGCTCGTCATCGTCAGGCCAATCGACCGAACTCACATGCACGATGTAGTCGAAGTCCATGGCTGGGTCGTCATGAAGAAACTGCGCCACCTCGTGGAGCCGCTCCCGCGGCACGGTCACAGCAAGCTCGCCGCGCCACTCGACGATTTTCGTCAAGCCGACGGGGAACGCATCCTGGAGCTGGCTGATCACGTACGGCAATGACATGGATCGAATCCTATACCTTATAGCCCGGCCGGACCTGTTCCGGCTGTTTCAGGAACACGCGCTTCTGCATGATCCGCTCTTGCAATTTCAGGATGCCGTCGAAGAGCGCCTCCGGCGTCGGAGGGCAGCCCGGCACATAGATATCCACCGGCACAAAACGATCGACGCCCTGGACGACGCTGTAACTGTCGTAGATATTTCCCGACGTGGCGCAGGAGCCCATCGCAATGACGTATTTCGGCTCCGGCATCTGATCGTAAATTTTCCGGATGACTGGCGCCATCCGGCGGCAGACGGTCCCGGCCACGATCATCAAGTCGGACTGCCGTGGCGAGGCCCGGAAGACGCCGGCTCCATACCGGTCCATGTCGTAACGTGACGACACGGCGGCGATCATCTCGATCGCGCAACAGGCCAGGCCGAACGTCATCGGCCAGAGCGAACCCTTGCGGGCCCAATTGACAGCTTTTTCGACCGTGGTGGTCACGACGTCCGGCGTGCCATCCTTGTCGTGCCGACCGATTTGGATCAGTCCCATTCCAGGGCTCCCTTGCGCCAGGCGTAAATATAGGCCACCAGAAACAACCCGATAAAAATCAGCATTTCGATCAGTCCGATAAACCCGATCTTGGTGAACACCACCGCCCAGGGATAGAGAAAGATCACTTCGATATCGAAAATCACGAAGAGCATCGCAAAGATGTAATACCGGACCGGGAACGGCATGCGCGCATCGGAAAACGGCTCCGATCCGCACTCATAGGTGGTGAGTTTCTCCGGTTCCGGATACTTGGGTTGGACCAAATAACTGAGCAGTAACGTGACCACGCCAAACGCCAGCGCCACGAAAATAAACAGCAGAATCGGAAAGTATCGGGTTAGGTACTCAAGGAGTAACTCGAAACCGCTCATAGGGCTGACCTTTCAACACCTTGCGTACAAATGAGAGCGGGATCTTAGACTCTGGATTGCGGGGATAGCAAGCGTCCAAAGGACCTATAGCCGAGACCCGAAAGTCCTAGACGCGGCTGCCTTGCGCGGGGCGTCACTCGAAAGCAGAGGTCGACCATCCGTCAGAAGAAGCTCTACGAAGGTTTTTTTGCCTGGTTCGGCGGGGTTGGGGCCATGCGGCCTGAAGGCATACGCAGATGGGAGGGAGGCACCTGGTCGATTTGATCCCACTCAGGCTCCAGGGACGAAAAGGCCTTGGCCTTCTTCCGACGGTGAATCTGGGTCTCGATACGAGGAGGAGTCTGGCGTGGAGCCTTGTCGGCGGAAGGTCTGTCAGGAGCCATGGCCATTCCCGATCTGTGAGCAATCGATCCACCAGCACCTTAGCATCGGGAGAATTGACGGGTCAACGAGACAAAGCCTCAATATTCTTGACAATACAGGACTACTTGCTATGGTTTGAGTGCACTCCTTGTCTTACGGAAGGGCACCCCTCATGGCTTACTATTCAATGAAATCTGTCGTATCTTCCATCGCCTGGACCCTGGCCCTGCCGCTCTGTTCTTTGGCCGGGACAACAGACCATCTCGCGGCGGTCCGATCCGGAGAACAGGCCCTGGCCTATTCGTCCGGCTCCATCCAGCGATCGACTCAGCAAGACGGGGTCGTCAACGTCATTACCGGTGACAATCAGACCACCGGCGATCGCATGATCCTGGGCGGCCAGGACACCCTGTACCTCCGGTTGGTGAGTCCAAGCACGGCGGCGCCGGGAGATCTCTTCACGATCTACAAGCGAACACGCAAAGTCTTCCATCCGACCACCGGCCAATACCTGGGACATTTGGTCAACCGGCTTGCTGTGGCCCAAGTGACCCAGATCGACAGGGACCTGACCACCGTTCAAATCATCCGGACCTACGGAACGGTCTCGCCGGGCGACCCGGTGATGAAATTCGTCCTCCCGGTTTATGAAGGAGCCACGGATGCGCAGCCTTCCGCCAGCGATGTGGAGGGACGGATTGTGGAGCTTCAGTCAGACATGGGCACCATGAACCTCGTGGCACAGGGGAATGTCGTCTATCTGGACCGGGGACGGAAAGATGGGATCCGAGCAGGGGATCGCCTGGACGTCATCCGGTCAGGAGGGAACCTGCCCCAGCGGGTCGTGGGGGAGATAAAGATCCTGTCCCTGGAAGACCAAACTGCCACGGCGCTGATCACCAAATCGACGTCCCGCATTCTCAAGGGCGATCGCTTCCGCACGAAAACTCATGCCCCTGCTATCGCGCCGACCTCTCGATCGCCCAAACGATCCCCTGATGTCATGTCTGTGCCGACGGCGAAGTCGATCGAACAGGACGATGCAGACTATCGCCTGGCGCTGCGCAGTCCCGTGAAAAACAGCGCTCCGATCGCTGCAATGGACGTAACCAGCCAGGCAACTCCAACGGATCAGTCCACAGTGGACCCCTTCTCTGTACCTGTAACAGCGGTCCAGGACGCGATTCTTCCATCGGCTGGCCAAGAAGACTCGGCTCAAAGCTCCGAGGTTCCGGCCCTCCCTCTCCAGTAAACGCACAGCACATCGTGCGGAGGGTTGACGCGATCGCGTCAACCCTCCTTTCTCTTTCGTTGTTCCCACTTTTCTACTGCTGCTACAATGCCGCATGATTTCGACCCAAGCCCCTCCCCGCACGGAGCCTGAGGCTCTGTTCGCAGACGTCATCGTCCCGCGACATCTGGCAGGCCCCTTTACCTATATCGTGCCCCTGTCGCTCAGGCCGACGCTGCGCATCGGCCATCGCGTGCTTGTGCCCTTCGGTCGCTCCATGCTCCAAGGAGCGGTCGTCGCTCTTTCCCCTACGCTGCCCTATGGTCTGAGCCCAACACGCCTCAAAGAAATTCACTCATTGCTCCCGGAAGGGACCGCAACCGATGTGCCGCCCGACCTGTTCCAACTCTCACGGCAAGTAGCCGAGCAATATGTCGCGCCATGGGGACAATGTCTCAGACTGGTGCTGCCTCCAACCGCCAAGCCACAAAAACCGATCAGCCACTACCAGCTAACAGAGCAGGGGAAGGTCGCAGTTGCGGCGCGAGAACCCTGCTCGGTGAAAGAACGGGCTCTGCTCGTCAAACTGAATAAAGCGCCGTCGGGACTTCGCAAATCCTCCCGCCGCTCAGGCCTTGCCGACCTATTGCAAGACCTCACGGCGCGGGGATGGGTGCGAGAAGTTCAGGGCTCACCCTCTGCTCCGACAACGCCGCTTGCCCAACCGTCCTCACAGTTGAGCCTGACTCATACCGACCATGCCGCGCCGCTCTGTTCCGACCAGGCCCCCCTGTGGGCGGAACCGCTCTTTGAGACATTGAACAATCCTGGCCCCTCCCGGGTTCTGGTGCAGGCTCCCTGGGCCGATCGATTGAAGCTGTTACAACAGACCGTTCGACTGATACTCGATCGCGGGCAAACGATCCTGATCCTCGTGGGTGAAGCAGAGCGGGCTCAATGGGTGGCGGACTTGCTCCGTAATGATCAACGGAACCTTGCTCCGGCCTGCGTCCATAGCGGACTGTCGGACCAGGCGAAAGCCGAGCTCTGGGATCAGATCCATCGGCAGGTCGTTCGAGTGATCGTAGGCACCAGGTCGGCCATCTTCCTCCCGCTGACTGCTATCGGAGCGATGTGGGTCGAGGGAGAAGAAGATGCGGCGTTCAAAGAAGCGCAGGAGCCCCGCTACCATGCAAGGGACGTGGCCTGGCTGAGGGCCCAGACTGAACGAACGGTGCTGGTTCTAAGTTCTTCCCATCCGTCCCTTGAAACTAGGGCGAGCGTGGAACAGGGAGGAGTCCTCATCCACAAGTCCATACCATCCGATACGCGGCCCGCCGTGCAGGTCGTGGATCTCCGCAAGCAAGGCTACGGCACGGTACTGAGCCAGCCGCTCATTCGGGCCATCCAACAGACGATCAGCCGCAAGGCCGGCGTCCTCCTGTTTCTCAATCGGAAGGGCTATGCCGGCGCCCTCGTCTGTCGCGACTGCGGCCAGGTGCCCCGCTGTCCCGCCTGCCGCGTAGCCCTCATGTATTCTCGACAGACGGATCGCCTGCTCTGTTCCTATTGCGGAGAGAGATCGTCCATCCCGGACACCTGTCATTCCTGCTCCGGCCCCTGCATGCAATTGATTGGAGAAGGCACAGAACGGGTTGAAGAGGATGCCAAGCGATTGTTTCCCCACGCAGCCGTGATCCGGCTCGATGGAGATACCATGAAGAAACCGGCAGAGGCCGAGGCCCTCTGGCGAAAAATCGACCGAGGGGAATGGGATATCATCGTCGGCACACAACTGCTCTTGCGGCGCGGACCGCTTCCGACCATGGGCCTCGTCGGAATTGTGCAAGCGGACGCAGGCCTCAGCGTGCCGGATTTCCGATCAGCCGAACGCACCTATCACACCTTGCTCGATGCCGTAGCACTCGCCGGTCCGGCAGGAGCCGGAGGCCAGGTCATCCTGCAAACCTCTCTAGCCTCGCACCATGCGATTCAGGCCGTAGCGCAAGATGACGAATCCCTCTTCCTCTCGGAGGAACTGTCCCATCGAGCAGCCTTGGGCTATCCGCCCTCGGTCCACCTGATCGCCCTCCTCGTCTCGGGGACCGATGGAAACATGGTGCGCGACGCGGCCACAGCCTGGGTGGCTCGACTCACCGCCTGCGCATCGCCTTCCGTGGCAGGCCAGACCTCTGAGAGAAAGACCCGTCCGATGGCTCCATTAATGGGCAGGCCAGGCCCTCTCACAATCCTCGGGCCAGTCCCCTCTCCTGTGGCAAAACTCCGGGGCCGCTATCGGTGGCAAATTCTCGTGAAATCGCTCGAACGACAAACGGGAATCGAGGCGGTGCGGACCACGGTCAAAGACATGGAGCGGACCCACCATCGCCGGTCCATTAAGTTCGATGTCGACGTCGATCCGATCGAGATGTGGTAGAGACTATCGATTCTTGCGGGAACGTTTGGGTTGAGACGGAGGGGGAGGGCTATCTGGCTCTTCCGATGAAGGAGCGATGTTTGGCCGGCTGGCTCGCTTAAAGAGCCCATAGGCAAACGTGATCCAAAAGACCGCCGAAAAAATTCCGGTCAGAACGGCTGAGAGAATCGCCCCCATCTGTTCGTCGGTCGGCTCCATCGTGATCGAGCGAACCTGCACCATCGTCATGATCGGCCAGGCCAAACTCTCCAGACCCAGCAACAGAGTGGCCCAGGCCCAAACCAGTCCGATCGTCCGCCCCTGCCAGAGCAACAGTCCTGCTGCGGCCCCTGCGACGAAAACGATTTCCCAGGGCGAAAACGAGTCCCAGGCCAGCCAGGCGCCCGCTGCCACGACGAGACTGCCCAACAAAGCATTGAGTTGAGGGCTCCACCAACCAATAACCATACTGAACGTTCTTTTCCGTGAATGGGGGGCCAGTGTGAGTTCTGGCGGCGTAGTTGTCAATGGAGAGGGCGGTGGGAGGAAACGCTAAGACTGCAACTCTGATTGGACTGCGTCGAGGAGCGCCTTCATCTCAAAGGGTTTCTGCAGCGTGCGGTGAGCGCCTAGCATTTTGGCCACGTCCAGAAAATTGAGCGTGCCAACCATCTCGCTGCCGCCAGTGATCGCGATGACTTTCACATCTGGGAATTCCCGCCGCAGCCTGGATGTAGTTTCTAACCCATCCTGATCCGGCATGAGAATGTCCATGATAATGAGGTCAGCCTGGGCCTGCCGGCATTGCGTGAGGGCCTCTTTCCCATCACGCGCTTCCGTGACCTGATAGCCAGCCTGCTCCAATGTTTCTCGAAGCAAGCGGCGGATCTGGTCTTCGTCATCGACAACAAGAATAGATGGCATCGTCCTCATGGCTTCAGTGAATGACTCCGCGCCTCGACTACCTGCACGCTGAGTCTTCTAGGTAATATTTTCGACTGTACCATCTCCCCGGGGAGCAGGCAAACAAACAATGCGTTTTCATCAATAGCCAAGGCCCTCTTCCCCTCGCGAACAGATGCGAATGGAGGCGGCTGGCTCTAGTGAGCGTTGCGCGGACGATGCCTCAGGTCTGACGTTTGACGAAGAGGGCGGCGGCTTGCGACCGTCGCGAGATGTGCAATTTCTGAAACATATTGGCGAGATAGTTCTTCACCGTCTTGTCGCTGAGCTGCATCGTGGTCGCAATTTCTTTGTTGGTCAATCCTTCTGCCACCAACGCCAAGACCCGCTCCTCCTGAGGGGACAGGGATTGCCCCCGCACCAGTCCGCCCTGATCCGGCACGGATTTAATCCAGTTCCGCGCCTGTTGGGTCAGGGCCGGATTCAAAATCGACTGGCCATTGGAGACGGCGCGAATCGATCGAATGAGCAGGCTCGAGTCAATATCCTTGAGGACATAGCCATGCGCGCCGGCCAGCACCGCCGCCAGAACGGACTCTTCATCGGCAAAGGAGGTGAGAAAGATGATGCGGGTCGCGGGAAGGCTAGCGAGAATCGTGCGGCAGGCTTCGACCCCTGAGCCATCCGGGAGCCGCACATCCATCAGGACGATATCAGGCCGGAGACGTTTGGCGGCTCGCACTGCGGCGGCCTTGGACCCGGCCTCGCCGACGACGGTAATGCCCTGGTGGTTGTGCAAAACGGTCCGCAGACCGACACGAACCACTTCATGGTCGTCGACCAAAAGCAAACGAACCGGCTTGGCCTTAGCGGCGGGCATTCAAAACCTCGCTGGGCAGATCACGCACGACACACGTTCCTCGTTGATTTTCGAGAAAACGGACACCGGCCTCCGATCTTCTGCGCGCGCACCATCATATTATATTGGGCATCCCCTGCCGGTCCCTTTGACAACATCCGAAGTGAACCCGCACCGTTGCCGCGAATGCTCAGCCGATACAGCCTGCGAGGCGCACCCACGCGAGCTGATCTTGCGCGAGCAATGTTACCATATGTCGGAACGCCGTCGGCAAGTCTAGCCCTTGAAGCGGGCCAAAACTCAGCTCCTCAATAGAAATGCCAGGCGATCGATCTTCATCCTGCAGGCTTTGACCCACGGTTCAGATCAAGGCTCTGACCTGGTCGGCGCACGATGCGAAGTAACTTGAGGAAGAGGAGCGGCGCTCGGCCCCGGCAACTCGATCACAGGAAAGAGTCGCCGGGAAGAGCGAACTTGAGTTGGTGCCGAAGGCGGGACTTGAACCCGCACGGCTTGCGCCACACGCCCCTCAAACGTGCGTGTCTGCCATTTCACCACTTCGGCATTAGGAGGTCACTCAGACGACGAGGGAGAGGCATTATAGAAGTGGGGCAAAATCCTTGTCAATCAATAGAGTGTCCGGTAGAATCGGTCGGCAGATACTCACCGGATCCTCCAACGTTGTGCAGAGCCACCAGATCCTGACTTCTACATGTGACAATGTCGCTGAACGACGGGCCAAAGGGTCCGTCGCGGCATTGTTCGACGTCGACAACACGCTCCTGCCAGGAGAGGCCAGCGAAATACGGTTTTTCCGGTTTCTCTGGCGGCGCGGCCTGGTGGGCTGGGGCGAATTAAGCCGGACGATGGCCTGGCTGGCCGGGCATGTGCCCCCCTTCTCGCTGCACTCGCTCCGGGAACGAAAAGTCTATTTGACGGGCAAGCGGCCCGCCGACATTGAATCCTATGCGAAGGAGTTCTGTCAGGCGGAGATGATCGACCGGCTGGCCCTGCAGGGCCGCGCCAAGCTGGACGCCCATCGACGGGCCGGACATCAGCTGATTCTTGTGACCGGCGCGCCGGATTTTTTAATTGCGCCCCTTGCAGCATTCTTGAACGTGCCTACAGTTTTCGCGGCAAAACCGGAACAGCACAATTCCCTCTATACCGGCGCCTTGATCCCCCCCCTGCCCTATGGCCGTGGTAAACGTGAAGTGATCCTCGCCCATGCTCAGGAAATGGACCTCGATCTGGCCCGGTCCTACGCCTACGGAGACAGCCCCGGCGACCGCGACCTCCTGGAACTGGTCGGCTACCCCCTGGTCGTCAACCCGATTCGAGGCATGAGACGCATCGCGCGCCGCAACGGCTGGCCGATCACGGAATGGACATGAGCATGAAGTCATCGAGTCGAAACGTCGTCACGTCCTCACGTCTCAGACCTTCGACTTTCGACTTTCAAACTTGACGACATTCCGACTTTTTCACACGAGCATGACATGCGAGTAACTGAGATCTTCCATAGCATTCAGGGCGAATCGAGCTACGCGGGACAGCCCTGCGTATTTGTGCGGCTGACCGGCTGCCCGCTCCGCTGCACCTGGTGCGACACCGACTACGCCTTTTACGGAGGGCAGGACTGCTCGATCGATGAGGTCCTGGCGAAAGTGCAGACTTATGGGTGCCGTCTCGTGGAGGTCACGGGAGGGGAGCCGCTTGCGCAGACTGAGAGCCTCCCCCTCATGGCCAGGCTCTGCGATGCCGGCTACACCGTCCTCCTGGAAACCAGCGGCACCATCGATATCGCGCCGGTCGACCCCCGGGTCCATATCATCCTGGATGTGAAATGCCCGGGAAGCGGCATGACAGAACGGATGCATTGGCCCAATCTTGCCGCGCTCACCGCCAAGGATGAAGCAAAATTCGTCCTGGTCGATCGAGCCGATTATGATTGGGCCAAGGAGATTCTTGTCCACCATCATTTGGCCGACCGCTGCTCGGTGATTTTCAGTCCGGTCTTCGGCTCACTCGATCTGCGCCAGCTGGCGGAATGGATCCTGGCCGATCGGATGCCGGTCCGTTTTCAGTTACAACTGCACAAATACATATGGGCGCCGGATATGCGCGGAGTGTGACAACTCGAACAAGGAGACGTGAATGAAGATCATGCGGGTCAAATCACAGGTTGGAAAGGCGGAGACGGCATCGACAGATGTGTTGGTGCTCACGCATTGCGAGGGAGAGGGTTTGGCCAAACAGGATGCGGCCCTGCTTGATCGGGCCCTCGGAGGCTCGCTGCGCAAGCTGCTCCAATCCAAGGAGTTCGAAGGCAAGGCCAACGAAGTCTTGCTCTATCACACCCAGGGTAAGGTGCCGGCCAAGCGGCTGATCCTGGTCGGCTTGGGCAAGAAGAGCACGGTCACGCTGGAGACGATCCGGCAGGCGATGGGATCGGCCGCGAAACGAGTCCGGCAGGCAAAAGTCGGGTCCTTTACCGTGGCGCTGCCGACAGTGATGCCTAGCGGGATGTCATCGCTCGAGGTCGCGCAAGCGATGGTCGAGGGCGCGATCCTGGGCAGTTATCAATTCACCGTCTATCGAAGCGAGGCCGCCTCGGATCATGCCGTCGCGGAGATGAAGGTGCTCATCCCGCAAACCAGTCAGCTGCGACAGGTTGCCGAAGGGATCCGCCGCGGCGTCGCCACGGCAGAGGCCACCGTCTTCGTCCGAGACCTCTGCAATCATCCCTCCAACGTCCTGACCCCGACCATGGTGGCCGATGAAGCGAAGGCCATCGCCAAGGCTGAAAAGATCACGATCAAGATTCTCGAACAGAAAGATATGGAACGCTTGGGCATGGGGGCGCTGCTCGGCGTGGCGCGGGGAAGCCAGGAGCCGCCCAAGTTCATCATCCTAGAATATAACGGAGCCAAGAAAAAAGACGAACGTCCGGTCGTGCTGGTCGGAAAGACGATCACCTTCGACACGGGCGGAATCTCGCTGAAGCCTGCCGAAAATATGGAACATATGAAGGCCGATATGACGGGCGGAGCCGAAGTCCTCGCCTCGATCAGAGCGGCGGCCCGGCTCAAACTCCCCTTGCGGCTTATCAGTATCCTGCCTGTGGCGGAAAATATGCCGGGCGGGCGGGCGATGAAGCCAGGCGATATCGTCATGACGCTGGCGGGAAAGACCGTCGAGGTCCAGAACACGGACGCGGAAGGCCGGCTCATCCTGGCCGACGGCCTCGCCTATGCGATGCGCTACAAACCGGCGGCCTTGATCGACATTGCGACCCTCACGGGAGCCTGCGTGGTGGCGCTCGGCCAATTTGCGATCGGGATGTTCGGGAACGACGTGACCCTTAAGGAACAGGTGCGTCGGTCCGGGCAGAAGGCCGGCGAACGGGTCTGGGAAATGCCTCTCTGGGAAGAATATTTCGAACAGCTCAAGAGCGACGTCGCCGACATGCGCAACATCGGAGGCCGGGGCGGCGGCATGATCACCGCGGCGCTCTTTCTAAGCAAGTTCGTGGGGAACTGCCCCTGGGTTCACCTCGATATCGCCAGTACGGATTGGAGCGAACGGGAGCGGGCCTACGTACCGAAGGGACCCTCCGCGATTGGAACCAGACTGTTGCTGCAATACCTGATTGATCGGAGCCTCTAATCGTGGAACCCTATCGCATGACTACACGAGATCAGATCGGACAGCTCTTCATGGTCGGGTTTCTAGGCACGTCGGTGACGCCGGACCTGGCGGCGTTTATTAAAGAATATAAGCCGGGCGGCGTCATTCTGTTCTCGCGGAATCTGGAATCCGTCGAGCAGATGGTCGAACTGACCAACGACTTGCAAGCCTGCAGCCCCCATTCACCGCTCTTGATCTCAATCGATCAAGAAGGCGGCCGCGTTTCCCGGCTCCCGAAGGGCTTTACGATTTTCCCGCCCTGCGACCTGTTGGGCCGGTGCAATTCAACCGAATTGGCCTATGCGGCCGCTGCCACCATCGCCAAAGAGCTGAAGTCCGTGGGCGTGAACATGAATATGGCGCCGGTGCTCGACGTCAATAGCAATCCGGCCAATCCGGTCATCGGCGACCGAGCCTTCGGGACGACGCCGGGTGTGGTCTGTGAGCTGGGATTGGCCACGGCAGCGGGACTGCAAGACAATAAGGTCGTGGCCTGCGGCAAACATTTCCCCGGCCATGGCGACACGAGCGTCGATTCCCACAAAGAACTTCCGGTGGTCGAGGCCACGCGGGAGCGCTTGGAGGCTATCGAGTTCCCTCCGTTCCGCCGGGCCGTGGCGCAGGGAGTCGCGTCACTGATGACCGCCCATGTCCTGTACCAAGCCCTCGACAACGAATTGCCAGCCACTCTCTCGCCGGCCATCATCACCAATTTCTTGCGCCAGGAGCTGCAATACGATGGGGTGGTCTTGACGGACGACTTGGAGATGCATGCGATCATCGACCATTACGGAGTGGAAGATGCCGCAGTCCGGGCGGTGCTGGCAGGGTGCGATGTGCTGTTGATTTGCAAAGATCGGGATCGCGAAATCGCTGCCTTCAAGGCCATCGAACAGGCCGTCTCAGCAGGAACGATTTCCCCCGAACGGTTGAACCTCTCGGTGGCTCGTATCACCAGACTCAAAGATAAATTTGTAGCACCCTATAAACCGGTGACGATCTCCGACGCGAAACTCATTGCAGGCTGCCGAAGCCATCAGACCCTGCTCCGCACCATCGAGCAGGTCCGGGATCGGTTACCGAAGGTCGCAACACTGTAGAGCAAGCACAACTGGGCTTTAGCCGGGGCGAGAGATGGAGGGGTTGTGGCGCTTAAAAAAGGCGATATCCTCGATGAATTCAAACGGCACCCACAATCGTGCGGCCTTGTCGTCAAAGTCATGGGCGGCGGCGAGGGATTCGAGAAGATCGTCTGTTGCGGCCATGATCTGACGGAAGAGGACCTGGTGCCTGACGCCGAAATCATCCGCGGCCGAAAAAAGGGGAGCCTGCCTCCCGCGGTCGTGCTCGATGAAAAAAAGCTATACCAGGACTCCTGCGGCCTGCGCGTCATGATCATCGACGGAGGGGCCGGCTTCACAGAGATTCGCTGCTGCGGGCATGTGCTGACGGCCAGCTCGATGCGGGATCTTCAATATGGCAAGATGCGGGGACCGGAGCCGGAACCGACAGGCCCGGCGGGAACAGCCTAACGGCTTCACACAGGAGGGATCATGCAGCACAGAAAAGAGCTCATGACGCGCTGGTGCGGGGCCATGGAATGGCTGGACCGATTGGGCTATGCCACGGCAGGATTCAGCCTCCTGATCCTGGGCATGCTGATTTTCGTGCATGCCTGGTACATATTTGTGGCGGGGCAGTTCAATCCCAGCAGCCACCAGCAGCTTTTGCCTGCAGGGCTGAAGCTACTGAACGATATTCTACTCGTCATCATTCTGCTGGAATTGTTTCGAACCGTCATCCGGTTTCTGCAGACGGAAATCCTGGACCTGGAACCCTATCTTGCGGTCGGCGTCATCGCCTGCACCAGACGGATTCTCACCGCCAGCGCAGAACTCTCCCATCTGACCGCCATGACCGACACGCAATTTTATCAATACCTCATGGACGTGGGCTTGAACGTGACGGTCATCATGGTCCTGACCCTCGGCGTCTTCATGATCCGCAAACGCCCGGCGCAATCCCCGACCACGTCGCCGCAGCCTTCTGCTTTTCCGAATCCCTGATTAAAGGGCAAGGAGGCTTGCCCCCTGACTGCGCGCATCGAACGAGCACCGTTTCATCGTGCGCGTTCTGCGAGCAAGGAGGGCACCTGGCCCCCTCCCTCCTTGCCCTCGGCGCACCTCTTGTGGCATCATGCCAGCCTCTTGGAGGCGGCATGCCACAGTTACTTGAATACGTCGGCTCGGTACATATCTTCCTCGGTCCCTACCGTGGAAACCCGATCGCCCTCTATTTAAAGCGGACGGAAATGAAGTGCCAGATCGGCCCCAGGGCCTATCCCTGGAATGACGTGGTCGGCAGCGGTGAGACGCCGAATAAGGCAGCGGCTGATTTCGAAGAAAAATGGAAAGCCACGGGTCTCGCGGCAGACATGTACTCCGGTCCCTCTTGGGAAGGGGGCATCAAACCTGAAAGACCTGCTCCTCCCAAGCCACCTGCCGCTCCTAAACCGGCGGCATCCGCAGCAGCGCCAGCGGCTCAGCCAGTAGACGAATCGAACTAACCCACTCTATTTAGCGTGAACGTTTTGGAAGGTGGTCTTCAGGGGAAGGACCAGCCAGCTTGCTATGTTTCAAGCCATATCCCAGGTAGACCCCGATGCCGATCATGGTCCAGACGACGAATCGGATCCAGGTCACCCAAGGAAGAAAGCTCATCAAGCCGAGACAGGCCAGCATGCCCAGAATGGGCACGACCGGCATGAAGGGAAGACGGAAGGGGCGGGGCTGATTCGGCTTCGTATAGCGCAGGATCACGACACCGATACAGACCAGGACAAAGGCAAAGAGGGTGCCGATGTTCGTCATGTCCGCTGCGTCGCCAATGGGAATCAAGGCGGCAAGCGTGGCCACGCCGATGCCGGTGATAATCGTGGCATAGTGAGGCGTGCCATAGCGCGGATGCACGGTTGAAAGCCAGGGACTTAAAAGGTGGTCGCGCGACATGGCAAAGAAGACCCGGATCTGGCCCAGCATCATCACGACCAGCACGCTAGTGATCCCTGCCACAGCCCCGATCCCCACAATCGCCGCTCCCCACTTGAACCCTACCCGGTTGAGCGCTTCCGCCACCGGCGCATGGATATCGATCTGTGATGCGGGAACCAAACCGGTCAGGACAGCGGCCACGGCAATGTAGAGAACCGTACAGATGCTGAGCGAGGCAATGATCGCGATCGGCAGATCCTTCTGAGGGTTTTTGGCTTCCTCGGCAGTCGTGGAAATCGCGTCGAATCCGATATAGGCGAAAAACACGATCGCCGCGGCGGCGCCGACGCCGGCGAACCCCTGAGGCATAAAGGGGGTCCAGTTGTCCGCATTCACGGCCGGCGTCCCCACGGCAATGAAAAAGAGGATGACCGCGAGCTTCAAGCAAACAATGATGCCGGTCGCGCGGGCGCTTTCTTTGATCCCGATGACGAGGATGATGGTAACGAGTAACACTATGATGGCAGCAGGGAAGTTCGCCACGCCCCCGTCCGGTCCTCCCGGCGGATGCGTCGCCCAATGCGGCAATTCGATCCCGGCCAACTGGAGCAGATTATTGAAATAACCGGACCAGCCGATGGCCACCGCGACGCAGGCCACACCATATTCGAGGATCAAATTCCACCCGGTGATCCAGGCCAGAAATTCTCCCAGCGTGGCATACGAATAGGTATAGGCGGAGCCGGCCACGGGAATCATGGTGGAGAACTCTGCGTAGCAAAGCGCCGCAAAGGCGCAGGTCAGGCCGGACAGCACGAAAGACAGAATGATTCCCGGTCCCGCTCCTGGCCGATGGGCATCACCGACGATGGCGGTGCCGATCAGGACGAAGATGCCGGTGCCGATGATCGCGCCGATGCCGAGCGCCGTCAGATCCCAGGCCGTAAGGGTCTTCTTCAGCCGATGATCCGGGTGATCCGCGTCCTTGAGAATCTGGTCGATGGATTTCGTTCGAAAGAGCCGCCTGATCATCGAACCACCTCGATCCGCTGGGACGCCGAACGGCGCATCGCGAAATATTCTGCGCGGCTGACGAACCCGAAGCTGGAGTTTTTTTTCAACATCCTGCTATGTGGCCCGGCGACGGGCGGCGCGCAAAAAGGCCTCGAACAATCGCCGGTGGAGCGGATGCTGCTCGAACAAAAATTCCGGATGCCACTGGATGCCGAGAAAGAAACGGTGGACCGGGGATTCGATCGCCTCGACGATGCCATCGGTGGCTACGGCGCTGGCGATCAATGACGGCGCGACGGCTTTGACCGATTGATGGTGGGAGCTGTTCACTCGCATCGAAGCAGACCGCACGATGCGACGGAGCAAACTGCCAGGCGTGACGATCACGCTATGACTGAGGTTCGTCGCGTGAGTCCGTTGCCGATGCTGAAGCGGCTTCGTCACTTGGGACGCGATATCCTGGAACAGACTGCCGCCGCAGGCGACGTTTATAGTCTGCATCCCTCCACAAATACCGAGCAGCGGAAGATCGGCCCGCCTGGCCAGGTGCACAAAATCCAATTCACAGCTTGCGCGACGGTCGCTCACCGTTCCAAACGGATAGCGCTGACGCTCACCGTACAATGACGGAGGGAGGTCCGGCCCGCTACCTGTGAGAAGGAGTCCGTCGAGTTGCTGCAACAGACGCCGCCTTGCGGTTCGATCTGCAACGAGCGGCAGCACCAGCGGGATGCCGCCCAATTCTTCAATGGCGCGAATGTAACGCGCGCGCAGGAAGTAGGTGGGCTCGCGCCCGCCCCATTCCTTCCGATCACCGGCATTGAAGTCTGGTGTGACGCCGATGATCGGTTTCATCGGCTAGCGGGCAGGTTCCGACCCACTGTTCGGATCCGCAACCCCCAGGAACCGCACAGGCCGATTGCCCTGGAGATGGTCCGGCGTAATAAGGTAGGTGCCGTAGAGGCTCGTGGTCCAAATGCTCTTAGCCGATTGTTCATTCCCGCCTGAAAACGCATAGGCCAATCCACCGACAATGCCTCCGCCAATGGCGAATGCCGCTTTCAGCGGAAAATACACAACGGTCGTGAGAACGGCTGCGGCTTGCAGGCCCGCGCTCGATGGATTTCCGCCATCGTTGGCCCCGCTCGAAGAGACCGAGGTGCTGTCCTGGCTCCAAGCCAGTGGCGCCATCGTGACGGTGCACAAAGCCAGAATCATGAAAGCTGCGACCAGCTTGCAACCGGAAGCCGCGCAGAGACGAGCAGATGATGCATATGTATTCACGGGTAATCCTCCTTCTTCGACAAAACAAGCTGAGCGGCGGTGGTTGACCCCAGGACGCTCACCCACATTGCAGGGTAGTGGGGTTATAGCAAATTCGACTCTGATTGCAAACCCCCTGCATGGCAGAGAGAACGCGTTGTCTACAAGACATCCGTCTCTCCCGAGGCAAGGTCCAGCCCAGCAGCAATGTACGATATCATGAAGCTCCTTCGCCGGACAACCGCCTCTCCGACTTCGACGGCCCAGCGGTCCTCCGCGAGACATTGGTTCTCTTGCGTAATGCCGGATTGCAGCAAGATATCCAACTTGCACCAACAGACCGCCTGGACAAAGAACTCGCTGGCTCGCTCCTGGCACGATGCACGATCTTCCGCTGAGAGATCATTCAAAGCCCGAGCCAGCCAACCGGAAAAATCCATGTCGGCGCAGAGCCGATCGATCTGGCTCTGCGTCATGTGGACGGCAACCTGGATCCCGCCCTTCCAGCTCCGCTTCTTGACGTTGAACACGCAGGAAAAAAGCTCAGGCCTTCCCTCCACCGGCTGCGGTCCGACAAACAGGGTCACCCGGAACTGAGAAGGCTCTGGTGCATGCTCGGCTGCCATGCGCGCATTGTAGCACGACCGCCGGTCTCACCTTTCGTCTCATTGACGGCTTGGTAGCGCGACGATAAGATGCCCGCGATGATTACAGCCCTCCACCAGCGCGTGAACGAAATTCAGCAGGCCCTTCGCGAGACCGACATCGACGGCTGGCTCTTCTACGATTTTCGCGGGAGCGACCCCCTTGCCTATCGCATCCTTCAGCTCGACCCGACGCTCCATGTGACGAGACGCTGGTACTACTGGATTCCGGCGCAGGGCACTCCGGTCAAATTACTGCACCGCATCGAGCCCCATGTGCTGGATCCATTGCCGGGACAGGCCGACTGCTACGTGTCGTGGGAACAGCAGCGGCAAATCCTGGCCCGCCTGTTGGCCGGCAGCCCCCGCGTCGCCATGCAATATTCTCCGCTGAACGCAGTCCCCTATGTGTCGCGGGTGGATGCCGGCACCATTGAGTTGATCCGAAGCTACGGCGCCGAGGTGGTCAGTTCTGCGGACCTGATTCAGATATTTGAGGCGCGCTGGACAGACCGGCAGCTCGAGTCGCACCAGTTTGCCGCGGCCGCGCTCCGGCGCATCGTCGACGAAACGTTCAGCCATGTGCATGAAGCCATCGCGCAAGGCCGAAGTCTCACCGAATATGATGTGCAACAGTTTATTCTGGCTCGTATCGGCGATGCCGGCATGACCACGTCGAGTGCGCCGATTGCCGCCATCAATGCCCATAGCGCCGACCCCCATTATGGCCCGACGAAGGCCGGATCGGCCGACGTGACCCGCGACTCATTGCTCTTGATCGATCTCTGGGCCAAACGAGCGGAGACCGATGCGGTCTACGCCGATATCACCTGGACCGGCTATGTCGGGCAAACTGTGCCGGCAAAACAACGCGCGATCTTCGACTTGGTCCGGCAAGGCCGGGACGCGGCCCTGAACTTTGCCAAAACAGAAACAGCGGCAGGCCGCCGCCCCTTCGGCTGGGAAGTCGACCAGGCCTGCAGGCAGGTCATCCAACAGGGTGGCTATGGCGACCAGTTCGTCCATCGCACGGGCCATTCAATCGGCGAAGAGGTCCATGGCAACGGCGCTAACATTGACAGTCTGGAGACGCAGGACACCCGCCGCCTGATGCCGAGAACCTGCTTTTCAATCGAGCCTGGGATCTACTTGCCTGGCGAGTTCGGGATCAGAAGCGAACTGGATGTGTACCTCGCGGACCGGGAAGCTCTGGTCTTTGGCTTGCCATTGCAAAGCGAAATCGTCTCCATTTTCTAGCCCCTGGCCATTCCTTGACAGTGCCTCCTACTGGCCTATACAGTTGATTCGGCTCTCAAAACAGCAGGGCCGCAGTCGACTTATCGAACTAAACAAAGGAACGACGCCATGTTTGGTACCATGGGGATCTCAGAGCTCATCATTATCCTGGTCATCGTCCTCATCATTTTCGGAGCAGGCAAGCTTCCGCAAATCGGTGAAGGGGTCGGCAAGGCGCTCAGAGGATTTAAAAAAGAAGTCAATGAAATCCCCGCGCCGGAGGTCCTGCAAGCGGAAGCAACTGAGCCGGCTCCCATGCAAGTCCAAGCAACAGTCCAGGCTGCGCCAGCCACAACGGTACCGCAGCAGGGCCAGGCGCCCGCCTCGCTGAAACCCACCGCTCCTTATACGCCAGGCCCAGAACTGACCCCTGGAACCACCGCCGCCTTGATGCACAACATGGCGGCTCCGCCGCAGCCAGTTCGCGCGGCAACATCCACTACAGCGGCGCAGCGCCAGAGACCCCCGACAATGGAAGAGCGGGCGGCGGCTCCCTCACCGATGATGAAGGCGCAGTACCCGCCCCTGCCTCCAGGCGCCCAGGCCAAACCGGTAGCCAATCGTCCCTCCGCCATCGTGAATAAGGATGCCGTGGTCCGCGTACAGGCACAGCAGGCGGCGATGAAGGCGAAGGCCGCGCAGCCAGCCGGCGTCTCCCCTCAAGATATGCAGAGCTTGGGCGAGGGACTGGGCGATGCCTTACGGACATTCAAGCAAGCCGTCGCCGATGTTCGCAATTCGGTCGATCCTGAGATGCGCACGATCCAAGCTGAAATGGATTCCGCGCAGAAAGAGTTCCAGCAATCCCTCGAAGCAGCCAAAGAACTGCCCGCCCTGCATGAGGAGCCTCCGAAACAAGCGTGAGCTGGGGAAAGGGCTCCATCGGCCTGGCCAATGTCTGGTCCCTGTTCCGCCGCGCGACCTCCTCTCACACCATCGGATGGGCTGCCCTTGCACTGAGCCTCTCTCTCTCCGGCTGTCTCCAGGACTCTCCCTCTTCATCCAAAGCGCAGGCGCTCTCGCTGTTATTGAAACTGCTCCAGGATGAGCGGCCAGAGATGCGGCGAACGGCAGTGGAATCCCTCGGAAAAATCGGCGACCCTCAAGCCACCGACTCCATCCTTCCCCTCTCCCGTGACCCCTCCGCTCTCGTTCGCGAGGCAGCGATCACCGCGCTGGGACGATTGAAACCAGCAGCCACGGAAGCGGTCGTGCTCCTATTGGCGCAAGCGCTGGAGGATCCCGTCGAATCGGTCCGCCAGGCCGCGGTTGGGGCAATCGGTGAAATCGAACCGCGCTCCCAATTGCTGCAACCGATCGTCGCCTTACTGCCATCTTCGGATCCCAACATCAAAAAAGCCGCGGCGCGAGCCCTGATCCAAGTCGATTCAAGTCAATGGATTCCTGCGCTCATCGCCGCAGGCCATGATTCCGATGCGGAGGTCCGTCAGGGAATTGTGGCGGCGGTAGGGGAATGGGGAGGAAGCTCTGTCGCCCCTTGGCTCAGAGAATGTTTAGCGCAAGACCCCTCGCCCAGGGTGCGGGCAGAAGCAGCCTATCGCCTGAGAACATTCAGCGATTTCGAGACGAAGGCCGCGCTTGAAGCAGCGGGCGCGAAGGACGCAGACCGCGAGGTGCGGCGCTGGGCGAAACAAGGGCCTTAGGCCGCCTTGCGGGAACGAGTCAACGCCTCAACGAGCTGAGCAAGCTCGCGGCGAGCCTGATCGTCGATCACGGTAAATTGAACACCCATCCCTGGAAAGAGCACATACCGCTCAGGCTTTCTGCGAGTCCAAACGACTTTCGCCTTGGCCTTGTGCTTCTCCATGGGACGGTCTGGCAGCGCAAACTCGATGGACAACTCGGTGCCATGATCCAGCGGGGCGCTGCTCTCAATAAACAGGCCGCCCGCGCCGATGCTACCGGTGACACTGTCGAACTGCTTGCCCTCCGGAGTCATATACCGGACCTTCACGGCAAGCGGCACTCTCGGATGCGAGCGCACCGAGGAAAATCTGGCGTCGTCGTCACGAACAAGAACCCGCTCAATGATATCGCCCCACGCGAGAGCCCCGAGCAGCTCTCCTGTCGCGCTATGAAGCGTGAGGACTTCCTCCTCGACATTCATCGCCAGAACTTTCCCCTCATGTCTTTCTGTCGTGGTGACAGGAAACTTCATACTCAAATCCCTATTATGATATGCGAAACGATTTGATCGCGGATGGATCTGCGGCTAGGCGGGCTGTGCGACGGTCTGGATGGATTTCACCAGTTCCAGCACGCGAGCGCGAATATCGGGGTTAATTTCGGTAAAACGTACCCCCATGCCTGGGCTAAACGTATATTGGTCGGCCTTGGGACAGACCCATGCGATCACGCCCTTGGCCGGCAACCATTCTGCAGGATTTTCTGGCAACGAAAATTCAAGCGCGAGCTTGGTGCCAACCGTGAGAGGGCTGTGGCTTTCTATAAAGAGCCCGCCTCCGCCGATGCCACCGGCGCGGCCTTCAAACCGGTGCCCCTCCGGAGTCTTGTATTTGACGCGAAACGTAAGCGCCACACGCGGCTCATTCCTGGGCTCCCGGCTCGTGGGGGGCTTACGATAGGCCAAAATCTGGTCGATGACGAAATCCCAGGACAAATTGCCCATAGGCTCGCCGTTGCTTCCCAGAAGCGTGATAACTTCCCGGGCTGCATCGAGGTCGATGGCTTTGCCTTTATGCCGAAGACTTGAAGACACTGGATACTTCACACGTCCTCCACGTTCAAGCGTGACAAAGCAAGTATAGCGCAGGATTCTATCTTGTCGAGGAAAAGCGCGAAATTAGGAGGCTGACACCGGCTGGAATAAAAAGAGGACGCGGGGCCAAGCCGATTCAAAAGGGGGCTCTATAACAAAACAGCCAGGACAGGGGCACCCTGTACCTGGCTGTTTCTTAAATGAAAGAAGACGGAAGTACTAACTAAAACTCATTTACTTACAACGGCTTATGCCGTCTTTACATCCTTGTCCTGTTCGAAAATCCGAATAGGAGGATGCTTCCCAAGGATGGCATCCTCCGTAATAAGGACTTCCTTAATTAGCTTTTGCGACGGGGCGTCGTACATCACGTCCAACATCACATCTTCCAGGATCGCGCGCAGGCCCCGAGCGCCTGTTTTCTGGATAAAGGCCTTCCGCGCGATCGCGCCCAACGCGCCTTCCGTAAACTTCAACTTCACTTTTTCGAATGAGAGCAGCTTCTCGTACTGCTTCGTCAGGGCGTTTTTCGGTTCGGTCAAAATACGGATAAGCGCTCGCTCATCCAGCTCATCCAACGTGGCCACAACCGGCAGCCGCCCGACGAATTCAGGAATCAACCCGTACTTGAGGAAGTCTTCCGGTTGAACCTTCGCGAACAGTTCGCCCAGCTTGATTTCGTTCTTCCCGCGAACTTCGGCGCCGAATCCCATCGACTTGCGGTTCAGCCGCTGTTCGATAATCTGCTCGAGCCCGACGAACGCGCCGCCGCAGATGAACAGAATGTTGCTCGTGTTGACCTGGATAAATTCCTGATGCGGATGTTTGCGCCCGCCCTGAGGCGGCACGTTGGCCACGGTGCCCTCGATGAGCTTGAGCAGCGCCTGTTGCACCCCTTCACCAGACACATCGCGCGTGATGGAGGGGCTGTCGCTCTTGCGGCTGATCTTGTCGATTTCATCGATATAGACGATGCCCCGCTCCGCCCGCTCGACATCGTAGTCCGCCGCTTGCAGAAGCTTGAGGATGATGTTTTCCACATCTTCGCCGACATACCCCGCTTCGGTCAGCGTGGTGGCATCGGCCAGCGTGAATGGAACATCCAGATACTTCGCGAGAGTCTGCGCCAGCAACGTCTTGCCTGTGCCCGTCGGCCCCAGCATGAGGATGTTGCCCTTCTGGAGCTGCACCTCATCCGTGTCCTTGTCCTTGGACGAGATCCGCTTGTAGTGGTTATGCACGGCCACCGCGAGGATTCGCTTGGCCCGCTCCTGCCCCACGACGTATTGATCCAGGTGGTGCTTGATCTCCACCGGCTTTTTGAGCTTCGACGAAATCTCTTCTTTGGCTTCTTCCCAATCCTCGGCAATGATGTCGTTGCAGAGGTTGACGCATTCGTCACAGATGTAGACCGTAGGCCCGGCAATCAATTTGCGGACTTCGTCGCGGCTCTTTCCGCAGAACGAGCAGCGGAGATGTCGATCCATCTTATCCGGCTTATCCGGCTTAGCCATACGTCCCCCTGTTACTTGTCCTTCGCCGCGTCTTTCCCTGCATCGCCACTGACAGCCTTGAGGAGCTTCGGAGGCCTCGTGATGACTTCGTCGATGAGACCATACTGCTTGGCCTCTTCCGCCGACAGGAAGTAGTCCCGTTCCGTATCCTGAGCGATCTTCTCCAACGGCTGGCCCGTGTGCTTGGCCATGATCTCGTTGAGCCGCTCGCGGATTTTCAAAATCTCTCTGGCATGAATGTCGATTTCCGTGGCCTGTCCGGAAAACCCGCCCATGGGCTGGTGGATCATGACCCTGGCATTCGGCAGGGCGAATCGCTTGCCCTTGGTGCCGGCGGTGAGCAAGAAAGCTCCCATGCTGGCGGCCTGGCCCAGACAGATGGTGTTGATCGGGGGCTTCACATATTGCATCGTGTCGTAAATACCCAAACCTGCCGTAACGCTTCCTCCTGGCGAGTTGACGTAGAGATTGATGTCTTTCTCCGGATCTTCCGCTTCGAGGAACAACAGCTGGGCAATAATCAAGTTGGCGAACACGTCGTCGATTGGCGCACCCAGGAAAATGATCCGGTCTTTGAGGAGCCGGGAATAGATGTCGTAGGCCCGCTCGCCTCGGTTCGTCGTTTCAATAACAATGGGAACCAGCATGCACGTCGTTCCTTTCCGCTTACAGCCTGTTGACGCCGAGGTGCCGGAGGACCGGCACCGGTCGGTTCTTATCCCTGAATCACCGCATTGCGATACACGAAATCCAACGCCTTGTCCGCCAGAATCCTGGCGCGCAATTCATCGATAGAATCCTGCCCGCCCGACTTAATCATCTTCACGAGATCGGCCGCCGGCATCTTGAGCTCCGACGCCAACCGCATGACTTCGGCGTTCAGGTCATCCTGCGTGACCGTCAGCCCTTCTTTCTCGGCAATCGCTTCCAAGATAAGGCCGAGCTTCACCCGGCGCGCGGCTTCGTCGCGATGTTCCTGACGAAGAGCCGTGAGCGCTTCCATGCTCAACGCATCCTCGCTGCCGCTCTTCTGTTGCTGTTGCTGCACGTGCTGGCGAATGATGGCTTCCAGCTCGCGCTCTACCAGGGTTTCCGGAAGATCGAAGTGGTGGGTCTCCACCAGCCGCTTGATGATCGTATCCTTGTAGGTATCTTCGATCTCTCGCTTCAGGGCCTGCTCCATCCCGCCCTGCAACTTGTCTTTGATTTCCTGGAGCGAGGTGTAGGGGCCGCAGTCTTTGGCGAACTCGTCGTCCAGCGCCGGCAGCTTCTTCTCTTTGACGGCCTTCAACGTCACGTTAAACACCACCGTTTTCCCTGCGACACGAGGATCGGGATGGCTGGCAGGATAGGGCTGGGAAATCTGGACGACGTCGCCCTCTTTCTTGCCCATGACCTGCGAATCGATCTGCACGCCCAATACGGACGCGTTCGATCCGACCTTATGGAGCTGCCCTTCCTTCTTCGTGCCGTCCAGCGGCGCCCCGTCGAGGGTGCCCTGCACGTCCAGCACGATATAGTCCCCCTCCGCGATGACGTGGCCGGCCGGAGCCGCTTCCAAACGGGCTTGCTGTTCGCGCAACACTTCGAGCCCACGAGCCAGCTGCTCCTCGGTCACGGTGCGCTTGTCCGGCTTGAGCGAGATAGGGCTCGGCGCCTTATAGTCCCGCAACTCGATGGTCGGCTTGATCTCGACAGTCGCGGTAAAGGTGAAGGGCTCGTCCTTCTTGATCTTGACTCGCTCCAGCGGAGGAATTTCGACGAGAACCGGCACAATCCCCGCTTGGCGAACGGCCTTATCATAATAGTCCGGCACGAGGTTCCGGATCACGTCTTCTTCCACGGATTTGGAATAGCGTTTTTCCAGCAAGGCCTGGGGCGCCTTGCCCGGGCGAAACCCCGGGATGTTGACCTGGCGGTTCAACTCCACGTACGCACGGGCAAACCGTTGCGTGACCTCGTCGGCTGGCACCTCGATCTTGAGGGCGCGTTTCATCGGTCCTAATTCAGTCACTTCCATTTTCATAGCTGGTACTACCCTTATCTTGTAAGAAGCCGCCAGGTGCCACTGCGCCGTCGCAGCCGTCCGTGGTTTGGTGCGAGCGGAGGGACTTGAACCCCCACGGTTACCCACGAGATCCTAAGTCTCGCGCGTCTGCCAGTTTCGCCACGCTCGCATGGTGGGGTTATGCTGAAGTCGCCTCCAGCATGATGAGCAACTAAGCGAAATAACTCAATAGCGTTCGTCTTTTGTACCGTTGGATGCCTCCTACTGTCAACCCATACTCCTGGGGGAGAGGACCCATGGTAAACAGGCCCTGAGTCGGCCCAAGAGCGGAGAACGATTGAATTTTGCAGGCTTTCGACCGAGCCCCATCAGGCCAACTACGCACGACTCCTGGCCCAAGTCAGTGATTGGTAGCACCCTCATCTTATGGGGGGTATAATACCGACGAGGTTGCTCCATCGCCTCAAACCCTGCAAGCGTGACACAGTGACACGAGGTGAAGACGTGAGTCGTGGAACGAGCGGGGAATAGCACGAAACTCCCTCTCCTCCGCACATTCAATGGCTTCCCCTGAAGCCCTGTTCCGTAAGGAGGTGCACGATGCGAGCGTTTCTCCTTTCCATGGCCTGCCTGCTGGCTTTGCTACCGACTCCTTCTTGGGCCTATCGCGATTATTTTACGATCGAGCAGAAGGCGCAACTCGCCAAAGTTCAGACAGTCCTGGTCGATGCCATGGCCCTGACCGATAAGGGAGCCATTGAAGCGGGACCGATTGCCGACCTCGTCTCACAGAAGCTGGGCGAGTTGGGCTATACAATGGTTCAGGATCGCGCGAAGCCCCACGACGCAGTCTTCAAGGTGAAATGCGAACAGCGGAAGACCTGGGAAGGGACCACTGCGGCCGGCGGCGACGCAGATCTGCCCGATGCTCCGTCGCGCCTCTGGAAAGGGCCTGCCTGTCAGATGACCTATCTCTTGGGGGAACTAAAAGTGAGATGGCAGCGGGAGGTGCGCACCGGCTTCGACGATGCGGTCGTGGCAGCCCAAGCCGCGAAGGCCGGGGAACCAGGAGCCTATGCGATCGGAAAACTACAAGAGGAGCTGGAGAAATACGAGTTTCCGCTGCTGTTGACGGCGGAGTGGGGCCAGCCGGAGCGGCTATTGAAGCTGCTGGACTCTGCCGGAACCACCCAGGCTCGCAAAGTCAAAATCTTTTCGTTGCTCGGCGAAATGCAGGCAGATGAAGCCCTGCCGAGGCTGAAACAAGCGCTCCAAGATAGAGACTTGGCGAAACAGGCCTTGTCTGCGATGGGCAATCTCGGAAGGGAAGGCATTCCGCTACTGATTGAAATCATGACGACGTCCCAGGATCTCGAGGTGCAAGCAGCCGCAGCCAAAGGGTTAGGCCAACTCGGCGGACTCCACGGAGATGCCTCAGTCGTATCGCCGCTCCTGGCCAAGCTGAAAGATCCGAAGACCGACTGGTCCGTACTCACGGAAGTGGCCTGGGCCTTGGGGAAAATTCCGGACAAACGATCGATTCAGCCCCTCTACGACCTCGACAAGAAGCTCCAAGCCATGCGCGACCCGGAAAACATACCATTGAAGAAACTCAAAGAAGCGGTGTTCTGGTCGATCAAACAGTGCGATACCTGGGATCAGTTCAGTTAGTTAACCGGCCACGGGCCCTACGGCGCCTGCCGGGCCGGCACGAGAGGCAGGGCCACCCTGACTCCCTGCAGGTCGCCCGTGCTTCCCGAGACTAACTTACTTTGCACAATACCCGGAGGCTCTCATGACCGATTGCTCACGCAGACGATTTCTCCAACTGACAGCCGCGACCGGTGGCGCCCTGGCCTTGGGTGATCTGATCAATCAGGTGGTGGGTCTGACGGGCAGGCCTCACATGGCGACTGCGGGCGAACCGATCAAGATCGGCATCATCGACCCCTTGTCGAGCCCCTATAAGACCTCCTCAATCCATGATGTGCATGGCGCCAATGTCGCGGCGGATCTGTTCAATAAGAAAGGCGGGGTGCTGGGTCGGCCCGTCTTGATTCTTGAGGCAGACGATGCGTCGAGTCCGGACACAGCCGTAAAAGCGGCAACCAAATTGATCGAAGAGGATCGCGTCGACGTGTTAATGGGAACGTTCAACGGAGACTGCGCGCTCGCCGTGAGTGCGCTGGCGCAGCAGAAAAATAAACTCTTCATGGTGACAGGCGCGCATCTCCCCGAACTGACGGGAGCGGCCTGCACTGCTCAGACATTCGTATTCATGCCCAACGCCCGCATGATGGCGCAGGCGGTCGCGCCGCACATTGCAAGGGTCTACGGGACTCGCTGGCACATGATTACAGCTGCCACCCTCGATGGCAAGACATCGGCCCAGGCGATGCTGGACGCGGGCAAGTCCCAAGGCGTCGACTTTGTCGGAGAGACAGTCACGCCATTCGGCTCGACTGATTTTGCGCCAGCCTTCACCGACGCGAAAAGCAAAAATCCCACGGCGATCATTCTCAACCTGTATGGGTGGGATCTCGTCCATGCGTTGAAAGCCTACACCAAACTGGAATTGGCCAAGGAAAAGATTGGCGTGGGCGGCATGATCGCCGGCGAACAGATCGGTCGCCCGTTAGGCTATGCCAATAATGCGGGAGTTTGGGGCCTGATCTGGGATCCCAAGATCAACACCGAGGGCTCACGACGGTTCATCCAAGGCGTAATCGACAAGTACAACCATACGCCCACGTCACGGTGCTACCTCGGCTACGCCGCGGCGATACAAATTCTTGAGGCGATACAGCGGACCGGTTCGACCGACACAGCCGGGCTGATCAAATCGCTGGAAGGGCACGAGTTCGATGGGTTGAAGGTCGGCCCCTCCTCCTTCCGCGCCAGGGACCATCAACATATACAGGATGTGCTCGTGGGTGAAGCTTTCGGCAAAGAACTGGGCCTTGGGCATTACAAAATATTGGCCACGGTTGCCGGCGATCGCCTTGCAGGGACTGTCGATCAGAATACCTGCAGGCTGTAGCGCATCGCTAAAGAAACAACGGAAAGCGACATGTTCCTCATTCCTATCTTCCTAATAACCCTTTCAAGAAATCCTGCCCCTTCTGTTTCAAATCCTGGGGTTTCGACGAGCCACTCAATAGATCGTTAATGGCCCCCTTGAGCTGTTCCTTCACCTGTCCCTGAACCCTCCCTGTGAGCACATGCAGGTCCACACCATAGGAGGGGGCTTGGGTCGTGCCGGTAATCGTCACTGGCACGTTCAAGCGACCTCCGGCAAAGGCCAATCGTGTCGCCGGCAAGGCTCCTGCGATTTGCTGACTCAAGGAAGGCGAGAGATTGAGCGCGAGCTTAAGATTGAGCGATTGGTCGAATCCAACCGTTCCCCCTCCCGTGGCCTGAAAATCATGGCTGTCCATCAAGAGCCGCTGAATGTTCACAATGCCATCCTTGATGGCCAGGTCCGTTTCGGCCGTCGAGAAGACCGTCGCCTTCAGATTGTCCAATCTAAGACCTGGAACGTTGAGACGCGCCACTGCCTCCTGAATCAAATTCACGCCTTCGATTTTCCCCTGACTCACGTTAATATGGCCGGTCGCCTCCAACGCCTTCGTCAGGTCCGACATTGAAAACCCCCGTCCGCTCACTGCGAGCTCAAACCCGGCAGTTCCGCTAGCGGAAATTTGCGAGGGACCGAGCGCATCGAGCGCCGGGCCAAGCTGCAATCCTGCTACAGTGACCTTCCCGTTGAAGGGAGGAGCAAGACTTCCCGCCGTCACCCCTCCAATCGCCTTGATCGTCCCGCCGAAGAGCTGCAGCGACAGGTTGTTCACGCGAAGGTCTTGGCCCTTGAGCTCGACGGAGAGTTGCAGCGCCTGCATTTCGATGGGCTTCTTCAGGGATAGCTCGGTCGGGAGATCGGCCGTACTGATCGAAGGAGCCGAAACCATAATGGTCAGACGACCGCCGGTTCCATACCCCTGCACCGTCAACAGGGATTGGCCCATGGCCACCGCGAAACCGAGATCATGGATATCGACCAGTTGCTCGGCTGATCCTCCCGGCGGCAACGGATAGTGGGCTTTCACCGTAGCATGAAAATCCTTGATCAGGACCGGCTTCGTAAGGGGGAGCGCCATCGGCAAGTCGGCGCTGTTGATCACGGGCGCCGTCAATGTGGCAGTGAGGTTCCCGCCCACTAAACTGCCCTTGAGGCCCATCGCGATCTTGCCCAGACCGAGGTCGAACGTGAACTGCTTCAGATCGAACATGTCGACGAGCGGGCCACCCGATCCATCCAGCCGGACCGGAATATTGTAAGGCTGCAGGGTCGCGGCAAGATGCAGGGTGGGGGTCTCGCCCAGATGCACGGACTTGAGCAACAGCTCAAGGTCGTTGACCCGGTATTCCATCGGCTCAGGCGTGGACTCGTCGCGATAGGTAATGGCACCCCCTGTAATAGCGAAGCGATCCACCGCCAGCAGGGCCAGCACTTGCAGCGGGTTGGCAGCTGACTGCCCAGGGGAGGAGGCTGCGGAGGCCCTCACCCCGATCGTCGACAGGTTCATCTCGCCCTTGCGGTCCTTAATGACGGCGATGAGCGGATCGCGCAGCGTCACCTCTTCAACTTCGACCCTCCGGCTCAAGAGCGGCAGCAGTTTCACCCCCACGTCGAGCGAGGTGAACGACACAAAGGGACCGGCGCCAAAGGCAGGATCCTCCTGCACCGTGACCCCTGCCACGCGAACACCCAGCCGTGGCCAGATGGTCAACCGAACGTCCTGGAGGACCACCTTGCGGTTGAACGCCTCCTCGATCAGCGGCTTGTACCGGTCTTGATACTGGTTCAGGTCGACGAGAAAGGGCAAAACCAGGAGGATGGCCAGCAAAAGAACAACCAGAACACCCAGCCCGACGAAAATTCTCATCTGCGAATCTCCCTATGAACTCCTGGCAGTATAGGAAGGGGACCGGGGAGGGTCAATGACATGGCGATTCGCGCTGGTTGTCAGCTTGCCGCTCACCAGACCGCGTGCTAAGATGCCCCTTCGTAAAAATCGGTGCGGAGAGGTGCGAGAGTGGTCGAATCGACATGCTTGGAAAGCATGCGTCCCAGCAATGGGACCGTGGGTTCAAATCCCACCCTCTCCGCCAAAAATAGTGATAGGTGATGGGTCATGAGTGATACCGTCATGCGAGGAAGGCGATCGGGGCGTTTCTCGTCTCTCACGTATCACCGATCACTCATCACGTGTCACCGGTCAACGGGGCTGGGCCCTGTGCAACAGAACCCTGTGAACCCCGCCAGGTCCGGAAGGAAGCAACGGTAAGCGGTCAGTTCTGTGTGCCGCAGGATCACCTGGCCCCACTTAGCTTTATTCCGTGAGGCGTGAAACCTAAGACGATACGACGTGCAAGGTCACGCCTCTCAACGTTTCACATCTACCGTTTCACGCCTAACGTCTTATGGATTACCAAGTCTCCGCCAGAAAATACCGGCCCGGCACATTCGACGACGTGATCGGACAGCCGCACGTCGTGCAGACGCTGGTCAATTCCATCACTACGAAGCGAATCGCCCAAGCCTATCTCTTTTCCGGGAGCCGCGGCGTGGGAAAAACCACAGTTGCACGAATCCTCGCCAAAGCGCTCAATTGCGAGCAGGGGCAGACCGGCACACCCTGCGGCACCTGTTCCAACTGCCTCGAAATTGCGGCGGGCACATCCGTCGACGTCATGGAGATCGACGGCGCCTCCAACACGAGCGTGGACGATGTGCGCGAGATCCGCGAGAACGTCAAGTTCGCCGCGTTTCGCGGGAAGTACCGGGTCTACATCATCGACGAAGTCCACATGTTGTCGAACTCGGCCTTCAACGCGCTGCTGAAGACCCTGGAAGAGCCACCCCCGCACGTCGTGTTTATTTTCGCCACCACCGAAATCCACAAAATTCCGGCGACGATTCTGTCCCGCTGTCAGCATTACAACTTCCGGCGCATTGCGCGAGCCGAGATCGTCGAACGGCTGCGCCATGTGGTCAATCAGGACCAGATCGTCATCGAGGAACGAAGCCTGATGGCGCTCGCCCGGGCCAGCGAAGGCAGCATGCGCGACGGACTCAGCCTGCTCGACCAGGCGGTGGCCTTCGGCGGAAAAACGATCGTGCATACGGACCTGGAAGCATTGCTGGGAGCTGTTCCGCAAGAATTGGTGCGCGCCATGATTCAGGCCATTACCGCACAAGAGAGCGCCTCGGCGCTGCTCGTGCTGGCCCAACTGCTGGACCAGGGACACGATCTGCGCGCCTACTGTGCGGAGATCGTCGAATATCTGCGCAACATGCTGGTGGTGTCGGTCGTGCCTTTGCCGCAAGAGCAGCAGGGCCTGATCGAAGCCGCCACGGAAGACCTGGCGCAGATGGCGGCTGATGCCAAGGCCTTCTCACCGGAGCAGCTTCAAGAACTCTTTGCGATTTTCACACAAGCAGAGGATTCGCTCCGGCTCAGCGCCCATCCCCGATTCGTGCTTGAAACGGCGGCGGTGCGGGCCACGCGGTTACTGCGTCGCGCGAACGAGAAGCCGGCCCAAGCGATGCCGCCGGCCCAGGCACCACGCCCCTTGCAGACGCCTGTTCGCGTAGAAAAACCGGCGCAGCCCGTTCGCGCAGATAATCCGCCCCCTCCATCGGCGCCAAAGCCTCCACAATCGACGGCTTCCATGCCAGCCGCGCCAATGCCGGCCAGACCTCCGGTGCTCGCAACGGCAGCCCCGGCACGGAACCCCCTCCCGACTCCTCCACCTGTCCGGCCTCCCCTCGCCAGCAGTGAAGGGACCGCAACGAAACCTGTCCCTGCTCCCCCGAGTGACGCGGCCCGTCCCGCTGTCACGCTCAATTGGGAGCAGCTTCAAGAGGAAGTGGCCGGGGCCTTTTCCAATATCGCCCCCTTCCTGGAAATGGGGCGGCTCGTCGGCGTGGACGGCCATGTCGTGACGATTGGCTTTTCCAAACAAGCGACGGTGGCTCGTGGCATGATCGAGAAGCCCGACAATATCGCGGTGCTCACCTCGATGTGTGAACGGCTGAGCGGGCAGACCCTTCGGCTGCGGGTTGTCGAGTTGACCGAGGCGGATCCCCCGGGGCGCACGATGGCAGAGCTCAGAGTGTCAAAAGAAAAAGAACAAAAACAGGTTCTCTTCGAGCAGGCGCGGGCGCATCCGGTCGTCAAGCAGGCACTGGAAATGTTCGGCGCAGAGCTCGCAGAGGTCCGGCCGGTAGCGAGCCAGAAGGAGATCGAAGAATGAAAAACCCGTTAGCGAACATGGGAAATATTCTGAAGCAGGCGCAGGCGATGCAGGCGCAAATGGCGAAGGTGCAGGAACAGGCTTCAGTGAAGACCGTCACCGGGACAGCCGGCGGAGGGAGCGTGACCGTCACGGCCAATGGGGCGATGCAATTGCTCGGCATCGTGATCGATCCCGAAGTCGTGAAAAGCGGCGACGTCGAGATGGTGCAGGATCTGGTCATGGCGGCATCGAACGACGCCCTCCACAAGGCGCGCGAGATGATGGCGAATGAGATGAAAGCCGTGACCGGCGGCATGAATGTCCCCGGATTATTTTAGCGGACAATTACCCTATGGCAGTTGATCAGCAAGGACTCCTCGCGCGGTTGGTGCGCGAATTGGTCCGTCTCCCCGGCATCGGGCAAAAGACAGCGCAGCGATTGGCCTTTCACGTGTTGAAAGCCGAGCGCGAAGAGGCGCTCCGCTTGGCCGACGCCATTCGCGCCGTGAAGGACGGGCTCTCGTTTTGCCGCCAATGCCGGAACATTGCCGAGGGGGAGCTCTGCGAGTTTTGCCTCGACCCCAAGCGGGACCAAACGAGAATCCTCGTGGTGGAAGAACCGAGCACGACCTATGCCATCGAACGGGCCGGCGCCTACCGGGGCCTGTATCATGTGTTGCTCGGCGCCTTATCTCCGCTGGACGGTGTCGGACCCTCCGATATCAGGGCCGAGGAGTTGGTCGATCGGGTAAAGCTCGGCGGCATTCAGGAAGTGATCCTCGCGACGAGTCCGACGATCGAAGGCGAGGCGACCGCCATCTATCTCACCAACCAGCTGAAACCCCTTGGCGCCAGAGTCTCCCGTATCGCCTATGGCATCCCGGTCGGGATGGACATTGAGTATGCCGACGACGTGACGTTACTGAAATCGATTGAAGGCCGCCGAGACCTCTAGCAGTCCCACCCCCTGCACCGAACTTTCTCAGCATCCTTAGGGCCGATTGAGCGAGATAAACGGGCATGCGCCTCCCATTGACCCCCCTCCAGACCCCTGTTATAGTCCGCTCGCTTAGGATGGTTATACTCCTCAGGCAGGTGGCTAGATGAAAGCAAGCTCTTCCGCCAAACGCATTGCATCCGCTCCCGCAGCGACACAACCTGTCGCTCGCACACGCCACACCACAATCGCAGCCGTTGAAGGAAAGTACGACGCGATTCGTCGCGACCTGGAGCAGCAGCGCCGGACCATTTTGAATGAAGTGGTCGAGGGCCTGACTAGTTCAAATAGTCAGGAGACCTTCCCGGATGTCAGCGACCAGGCCTCGGCGGAAGCCGAGCAGCACTTCTCGATGAGGATTCGCGAGCGCGAGCAACGGCTGGTCAAGAAGATCGATGAAGCGCTGGCTCGAATGGACCAGAACATCTACGGCATCTGCGAACGCTGCGAAGAAGAGATTCCCTATCCGCGACTCAAAGCCCGTCCCGTCACCACCCTCTGTATCGACTGCAAGACGCTCGAAGAGCAAGAAGAAAAGAGCCGGCGCTAAACGTCAGACTCTCCCCCTTAGATAGCCCGGATAAGTCCCCCACTGCGCGCGTCCAACGAGGACTTGCTCAAGCCGCGCGTTGCGCGAGCATAGGGAACTCACCAGGCCATCCCGCTACTGTTTGAGTACCTTCACTCGCTGTTTGACGAGAGCGATGCGGCTGGCTTCCTCCGGGATACCTTCGACCAAGGCGAGATAGGTCTCGTATTCCAGGATGGCGCGCCTGGGATTCGTGGACTCGATGGCTTCCGCCAGGTTGTAACGGGCGATGGCGTAGTTGGGCCGAAGGATAACGGCCTTCTCGAAGGAGGCCAGCGCGTTCGCCTTGTCTCCCAGCTTGCCGTAGACCGTGCCGAGGTTGTTCAGAATTTCCGGAGTGTTGGGCCTGATGGCCAGCGACTGCTGCAGCTCCCCCTTGGCCTTCTCGTGCTGCCCCTTCCCTTCCCATGCCAACCCCAGCTTGTGGTGCGCCTCGGCCTGCCACACCTTACTCGTAAAGCCGCTCGCGATCGCTTTCTGATAGGCATTGGCCGCGACCTCGTAGTTCTGGGGCCCGCAGTAAGACAGTTGCGCCGTTTGTCCTCGTGCAAATTGCTGGAGCGACAGGAACGGCTCCTTGTCCTCCGCGCCTTGGCTGTCGAGCTGTTGCCCTGGCTTCTGACTGCTTGGGCGGCGCAACCGTTCTAAAAATTCCCGTCGATAGGGGGAGAACAATCGCGCGTAGGGATCGATCGTGATCGAGGCCTGGAGCAATGCCGACTGCTCGTTCGTGCCAAGGACCAAATATTGCGTCGTAGATTTTTCATCGCCCGTTTCATAGAGGGCGCTCGACGCCATGCTCGCCTTGGAAGACAGATTCGCCACGTTGAGATAAAACTCCAATGCAGGCTTCAACAACGTCAGGGTCTGGCGCAGGACTGGGTAGGGCTCCAGCCCAAGGCCGGACGAAAAGGTGAACAGCGCTCCAACCAACAGCCCATCTTCATCGAAGAAATACGATTCATCGCCGTGGGAGGGGCTTCGATCGGCAGGCAGCATCAACTCCTGGCCTGAGCCCCAGGCTTGCGTCTTGAGCGCAGAAACAGGATGGGTCTTAAGGAAGTCGGACTTTGCCGCACAAATCGTGGCGGACTTCAAAAGGATGAGATCGCTTTCCGATGGTGGGAGGGGCGGCTTGGGAGCTGCCGTTTCGCAGGCGCTCAGCAAGAGGCTTAGCCCTAACCCACAGACCAGCCATGGCCGAAGGGGCGCAGCGCCAGAGGCTCTCATATCACAGGGGGTTCGACTCACGGGAGAGAGCATACACGAAATGTAAAAGCCTTTACCAACCGACAAACGACCACGCCCGCCTCTCCGGAGAGAAGCGGGCGTGAAATCGGAAAACCGTCTTACTCTAAATTTTATCGACGCTGCGCATCCAGCATGGCATCTTCGGATGTGTAGCCGAAGAGATAGGGCAACCGGCTGGTGAGCGAGTAAATCGGTCGGTTGATCGCGTAATCCAATGCCACTCCGGCCGGGTGCAAGGCAAAGCCAGTCCAGCGCCAGGGGTTATCGCTTGGAGCCGCTCCAGCCGCCACATCGGTATAGACCAAAGATGTCGGATCCATGACACTGTAAATACTGGCGGGAGCGGTATAGCCCCCTTCCGCGTCGGCCAGCGCCTGCTGCTGGCGGTTTTCAGCGCAACCGGCCACAGTGACCAGGAAGAACATTCCTACGGCCCATGCTGTTGTCCGCATAGCTAACCTCACTTGTCCGGCAGGGTTCACAACGCACGATAGCGCAACACAATAAAGTGTAGCCGACCACCCTGGTTCTGTCCAGGATGAGAGCGGCGCCAACAACCCTTATGAAAACCGTACGTTGGGAGGCGGGGATGGGGAAGTGGTGGGCGATACTGGTATCGAACCAGTGGCCTCTTCCGTGTGAAGGAAGCGCTCTACCCCTGAGCTAATCGCCCTCAGAGTTTGAAGTCTAGCATGGGGCCATAAATCGGATCAACCGGGAACGATGGCGTCACGGGCGATCCGATCAACAGGTACCCGCTTCCGTGCGGCGCCGCCAGGCCACTTTCAGCGCGCCGTCGCCTTGACATCGCTAAAACACGGTTCCTACAATGCCCTTCGCCTCACCTTTTTCCCACGGAGTCCCACTCGCATGCGCGACGACATTGTCATTATCGGCGGCGGTCTGGCCGGATCTGAAGCAGCATGGCAGGCAGCCAATCGTGGCGCGAAAGTCACGCTCTATGAAATGCGCCCCAAAGCAACGACGCAAGCGCACAAGACCGGCGGCTTAGCCGAGCTGGTCTGCTCCAATTCGCTCGGCTCGACAGATCCATTGAACGCGCCCGGCATCTTGAAAGAAGAGATGCGCCGACTCAACTCGCTCATTATCAAGGTAGCGGACGAAGTGCGGGTGCCGGCCGGATCGGCCCTGGCCGTCGATCGCGACCTGTTCTCACTCAAGATCACCCAGGCGCTCGAAAGCCACCCGAACATTCGCATTCTGCGCGAGGAGATCGCCGAGATCCCGACGGACTGTCTCTGCATTCTGGCGACGGGGCCTCTGACATCCGACAAACTATCTCAGGCCATCGCGCAATTGACCCATACCAAACATTTATATTTTTACGATGCGATCTCACCGATCGTAGATGCCGACTCCGTCAATATGGACGTCGCCTTCCTGGCCTCCCGGTACGGCAAAGGCGGAGACGACTACCTCAATTGCCCCATGGATGAAGCGACCTACAATGCCTTCTACGCCGCGCTGCTGGCAGCGGAAAAGGTACAGCCGAAAGACTTTGAAAAAGCCGCCTACTTCGAAGGCTGCATCCCCATCGAGGTAATGGCCGAGCGGGGCCGCCAGACCATGCAATTCGGCCCGTTGAAACCGGTGGGTTTGGAGAATCCCAAGACGGGGAAGCGAGCCTACGCCGTGGTGCAGCTCCGGACGGAAAACGCCCATCGCTCCTGTTACAACCTCGTGGGGTTCCAGACCAAACTGACCTACGGAGAACAGAAGCGGGTGTTTCGCATGATCCCCGGTCTCGAACAGGCGGAGTTTCTCCGCTACGGCAGCCTGCATCGCAACACCTTTATCAATTCGCCGCAACTGCTCTACAACACCCTCCAATTCAAAGCGCGCGGCACCCTCTTCTTTGCGGGGCAATTGGTCGGCGTCGAAGGCTATACGGATTCCGCCGCGGTGGGAGGGCTGGCCGGCATCAACGCCGCTCGCGGCCTGGCAGGATTGCCCTTGGTCACGCCGCCGCCCACCACGGCCCACGGCTGCCTCACGACATACATCACGACCGCAGATCCCCGGCACTTTCAGCCGATGAATACGAACTTCGGGCTCTTTCCTCCCCTTGCCACCCCGACGAGAGACAAGGAGAGCAAACGACGGCTCACCGGACAACGGGCGCTTGAGGACCTGACGGCATGGATGACGCAATTCAAGCTTTCATGACCTTCCTGGAAGTGGAACGGCATGCGTCGCATGAAACCGTGCGCAACTACGGTTCAGACCTCCGCCAATTTCACACCTTCATGAAGGCGGAACAGCCGGGACTGCCCAGGCTCGATCCCGCGACCGTGAAAACGGAGTCCATCAGAGCCTACCTTCATTGGCTGGACCGCAAACAGGAAAAAAGCGCCTCGATCGCCAGGAAGCTCGCCTCC
>CAMDPZ010000011.1 GCA_945905765.1 Nitrospira lenta
TGCCGCGACAAACACCAATCGGGGCGATTCTGAATCATCCCGTTGATCCGATCACGGCCGTAGGAGGGAATCCACCGGACTCGTTCGATCTCCGCCAGCGTTTCTTTCCTGAGATCGTTCGTCTCCATCGACACGAACCATTGTTCGGTGGCGCGGAAGATGACGGGATTCTTGCAGCGCCAGCAATGGGGATAAGAATGTTTCAGCGAGCCATGGCCCAGCAACCGCCCGTTAGCCTGGAGGAAATCCACGATCTTCGGATTGGCCTTCAACACATGCTGGCCGGCAAATTCCTTGACGATCTCGGTAAAGCGCCCGCCATTGTCCACCGGCGCCAGAATCTCCAATTTTTCTCCCGCTGTCGCCTTGGCATTGTGCTCCAAAATGAGGATGTAGTCCTCCATGCCATGGCCCGGCGCAATATGGACACAGCCGGTTCCCTGCTCAAGCGTCACGAAATCACCGAGCAGAATCGGCGAGAGGCCGGTGCTCATGGGCCGTTGGGTCTCGATTCCTTCGAACCCTTCTTTCCCCTTCTTCACCCCGAGCACTCGCGCCCCTTCAAGCTTACAGGCCTTCGCCATGCTCTCGACCAGCTTCTCCGCCACGATGAGCACCTCGTCGCCGACGTGGACGAAGGCATAGTCGATATCGGCATGGAGACAGACCGCTTGATTAGCCGGGAGGGTCCAGGGGGTGGTTGTCCAGATCACGACGGAAACCAGCTTGATGTCGGCGGGGAACGAAATGCCGGGGAAGGTCTTGCTCAGCACCGTGGGCGACGTGACCAACGGGAACTTCACATAAACCGAGGGAGAGGTATGGTCTTCATATTCGACTTCCGCCTCGGCCAAAGCTGTCTGGTCCGCCGTGCACCAGAGCACCGGCTTGAGTCCCTTATAGACGCCTCCCCGCTCCACTAACTTGCCGAACTCACGAATGATCGTAGCCTCATAGCCAGGACTTATCGTGAGATAGGGACGCTGCCAATCGCCCAGGATACCGAGCCGCTGAAACTCTTCCCGCTGAATCGCATAGAACTTTTCCGCATATTCTCGGCAGAGTTTCCGAATGGCCGAAGTATCGAGCGTCTTTTTCTTGTCTCCGAGCTCTTTGAGCACTTGATGTTCAATCGGCAGACCATGGCAATCCCAGCCAGGCACATAGGGCACCTGGAAGCCGGCCATCGTCTTCGATTTGATGATGATGTCTTTGAGGATCTTGTTCAGCGCGTGACCGATATGGATGCGGCCATTGGCATAGGGAGGCCCATCATGCAAGACATACAGGGGTCGGCCCTTCCCCGCTTCCTGAATCTGTTCGTAGAGCCGTTCCTGTTCCCACGAAGCCAGGAGCTCAGGCTCCCGCTGCGGCAGGTTCGCCTTCATGGGGAAATCGGTCTTGGGAAGATTGAGCGTTGCCTTGTAATCCATGGGCTATCTGGTCTCTCTAGAGAATCTGCGCACGTGATGGGAATCAGAGGTAGGAATATACCGGAATGGCAGCCAGGGCACCAGCCCATAGCCTTGGTGCGGGATCGTCAAAAACGTCGTCCAGCAAGGCCGCAGCGAGCGAAGGGCCGAGGCGTATCTGGGGGCGTGTTGAGGGTCTGAGCGATGCGAATATGACGCTGGAAACGTTTTTCACGATCCCGCTAACTGACCGCCATCATGCGGTCCAGCGCAATCTTCGCCCAGCGCTTGTCATCGTCCGGAACGACGATATGGTTCACGACGTGGCCTTCGACAAGGTTCTCCAGAGCCCAGCAGAGATGGGCTCCATCGATTCGGAACATCGTCGCACATTGGCAGACCGTGGAGGAGAGGAAGAAAATCTTCTTGTCGGTGAGATCGCGTTTTAATCGATTAACCAGGTTCAGTTCCGTTCCCACCGCCCAGACTGACCCGGCTGGCGACGCCGTGACAGTCTTGATGATGAACTCGGTTGAGCCTGAGAGGTCTGCCTTGTTGACGACATCCTCGTGGCATTCCGGGTGGACGATGACCTTCCCCTCCGAATACTGTTTGCGGAAATTGTCGATGTGCACGGACTGAAACATCTGGTGCACACTACAATGGCCTTTCCAGAGAATGAGTTTCGCCCGCTTGATCGCCTCGCGGCTATTCCCCCCGTTGGGTTGATAGGGGTCCCACACGATCATCTCTTCTCGCGGCAGGCCCATCTTGTTGCCCGTATTGCGGCCCAGATGCTCGTCCGGGAAAAAAAGGATCTTCTCCCGCCTGGCCCAGCACCATTCCATCACAGCCCGCGCATTAGAAGAAGTGCAAGTAATCCCGCCATGTTCCCCGCAAAAGGCCTTGAGTACCGCGGCAGAATTCACATAGACCGCCGGCATGACCGTTTTTTCTACGGGGATGATTCGTCCCAGCTCCTCCCAACATTGATCGACCTGCTCAATGGCCGCCATGTCCGCCATGGAACAGCCTGCCGCCATGTCTCGAAGGATGACCGTTTGTTTGGAACGGCTCAGGATATCGGCGGTCTCGGCCATGAAATGTACGCCGCAAAACACGATGTAGGGTCGCTCTGACCGTTCGGCTGCCAGCTTCGACAAGAGAAGCGAATCCCCGCGGAAATCCGCATGTTCAATCACTTCATCCCGTTGATAATTATGGCCCAGGATCATAACCCGGTCGCCGAGCACACGTTTCGCCTCAACCGCCCGGCGGAAAAGCTCCTCCGCAGATAGTTGCTGATAGTCCGTGATCGGCTTCGGAAGTGTCGAGATAATTTGCATAGCGTCCCTAGTGAAATGACATCCGGCACCATTCTACGTTAGGGCTCCCCTACAATCAATCAACCGGCCCTGCAAGGAAGTCCTACGCGGGCGATGGCCCACTCGGTTCGCCCTCGATAGGCCTAATACCCCGTTGACAACGGAGGGGGCCAGCGATACGATTGCCCCTCGAAGCTAGGGGAGCCATGTGGCTGAGAGTCCGCCCGAACGGACGACCCTCAGAACCTGACCTGGGTAATACCAGCGTAGGGAAGCGAGAACAACCACACACTGTTGGTCTCTCTGCCGCACCCCCTTCTCTCGGTGCGGTTTTTTTATTTCTGCTTACTAAGCACAGTTCACGTTTCGGAGAAAGGATCTCCTCATGAGCGACCAGACAATCGGCAACGGATCTGCCACTGGCAAGGGGCAGGAATCTGCCGGATCGACCTTGACGACCACACCTTTCCCCGCCTCGCGTAAAGTCTACGTGCAGGGCACCCAGGCAGGCGTGAAGGTTCCGATGAGAGAGATCAGCCTGACGCCGACGAAGGCCATGAACGGGGGCGCGCCAACCCTCAATGAACCGATCACGATCTACGATACCTCCGGCCCCTACACAGACCCGAACGTCACGATCGACGCCAAGGCGGGCCTGGCTCCCTACCGGAGAAACTGGATCCTCGGCAGGAACGACGTGGCCGAGCTCCCGGATGTCTCTTCACTCTATGGCCGCCAGCGCGCGGCCGACCCCAAGCTGGACGAGCTCCGGTTCAAGCACATTCGCAAGCCGCTGCGAGCCAAGGCTGGCATGAACGTGACCCAGATCCACTACGCCAGAAAAGGCATCATCACACCGGAAATGGAATTCATCGCGATCAGGGAGAACCAATCCCGCGAGGTGGCTCGCGAACTGGCCTCACGGAACGACCATGGCGGCGGCGTCACCCAACATCACGGCCAGTCCTGGGGGGCCAGCATCCCCTCCGTCATCACGCCGGAATTTGTCCGCGATGAAATCGCTCGTGGCCGCGCCATTATCCCGGCTAACATCAACCATCCGGAAAGCGAGCCGATGATCATCGGCCGCAACTTCCTGGTGAAGATCAACTCCAACATCGGCAACTCCGCCGTCGCCTCCTCCATCGAAGAAGAAGTCGAGAAGATGATCTGGTCGATTCGCTGGGGCGCCGACACGGTGATGGACCTCTCCACCGGCAAGAACATCCACGAGACCCGCGAATGGATCATCCGCAATTCGCCCGTGCCCATCGGCACCGTGCCGATTTATCAGGCGCTCGAAAAAGTCGGGGGCAAGGCCGAAGACCTGACCTGGGAGCTCTTCCGCGACACCTTGATCGAGCAGGCAGAACAAGGCGTAGACTACTTCACCATCCATGCGGGCGTGCGGCTGGCCTATGTGCCCATGACCGCCAAGCGCATGACCGGCATCGTGTCCCGCGGCGGCGCGATCCATTCGAAATGGTGCCTGGCCCATCATGAAGAAAACTTCGCCTACACCCACTTCGAAGAAATCTGCGAGATCATGAAGGCCTACGACGTCTCCTTCAGCTTAGGCGACGGGTTGCGCCCCGGCTCCATTGCGGACGCCAACGATGAAGCGCAATTCGCCGAGCTGGACACCTTGGGTGAGCTCACCAAGGTCGCCTGGAACCACGATGTCCAGGTCATGATCGAAGGACCGGGCCACGTGCCCATGCACATGATCCAGGTCAATATGGAAAAGCAGCTGAAAGTCTGTCAGGAAGCGCCCTTCTATACGCTGGGGCCCCTCACGACCGACATCGCGCCAGGCTACGACCACATCACCTCCGGCATCGGGGCTGCCATGATCGGCTGGTTCGGTTGCGCGATGCTCTGCTACGTGACGCCCAAGGAGCACCTGGGCCTCCCGGACCGGGAAGATGTGAAGACCGGCGTCATCACCTACAAGATCGCAGCCCATGCAGCGGACCTGGCCAAGGGCCATCCCGGCGCGCAGATCAGAGACAACGCGCTCTCCAAGGCCCGCTTCGAGTTTCGCTGGGAAGACCAGTTCAATCTGTCGCTCGATCCGGACACGGCCAAACTCTTCCACGACGAAACCCTGCCGGACAATGCCGCGAAGATCTCGCACTTCTGCTCCATGTGCGGACCGCATTTCTGCTCGATGAAGATCACGCAGGACGTCCGGGACTATGCCGCGCAGCTGCAAGTGGATGAACAGAAAGCGATCCAGATCGGCATGAAAGAGAAAGCGGAAGAATTTAAAAAGACCGGCTCCGAGATCTATCGATAAAACAAGAGAGGATGCTCAAAACGGTCATCCAACGAGGCCCGAGGTGAATCGAAACCGGAGGCGTACCCTCAGGGGTACGTTGAGGATTTCGATGAGCCGAGAACGAAGTTGGTGATCGTTTCCAGCATCCGTTGAACGGAGAAGAGACAATGCCAAAGCCACCGACCCCAGCTCCATTACGAGAAAAAGATATTACCCGGCACATCGCGCGGGAATACTACAAAGAGTTCGACCAGCTCATCGAAAGCGATGTGATCATCGTCGGGGCCGGGCCGTCCGGTTTGATCTGCGCCCACGATCTGGCTGCGATGGGATTCAAAACCGTCATCGTCGAACAGAGCCTCGCCCTGGGCGGCGGCTTCTGGTCTGGCGGCTACCTCATGAACAAGGCCACGATCTGCGAACCGGCTAATGAGATCCTCGAAGAAATCGGCGTGCCCTGCAAAAAGATTACGGAGTGCGCAGGCATGTACATGGTCGATCCTCCTCATGCCACCGGCGCCTTGATCGCCGCGGCCTACAGGGGCGGGGCCAAGATCATGAACCTCACCAGAGTGGTCGACCTGATCATCCGACGCGACGGCATCCTCGAGGGAGTGGTGGTCAACAGCACGACGGCGGAAATGGCAGGCCACGACATCATCCATGTGGACCCGATCGCCCTCGAAAGCAAAATCGTAGTGGATGCGACAGGCCACGATGCCATCGTCGTGGAGCTCTTGCATAAGCGGAACCTCCACAAGGCCGTGCCAGGCAACGGAGCCATGTGGGTCGCGCAATCGGAACAGGAAATCATGGACAGGACCGGCGAAGTCTACCCCAACTGTTTCGTGATCGGGTTGGCCGTGGCGGCAGTCTATGGAACGCCCCGCATGGGTCCGGCCTTCGGATCGATGTTACTCTCAGGACGCTACGGAGCAGAATTGATCAAGAAGAAACTAAAACAGGAGTAACGTCACCCGCCATTCGTCACGCGTCAATCGGGAGCTCATGGAGGCCCGATTCCGATGCAAATGACGAATGACCAATGACGATTGACGATCATGGATGTTCAGGACTTTCTCGTACAAGGCGGCGGCCGCGAAGAAGACAAGCGTGAAGCTTGGCAGCTATTCCAGCAGGCCTATGAACGGCAGATGAAAGGCGAGCTGGAAGCAGCCGTCTCTCTCTACAAGCAATCGCTTGAGACTCATCCGACCGCCGAGGCCCATACCTTTCTCGGCTGGACCTACAGCTTCATGGGACGGCTCGATGATGCGATCGAGGAATGTCACAAGGCCATCTCGCAGGACCCGGACTTCGGCAACCCCTACAACGATATCGGGGCCTATCTGATCGAAAAGGGCGAACTGAACGAAGCGATTGTCTGGTTCGAGAAGGCCCTGCAGGCGAAACGGTATGAGAGCCCGGCCTTCCCCCATCTCAATCTAGGTCGCGTCTACGAGCGTAAGGGCCGCTGGACCGAAGCGATCGATTCCTACAAGAAAGCCCTGGCCCTCAATCCCAATTACTCTTTGGCGAAGAAGGCTCTGGGCCGATTGATCAGTTCTCTCAACTGACCGGTCTATCTGGCCTGTCAGGTCTATCTCGTCTGTCTGTTCAGTCATGAAGAAGATCCATCAACTCTGATCCGAAAGCAGCCCCCCACAATGACCACACATTCTCACCAGACAGACAAGACAGACCAGAAAACCATCCTTGTCGGCGTCACAGACATTTTCTTTTACACCAAAGTCCGCGACGCCCTGATAGCGAAGGGCTACAAGTTCGAACGGGCTCGCACACAGCAGGACATCGCCGAGAAGGCATCCGCCAACAACCCTGTCGCCTTCATTTTGAACATGAACGACGAGACCCTGAACGCCTTTCAAGCCTTGGAAACGTTCGCAGCCGACGCGCAGCTCAAAACTATTCCCATCCTGGCCTTCGCCAATCACGAAGAAGTCGATACCTTTAACCGGGCCAGAGCGCTGGGCGTGGCCAAAATCGTCTCGCGCAATGAGTTCTCCGCTCGATTGAAAGACCTGGTCGAAGAAGTCGCAGGGAGTCACGCATGAAACAGTCACGCCTCCACGATCACCATACGAAGCTCGGCGCCACCTTTGAAGAGGCCGCAGGCTGGGACATGCCCGCTCACTATGGCAAATGGGTCGAGGAATATCAGGCGGTGCGCCAGGCAGTCGGCCTCTCCGACCTCTCGCACCGGGGCAAGATCCGCGTCACCGGCGACGACCGTGTGAAGTGGCTGCAGGGCCTCATCAGCAACGACATTCTCCCGCTCCAGCCAGGCCAAGGCCGCTATTCGAGCTTTCTCACCCATAAGGGCAAGATGCTCGGCTATTTCCGGGTCTATGTCCTGGCAGACAGTCTGTGGGTGGAAGATGTCGGCGAGGTCGGCGAGGCCACCATCCAAGCGCTCAAAAAGTTCCTGCTCTACGGGATCAAAGCGAAGATGGAAAACTGCGCAGAATCCTGGGGGCTCTTGCTCATCAGCGGGCCCAAGGCCTGCGCCACCGTCAGCGCCGCCTTCGGTGTGGAGATGCGCGACCTCAAGCCGGTGAGCGCCGTCGCAGCCCAGATCGGCGGGCATGCCTCGTTCGTCCTGCGCACAGAAGAGACAGGAGAGACTGACGTCGAAGTATTACTGCCAGCCGAGGCCCTTAGCACGGCCTGGGAGCGACTCATGGAAGCAGGCGCGGCCCACGGCATCAAAGCCGTCGGGAGTCTCGCTCGCGAAGCCCTCCGCATCGAAGCAGGTCTACCCAAAGCAGGACCGGACCTCAATGAAGAGATCGTCCCGCCGGAAGCGAATCTAGAAGGGAAAGCCTTTAGCTTGAGTAAGGGCTGCTATCCGGGGCAAGAAGTCGTGGCGAGGATGGATACCTATGGCAACGTGCGGCGGCACTTAGTCGGGCTGGTCATGAAGGGATCGGTCATCCCACCGAAAGGCGCCAAGCTCTTCAGCGGAGACCGCGAACTCGGCTGGGTCAGCAGTGCGACCCAGTCACCTCAGATGAAGGCCCCCATCGCCCTGGCATTCCCGCTTCGGGACTTCTCAGCCCCCGGCACAATCCTCACCGTTGAAGTCGATGGCGCTCGTCATGACGCGACGGTGCAGGCGCTCCCCTTCTACCGTCGCGCCTGATCCCGCAAAACCGTTACAGGGGAAGGCGAGACCCCGAGTTCGAAGTTCTTGGTTCGAAGTTCTAACAACCTCGGACTTCGAACCTCGAACCCTCGCTCGGCGTCCTTAGAATCGCTACTTTTCGGGGTTCCTGACAGATGAAACCGCGCTGGCAAAAGCCAACAGGCTCGTCCGCTCTTCATCTTCCAACGCCAACAAGAGGTGGGCCTCTTCGGCATGCATCAGGCGGAGGCTCAGGAACGGCTCTTCCTTACGCTTTTCCTTGTTGTCCCACATGGCATCGATCACCTGGACTTTATCCAGCTGACTGACCGAGACCACATCGTAACGGAAATAGGAATCGCCGATAACCATATCGAACACCACGTTCCCGGCGGTCAGCAACACCAGATTGAACCGCCCCTGGTCTTCATAACCCTCGGGCAAAAATTTATTGATGTGGCAACGTGCCACTTTGCGATCACCCAAGGCAGCGCGGATCTTCTCCTTCAACGCCGGGTAATCGATCTGCATGGCCTTTTCATCAGCATTCGTGGCCGCCGCTGCGGCATTCTGCGCCTTTTCAAAAATCTCATCCGCCGACATCAAACCCGCCATGTGCATATTCCTTTCATCCGAACCCTGTTAACTCGCGGTACGCCTGGCCTTTACAGCCCGGGCTACGCCGACCAATCCCAGGCCGGCCCACGCAAACTCCAAAAAAATAAATCCCACCCGCTGATCCGCAATCGCGACAATCCCCAGCAACAACGACCCGACGATATTCAGTGCAAGGTAACCCGCATCCAATTCACGCCAGACCCCGCCCTGAATCAAGCCATACGCCGACAGGACCATCAGAGCGCCCAGCACGGAAATTACCTGCAAGAGCATCACGAACCTCGCCTGGGCCCATTCACGCATAGAGAGGACCGTGTACCGTAACTGGCCGCCAGCCCATATTTCAAGAGGATTTTCCAGAGGACCAGGACTACGAGTTCAACAGAAACCGGAACGCCGAATAAGATCAACCGATTCGAGTCAGCAAGCGACCAGGTTGATAATCAGCCCGTCCGTCCTGCATACTATGCACTCTCAAGCTCAGGCTGCTCAAAAAGTCCGTCCAGCAAGGCCGCAGGCGAGTCGAAACCGGAGGCGTACCCTCAGGGGTACGTTGAGGATTTCGATGAGCCGAGAACGACGCTGGCGGATTTTTTCAGCAGCCTGCTGAACCGGAGGATAGAATGCACGACCTGACCTGCATGATCAAAGGCTGCCAAACAAGAGTCTATGCCCCAGCTGGCACGCATAGCATCTGCCGTGAGCACTTCCTCGCCTATCTCACCTGGCGCCGCCGCAAAGGCCCGCAAATGTTCATGAAGTATGCCGGGATGACGATGGAAGAACGGGATCCCCTCGTCGCGGAGTGGGCCAGCACCATCCGAGTCGAAGAAGCCCCCACCGCCCCAGCACCAAAGTCCTAACGGCTTCACACCAGCACACAGCCAACGATTTCTACGATTTGCTTCTGCGCGTAACTCACTCCGCCCGTCGAACGTGCACCGCTTCTCTTTTCTTATTTCTCCACAACCAGGGCTTGGGAGCGGGGCGTCTCCGAATGCGCGCGTCCAACGAGGGCCTTCTGAGGCCGCGCGTTGCGCGAGCCCCCACCCCTTACACAACGAGGTAGGGCTTGGGTGTGTTTCGATTGCGCGCATTGAGGGAGCACCGCCCATAATTTTCTCATTCAATCATTCTTGCGTGCGCACTCAGCGAGCACGGAAACACTCCCAGGCCCTACCCCATCACCGCCGACCCATGATGATGTATCAGCAACCACTCGTCTCCGATCCTCTCGAAAAGATTCGTGGCTAATACCTGCGCCTCCTGCGGCTCCTCGGATTGATGGGAGGTGATGTGCTCCACGCAGACGACCCAGGCCATATCGCCTGCCACCTGCACCATCACGTCACTGAGCTCGAACGTCATCGAAAAGGTGTTATTGAAGATCAAGACCCAGGAGTCGCGGACCGCAGGCCAGTCCGACCGCAACGACCAGCCGGGATGGATGCAGGTCACGTATTCCTGATGCGCCCAGACCTTATCCATCTCGTTAATATCGAGGTTGCCAAACGCGGTATAAAATGCGTGGTTCGCTTTGTTCACTTCTTCGATGCGTTTTTCCAGCATGAGGACTCCTTGCCTAAGAAAAGTGCCGTATCATACTGCAATCACCGAAAAAATGGCGAGAGACGAGAGGACGGACTGTAACCTTGCAGGCTGCTCAAAAAGCCTGTCAGCAAGGCCGCCGAGGCTTCTCTCTCTAAGAGGGTAGCTTGGTCGATCCTCGATTGCGCGCGTCGAACGAGCACCTTCCGAGCGTGCGCGTTCCGCGAGCAGGAGGACGACCAGGCTACCCTTTCCTTCCTTTTTCAGCCGCCTGCCCGCGTGGAGGTTTGCCGATCGACCACCCAGACCCCTGCCAGAATCAGCGCGATGCCGAGGATTTCGTTCGTGCCCACCGGTTCTTTCAGGAGCACAGCGGACAGGACGATGGCTGCGACAGGAGTCAGGTTGCCCAGGACCGACGCGCGCGACGGCCCAATGCCCTTCACGCCGAACAGCCAAGCCTGTTGCGCGATGGCCGTGGCAAAGAGAACCAGATAGCCCAGCGCCATCCAATCTGCCTGCGTCACGGACCCGAGCCCCGCATCCAGCATCTTACGATCCGTCCACAAGAGAGGAATTTGCAACACGGTAGCGACGAGCAGGGTCGTCCAATTGACGGTAAGGGCCGAATGGCGCTCCATAAGCTGTCTGCTGCCGATACTATAGAGAGCCCAGCTCGCCACGCCGAGAAAGACCAGCAGGCTGCCGAGCAGCGGCTGATCGCCCGCTGCTTGAAATCCCGCCACTGACACCAACGCCACCCCCGCAAATGAGAGGAGGCCGCCGGCCCAAACGGCACGTAAGGGAACATCTTGAATCAAGAGAGCCGAGAGCAGCGCTGTCACCACAGGACTCGCTCCGATGATCACCCCGCCCACGGCCCCGCTCACATATTTGAGGCCCATGAGAATGAGGAGGTGGTTGCCCAAGACGCCAAGCCCGAGCAGTCCCAGTAAACGCAGATCCGCCCTGGTCAGCTTGGCCAAGGTGCCCTCCTGCCACCACCAGGTCGTCACGAGAATTGCCAACCCGCCGATGTCCCGCAGGACCGATGCCTCGACGGCAGAGAAGGACCCGAGGGCCATTTTCTGCGCCACAATCGAACCGCCCCAGAGGGCCGCAGCGAGCAGGACCGATCCGTAGGCCAGGCTGTTGGAGGAAGTGGTCATGTCCTATGGGGATACAATCGTTTCTGTCTGCCGTCAAGGAGTTATTGTCTGTGCGGCCAGTTTGAAAACGAGGTAGTCCGTTGCGTAGACTACAGAGCCGGATAGAACGAGACACGATCATAGCCTGACGATTTCTGGAGGAACCCCCTACCGTGAAGACCCTCAAGACCGTAGAAGATTTGACGACCAGACTCTTGGAGATCCAGCGCATTAACAGCGCCGCCTCTCTCCTCTCGTGGGATCAGGAAACTTACATGCCGGCTGGTGGAGGCGAAGCCCGCGCCGAACAGATTTCAACGCTCCAAGGGATCGCCCACCAGAAACTTGTCTCCCCGGAGATTGAAGGGCTGCTCGCCACCTGGATCGATCCCCAGACCGGCGCCATCCAGGATAGCCCTGGGGATGCCTGGGATGAGCCCTCGCGATCCCTGCTCCGCGAAGTATGGCGGGACTATAGCCGCGCCAAAAAGCTGCCCTCCGATTTCGTCATCACACTCAGCCGGGAATGTTCGCTGGCGCAGCAAGTCTGGGCCGAGGCGAAGAAGGCGAGCAACTTTGCCCTGTTCCTGCCGAACCTGCGCACGATCCTGTCGCTCAAAAAGCAGGAAGCCCAATATCTCGGCTACAAGGACTCGCCCTACGATGCGTTACTGGATGTCTACGAGCCAGGCTCGACGATCGCCGAGCTCCGTCCCCTCTTCGCCCAGGTGAAGGCGCGGCTCGTTCCATTGCTGCAAAAGATTCAGAACAGTCAGACTCAGGTCGACGACTCGGTGCTCTTTCGCAGCTACGATACAACTCGGCAAATGGAATTCGGCCGGTTGGTCTTGATCGCCATGGGCTATGACTTCGAACGGGGCCGCCTGGACCTGTCCGCGCACCCCTTCACAACTTCCTTCCACCCGACAGACGTGCGCGTCACCACGCGCGTCTTCGAGCACGACCTGCAATCCTGCCTCTTCAGCTGTATCCATGAAGGAGGCCATGGCCTCTACGACCAGGGTCTCGATACTCGTTATTTCGGAACGCCGCTGGGCGAATCGGTCTCGCTCGGGATTCATGAAAGCCAGTCGCGCATGTGGGAAAACTGCGTGGGCCGCTCGCGATCCTTTTGGCGCTTCTTTTATCCCCTGCTGCAACAGACCTTTCCGCAGCAATTGGGCGCGCTCGACGGTGAGCAATTCTATGCCGCGATCAATCGCGTGAAGCCCTCGCTGATTCGTGTCGAAGCCGATGAGCTCACCTACAACCTCCACATCATGCTGCGGTTCGAAATCGAACAGGATCTCATCGAAGGCAGGACCAAGCCGGAAGACTTGCCGGGGATCTGGAACCAGAAGATGCAGGACTACCTGGGCATCCGCCCCTCGAACGACGCGGAGGGCGTGTTGCAAGACGTCCATTGGTCCTTGGGAGCTTTCGGCTACTTCCCGACCTACACGCTGGGCAACCTCTACTCTGTCCAATTCTACGAACAGGCCAAGCTGGAGATTCCACGGCTGGAAGAGAATATATCGGCAGGACAACTATTGGAGTTGCGGCGCTGGCTCGAACAGAAGATTCACCGCTGGGGCCGGATGTTCACGCCGGATCACCTAGCCCAACGAGTCACGGGCAAGAGCCTCGACCCGGAACCCTTCTTGTCCTATGTAGAGAAAAAATACGGCGAGATCTACAAACTCTAGACAAGTGGCAAGAACCCGCCGAAACTGGGAGCGAATCCCCCCATTGCCTCTGACCTAGCAGGCTGATCAAAAAGATCGTCCAGCAAGGCCGCAGGCGAGTCGAAACCGAAGGCGTACCCTCAGGGGCACGTTGAGGATTTCGATGAGCCGAGAACGATGCTGGCGGTCTTTTTCAGCAGCCTGCTCGGCCAGAGACTAATAACCCATCGCGACATTCAGCTTAGCCAGCACAGGAGGAGGCAGCGTGAACTCCGCCTGCACCTCGATCCGGGACGGCACCAGGAGCGTCGTATGGAAAACGATATCGCGGATCGGGATTTTGAATTCAGGATCCTGAGGCGTACTCAATTCGACTGACTCGACCGACTGGGTGATCTGACCGCTATCCTGCGGCCCATAGACCGTCACGACCGCCTTCAAAATCTCCACGATCTTCTCGTTCGTTTCGACCCCTTCGACATGTTTCTCCAGCCAGGGAATGACCTCTTCCCTGGCCTGATCTGAAAGAGTGAAGTTTTCCACCCGCTCCTTCCGGCGCAGTGAAGTCAGGTCGTTATCCAGATCCTTGCTGAAGGCCCCATAGGCGAACCGGAAGAATTCGAAGTGAAAGCCCTTGAAGCCCTTGCCGAACATTTGCAGTTCGCACAAAAAGCAGAGCTGCTGCAGCTTCACGTCGCTAAGCAAGCCGTGAGGCTCCGTCAGATGCAACACATAAAGGAGAAGAGCCCGGTCGACCGTAATCTGATTGGGTTTCCGCATGCGCTAGTGCCTCGCTCGTTCCGTGTTTGGGCCTGCGCACTATAAACAGCGCGGAAGATCTCCGTCAATTCCGCGTCTCCGTCTCCGCTCCGGTTCAACGCCCCCTTGACCGGTTGGACCAGTTTCGTCTTTAATGGGCTCCGTTCGGAGGCTAGCGGTATGGCGAATACGCATGTGAAAGAAATGAAGGCGCTCAAGGAGCACCTGGGCAAGCATCAGCTCAAACTCACCCGCCAGCGGGAATTGATCCTGAGCGCGTTCCTTCGCCAAGAACATATTACGGCAGAAGCCATGTATCACCAGCTGGCCAAGTCCGATCCTCACTTGGGGCTCGCCACCATCTACCGGACGCTCAACCTGTTTTGCGATGCGGGCCTGGCGCAGGCCCGCCACTTCGGCTCCCAGACGCAATATGACAATATCGCGCACAAGGGCCACCACGATCACCTCATCTGCACCGGCTGCCAGAAAATCGTGGAATTTGAGAACGAAGAGATCGAGCGGCTCCAAGAAGAAATGGCCAGCAAGAACGGATTCACCATCACCACTCACCGGCTTGAGCTCTACGGTCTCTGCTCCCGCTGCCGCCATTGACGAACCGGCTTTTTTTTAGTATCATCTTGATACGGCTTATCAATTTCAATTACATGAGGACTCCTCTTATGTTATTCACCTGCTCCCTGCCAACATTACGCCGGACGATCCTCGCTGGTCTCATGTTCTTCGTTGTCGCCGGGCTCCTGGCGCCCTACGCCCAAGCAGCCGACAAACTCACGATCTACTCCGGCCGGGGGGAACGGCTCATCAAACCGGTCCTCGATGCCTTTACGGCAAGCACCGGCATTCAAATCGAACTCCTCTCCTCCGGCACGACGGAATTGGTCAATCGGCTGAAGGCGGAAGGCGATCGCACCTCGGCAGACCTCCTGATCACCAACGACGCAGGCAGCTTGGAGCTGGCCCGGACCGCTGGCCTCCTTCGCCCCTTGAACATGCGGGAAGTCGAACGGGCCATCCCGGCGCAATTCCGCGCCCCGGACAATGCCTGGGTCGGGCTCTCCGGACGGTTCTGGATCGTCGTCTACAATACCTCGCTAGTGAAGCCGGATCAGGTGAAGTCGCTCCTCGACCTCGCCGACCCGAAATGGAAAGATAAGATTGCCATTCCGAATTCCGGCAGTGAATATCTGCAGGCCGGCGTGTCGGTCATTCGCGCCACCCATGGAGACGAAAAGACCAGACAGTTCCTGCAGGGCCTCAAGGCCAACGCTGACGGCCAGGTCTATCAGAAGAGCTCGCAGATCGTGGATGCCGTCGCCAAGGGGCAGGTCGCGCTGGGGATCGTGAATCACTACTACATCTACCGTCACCTCGCCACACAGCCCAATGCACCGATCGCCGCCTTGATGCCGGATCAATTTGAGGGCGGCATGGGGGCCATCATGAACGTCGCCGGCATCGGCATCGTCAAGTCGACCAAACATTTGGATAGCGCCAAGCTCCTCGTCGAATTCCTGGTCGCCCAAGCAGGACAGAAATTATTCGCGGACCTCGACAAGGAATATCCCCTTCACCCGGATGTGAAAGCGGACCAGGCCCTCGTGGAGCGGAAGAGCTTCCGTGCCGCCTTGGTTCCCCTCACCAAGCTGGCGGAATTGCGCGAGCCGACCCTCACACTGATCGAACAAGTGGGTCTCCGGTAACTCTCGAAGGAACCCACCGTGAGCACGATTCGCCAACAGCTTGCCTCACCGCTGCAACTCCTTGCCCTCGCCACTGCGGGCCTCATCCTGCTGCCGCTTGGCTATGTCACGGCACAGGCCCTCTCGGCCGATCCGGCAGTCTGGAGCCGTTTATGGAGCACCCGCATTCCCGAACTGCTATTCAACACCGTCTCTCTAGCCGCCAGCGTAGCAGTCATCACGCTCTTCCTGGGCGTCTCAACCGCCTGGCTGGTCACGCGCACGGAATTCCCCGGCCGCAGACTGTGGGAGGGCGCCTTGGTCCTTCCGTTGGCCATGCCGACTTACGTCCTGGCCTATGTCTATTCCTATCTTTTAGGATTCGGCGGTCCGGTCGAACATCTCTGGCAACTGCTGGCAGGCCCTCAAGCCAGGATCTTCTCTCCCCATAGCTATTGGGGCGCGACGCTCGTCATGGCCTTAGATACCTTTCCCTTCGTCTATCTCCTCAGCCGGAGCGCCCTCCTCAGCATGAACGTCTCATTCGAAGAGGTGGCGCGGGCCAGCGGCGCCTCCCGCCTCTCGACCCTTTGGCGCGTGACCCTGCCCTTGATGCGCCCCTCGATTGCCGCCGGGGTCGCCCTCGTCATCTTGTATGTCGTGTCGGACTTTGGCGCAGTCTCTTTGCTTCGCTACCAGACCCTCACCTATGCCGTGTTTCAGCAGATGACCGGACGGTCCGACAATACGGCCGCGAGCATCTTGAGCCTCTTGCTGGTTGCCCTTGCGCTGATTTTCCTGATCACTGAACGGTGGTTCCGGCAACGGAGCCGGTTCTACCAAACGACCGGCCGCTACAGAGCTCCGCAACGGCATCAGTATGGCTGGCTCGGCACGATCGCCATCACCAGCTATCTCGGGCTGATCGTCGGTGCGGCTTTCGCGCTTCCAGCCTCGCTCTTAATTCAATGGAGCCTGTCTCCCGAAGCGCAAGCGACGCTCGATAGCCGGTTTTTTGGATTTGTCTGGAACAGCGGCCTCCTGGCCGCCAGCGCCGCTACCGGCGGGGTCTTGATCGGCTTGCCGCTCGCCTACCTGGCGAGCCGCCGCCCAACCCTGCTGAACGTGGGTTGCCTGCAGGCAGCCTATGCAGGCTATGTGCTGCCGGGCCCGGTGGCGGCATTGGCCGTCCTCGTCCTCTTTACCAAACTGGCTCCCGTGTTCTACGGCTCGGTCCTGATCCTCATCGTGGCCTACGTGATCCACTTTCTCCCGGCCGGCCTTCAATCGCTGGAGCCGGCGCTTCAGCAAATTACCCCGAACCTGGAAGAAGTCTCTCGCACGCTGGGCTTTGGCATGCGGGCGACCTGGCGGCGAGTGACGCTGCCCCTGGTCCGCAATGGATTTGTCGTTGCCTGGGTCTTGATGTTTCTGCAAACGATGAAGGAATTGCCTGCGACCCTCTTATTGCGACCGGTGGGGTTCGACACCCTGGCCATTCGCGTCTGGATGGAAGCGAGCGAAGAATACTTTCAGCTCGCCGCCCCCGCCGCGCTCCTCATTGTGTTACTAAGTCTCCCGGCATTGGCCTTGTTAGTCTCAAAAGATTGGCGCGCCGCCTAATAAATAGGATGCCAAAGGAAGGATTGTGACTCTGTGACCTCAGACCATTCCACAACCGTTTCCTCGGTCTTGGAACTGCGCCAAGTTTCCTGTTCCTATGAAACAGGACGGCCCGCGGTCCAGGACATTTCGTTTGCGGCCAAGGAAGGGGAGATCCTCTGCCTGCTCGGCCCCTCCGGCTGCGGGAAAACGACGATTCTTCGGGCGATCGCGGGATTTGAACCGGTTCGCGCAGGGCAAATTTTCCTATCGGGCCAACTCGTGTCGTCGCAGGCGGTGATGACCCCGACGGAGAACCGGCGCATCGGGATGGTCTTTCAAGAATATGCGCTCTTCCCCCACTTGCGCGTGCAGGACAACATCGCCTTCGGACTCAGCCAACTCACGCGAAGCCTGCGCGCCGCGCGGGTCCAGGAGATGCTGCGGCTCACAGGGCTGGAGGGATTCGAGCGGCGGTATCCGCACGAATTGTCGGGCGGCCAGCAACAGAGAGTCGCGCTGGCCCGCGCCCTCGTCCAGAATCCCGTCGTCCTGTTGCTCGACGAGCCCTTCAGTAATTTGGACCCGGATATGGCCGGACGCATGCGCCAAGAATTACACGACCTCTTGCGCCGGACGAAGACGACGACTGTGCTCGTGACACATGACCATGACGAAGCCTTTGCCATGGCCGATCGCATTGCCGTCCTCAACCAGGGCCGCCTGGAGCAATTCGATACGCCGGAAATGATGTACCACCTGCCGGCCACACCCTTCGTGGCAGACTTTGTCGGTCAGGCGGACTTCATTCCTGGAACCGTCTCGCACGGCATGGTCCAGACCGAACTGGGCGAATTTCCCGATACCCTCGAATGTCAGGACGGTACAACCGTGGTCGTCATGATCAGACCGGACGACATTCACCTCGTCCCGACGGAAGGCGCCAGATCCCGCGTCATTTCCCGCCAATTCCGCGGCTCGGAAAATCTCTACACCGTCAGCCTTCCCTCCGGTCAAATCGTCCATAGCAGCCAAGGCTCCACGAGTGTTTATCAGGCAGGCACGACGGTGGAGCTCCGTGTCCTGGCGACCCACACAGTACTCTTCCGGCAAACAAAATCGGCCAGCTAAGCGTCGCACCTGAAACTGCCGATCGCACGAAAACATTGACAGGCTTTTTCAGGATCTGGCATTGATAGAGACGTACGACGGGTCCCTGCCCCACCGATCCGTGAAGCATGCAACGAAAGTGAGACCTCCTCTATGAACGCGCTGCAAAACGTCGTCGATTACGGCATCATCGGACTCCTCTTGGCGCTCAGCCTCTGGACTGTGGCCGTGGCGGTCGAGCGGTGGCTCTTTTATCGCCGCGTCAATCTTGCCCAGTACCCCAGCAGCCTGGGATTGGAAATGGCTCTGACCAAACGATTGGTCATCATCGGCACGGTCGCCGCAAACGCCCCCTATATCGGCCTGCTGGGCACCGTGCTGGGCATCATGCTCACCTTCCATACGATGGGCACCTCCGGCACCATGGCCGTCAATGCCATCATGATCGGGCTCAGCCTGGCGCTGAAAGCGACGGCGGTCGGATTGCTGGTCGCGATTCCCTGCGTCGTCATGAACAACGTGCTCCGGCGAAAAGTCACCGAGCTCCTCGCTCTACACAAGGAACAGCATGCAGCGCGACATTGATCAGATCAACGTCATCCCCCTCGTGGATGTCATGCTGGTCCTCCTGGTCATCGTCCTGACCACCGCCACCTTTATCAGCAGCGGCCAGATTCCGGTCAATTTGGCCAAAGCGAAAGAGGTCGGCGACCGTAAGGATGCCCCCGTCGTGATCACCCTGACTGCCGAGGGCGCGCTCTTCCTCAACGACCATGCCATTCCTGAAGGAGGGCTCTCTGGCGCCCTGGCGTCGGAGCCTCGAGAATCGGCGGTCGTCGTGCGGGCGGACAAAGTCATCCAGCTCGAACGGTTCGTGTCGGTGGTGGATGAAGTGCGAGGGCTGGGATTTCAACAAGTCAGCCTGGAGGTCGTTCGGCTGTGACCGCTGCCGGACCACAGCACTCCGGAAGCCGGAAGAGTTCTCACGTACAAGGCTGGGTTGTCTCTCTCCTCCTGCATGGAACAGTGGTGCTCGGCGCAATCCTGCTCGTAAAGCAGATCCAACTCGCGCCGCAAGAAAAGCCGTTCAAGTGGGACGTCTCGCTCGTCTCGCCAACAAAGCCAGTGACGCCGGAATCGTCACCCCCGAGCCAGGCTCAGGCCCAGCCTCCCCCCGCTCCCGTTCGGCAGCAGACGGCACCGGCACCGCAAACCCAGCCGCCACAGCCCCCCGCGCCACAGACCACTCCATCGCTTACTGAGCGGACCATCACTCCAATGACCCCAAAAACTCCTGTATCGCCACCGCCACAACCGGCTGAGCCAATCAAACATGAAACTGTGACGCCGATGGTCACAGAGGCCCCAGCCGTCGAAAAGCCAAGCGAAGCGCCGGTGGCCGCTCCTGCGAAACCTGCGGCACAGATGCCTCCGCCCGCGCCGCCCGCAATCCTGGAACAGACAGCCAAACCTGACTCAGTGCCAGCGCAGACTGCCGCGATCGCCCCTGCGCCGACAAACGAACCGGCGAAGCGAGACTATGGATGGCTCTCTGAAGCGATTGTACGGCGTGTGGAAGAATTAAAACGCTACCCAGCTGCAGCGCGAATCGAGCGAGCCGAGGGAAGGGTCGTGGTCAAAGCGGTGATCAACGAGGATGGCAGCGTCGGCGAGATCGAGATCGTTCAGAGCTCAGGATTCCCCATCCTCGACAAGGCTGCAGTGGAAACCATCAAACAGGCAGCTCCTTTCCATCTACCTCATCCGCTGGGCCGGCCACGATTGACGATCAAAATTCCCATCAGTTATCGATTGGACCGATGATGCAAGTGGCAGCCGCCCATCGACGATTACCCCTGGCACTCCAGCTGCTTCCAGTCTCGCAGAATACCCTGTCGATCAAATGTCAGCACGTAGGCGCGGCAAAAGGCTGAGCGAGCCGTGCCAGCGTAGATTGAGGTGGCGCTCCCCCGCTCAAAGTACGTCCAGACCGTTTGATGGCCCTCACGCTGCTCAACCTTATGGGGCTGGCCATAGCGCTTGGCCACTCGCTCGGCCGTGGCTTCATCCACACGATCTTTGAAGTACTGAGTATCGAACTCCGAACAGGCACAGACTGCCCCTAGGGCGTAGATAAGTACAAGTTGCTGAAAAGTCCGCATTATTGATCGTGGCCTTTGGCATCGGAATTGGACGGAAACCGAACGCGGGCCTTTAATCCGGATGAGACAAACACGCGGCCGTCGTGCCCGACAATAATGGCCTCAACATCCGGCAGCTGCTCGACGAGTTCCATGCCCCGTTCCGGTCCCATCACAAAGATCCCCGTGTCCAACCCGTCGGCCCAGACCCCCTCTTTCGCAATCACCGTCACACTCTGACAAGCGCGCGCCGGTTGAAGCGTAAGCGGATCGAGAATGTGATGATACCGGACCCCGTCCCGCTCAAAGAACCGTTCGTAATCCCCGGCGGTTGAAATGGCTTCGTCCTGTAAATCGATCCAGGCCAGTACCGCACCCTCCTGTCGCGGGTGCTGGATGCCGAAGGGAAACAGCTTTCCGCCCGGCAGCCGGCCGAATGTTTTGATATCCCCTGAAAGCGCGACAACTCCGGCAATAGCCCCGGCTTTCTGCATGGCCATCGCCGCTTGATCGGCTGCGTAGCCCTTGCCAATCCCTCCCACATCGATCCTCATCCCTGCTTTCTCAAGATAGATCGTCCGGCCCCGCGCGTCGACATGGACAGATTGCAAATCCACCAAGGGACGGAGGGCCTCCAACTCGGATGCCATCGGTATCCGTTGCGCCTCGGTCACGCGCCAGGCATCGACCGCCGGCCCGATGGCAATATTGAAACCGCCTCCCGTCATCTCCGCTGCCTCCATCGCGCGCCGTACAACCGTCAACGTGTCGAAACTCACAGGGACCGGCATGCCTCCCGCCGCAGCATTGACGCGGGACAGTTCGCTCGTGGGAATCCAGGTGCTCAGGAGCTCTTCTAGGCGCCGGATCTCGGCAAACCCCGCAGCAGCCGCAGCCTGCGCAGCAGACTCACTCCGCCCCACCGCCGTAATCTTAACCAGCGTGCCCATCTGCATCTGAGCTCTGATAACCACGACAGGCTTCTGGCTAGATGGAACTCCAGCACAGCCGAAAAAGGCGCCAGCCAGCAATGTCAAACAGCAGATCTGGGAAGAAAACAACTTTTCGAGCGGCTTGAAATACATGAATCCCCCTCATAAACAACAACGAATTATAGGGCATGATAGGGACGAATGCACTGCTTTCTCCTTGCAAATAGGCATTTGCATCGCACTTGACACAGAAGCCATTTGTAAGATATTAATAATCGTTCTCAATTTCATTTAGACAGGGAAGCGACCAGTCATGGCCAGCGCAACGCCCCGGATAAACCACCCGACAGATTGCGGAGAGACCCGCTGCGAATGCGGACAATTGATCGCTAAAGTCTGCGGGCAAGGGCTGGAGCTCAAGTGCAAGCGCTGCAAGCGCATTGTCGTGATCCCCTTCTCTGCCATTCAAGGATGGAGCACGGCCACATCATGATCGACCGATCCCTGTCTAGCCAAACAAGACCAGAGACCAGCGAGTCCCGCGTCAAACCATCACCCCTATTGTTCTCATGGAGGTTTGCAATGAGGATGCGCTCAATCCTCGGGGCTCTCGTACTCGCCAGCTTGCCGGTCATGCCGGCCATGGCAGAAAACATGACCCCGGAAGACATCAAGAAATTAGTCGATGAAGCAGTCAACAAGCGGATGCAGGCTTACGAGCGCCGCGACGGTGCCATGGAACGGACCATGGAAAAGAAAGAGGGGCAACCCGGTGCGGCTCAATACCCTGCCCCAACCGGAGCCATGACCGATATTAAGGTCGAACGAAAGGGCGAGGAAAACATCCCTCTAGGATTCGGGTCAACCGGGTCAGGCAAGCTAATCTATGCCAAACCATTTTTGAGCGCCCCAAAAGCCACGATCGGTGGCTACGCGGATGTCATGTATAATAATCTTTCACGGCAGAACCTGGACAATCCCAGCCGCCATAGCTTCGGCCAACAGCGGATGGTGCCCTTCATCTATGCGGACATCACAGATCATGTGAAATTTGCGACAGAAATTGAAATTGAACGTGGCGGACCCGGCGCACCGGCTAGCACCACTAGTGGCGGAGGGCCTGACGGTTCCATACAGATTGAGTTCGCCCAAATGGACTACCTGGTCAACGAGGCCATCAACATCCGCGCCGGCATCCTCCTCATGCCGGTGGGCAAGTTCAATTTACTGCATGATTCACCGTTGAACGATCTGGTCGATCGGCCCATGGTCTCCAGAATCATCATCCCCAGTACCTGGTTCGAGGCAGGCGCCGGAATCTACGGAACGTTCTACCCCACCTCCCTCTCGAAGCTGGACTATGAAATATATGCAGTCAACGGCATGAGCCAAACCGCCGGCGCAATCACCGACACCGGAGTGCGAGGCGCGCGAGGCAGCGTCTCGCGCGATCGCGACGACAACAAGGCGATTGTCGGGCGCCTTGCGTTCAGCCCGAGACTAGGCATTGAAGTCGCAGGCTCCGGCTTCCATGGTCAGTACAAGCCGTCAAACGGGACCACTGGAGCCGGATATATCGACATATTTGCGCTGGACTGGACACTCCAGCGAGGCCCCTTTGAAGTGATCGGAGAGTCCGCCTGGTCCAGAATCAGCAATAACAATGCGACTGGGCAGACCGGGAATGGCATCGGGCCGGCCGGCATGCAGGGTTATTACATTCAGGGCAACTATCACTTCATGCCGGATGCCCTGAAGAAGTGGGCGCCAAGCCACTTCTCGGATGCCTCAACCTTCACCGCCGTCATGCGCTGGGAGCATGTGGATACCGACACCGACGACCGCACTCGGAGGACGCCCAACACTCTTGGGAATAGACGGGAGATGGAACGACTGACGCTCGGCTTGAACTTCAGGCCGATCGAAGATACGGTGTTCAAGTTCGACTGGCAGTTCAATACTCAGAAAAATGCCCTGGGCCTTACTGACGCTGGAGACCTTGGCGCAACAAGCAGCCCAATGAACGGGAACGGATTCCTGATTCAGGCCGCAACATACTTCTAGCCATATAGCTGACGCGCCCCACCATCACGGTGGGGCGCGTCAGAGAAAAACAAAACAGGTTACGCATGGTTCATCGATTACTCACATTGCTTCTAGTGCCCGCCATCCTGACCGCCTGCGCCGCTACCAACGGAATGCAGGAACGCTATGCGGTCTGCCGCTACGACCAAGCCTGGGAAGCAACGCTTGACGCGGTGAAAGACCGCGCGATTGCCCGGCAGGATAAGGATGGAGGGCTGATCGAAACCGCGTGGTTCGAAATCCCCATGCCGAAGCGAGCATTTGGCGCGCTTCAACGCGAGGTAGCGGATAGCAAAGATCGATCGCGTCTTATCTTCACGGTGAAACGACTCGACGATGTGAGTAGAGTGAGCTTCCTGGAGGAGCGGCAGCGATGGACATTCCGCGGCGGGTCTCGCCTCTTCGGTTGGGCCGCGACAGGCCCCTCCGAGGAAATGATGCGCGATGTTCAAACCCGCCTGGATACCAAACTGAAGGAGCACGGATGTTCGCCCTCGTAAAAGTCAGCTCTCTCCTCATCTTCATCGGATTGCTATCGGCGATCGATCTGTTTGCCGCCGAGCGTGTCTGGGATAGCGAACTCAAACGTTATCTCACCGAAGAAGAAATGAACCATGCAGAAGTCTTCATGACCGAGGATGATGCGGTAAAAATCATGCTCCCCAAGTCGCAACGCGTCCGCAAGGAAGTCCTCCGCCTGAGCCAGGACAAGAAAGACGTGATCGAGCAGCGTATCGGCTGGAAATTCCCGGAGGAAACCTTTGAGGTCTACATCGGTGAAACCGGCGACAAAATCGACGGCTACGCGATGGTCCATAACACCATAGGCAAACATAAGCACATGACTTACATGGTTGGCGTGGATGCCAAGGGAGTCTGCTCCGACGTTGAACTGCTCGTCTTTCGCGAAGCCAAAGGCAGCGAAGTCGGCAGAAAGCGGTTCAACGTCCAATATGAAGGGAAAACGGTCCTCGATCCGATCCGCATCAACAAAGACATCATCAATATCAGCGGGGCCACGATGTCGGTCCGGTCGATCAGCGCCGGCGTCAAACGCGTCCTCGTCCTGGTCGACGAATTCTATTTGAAACCGGCGGGGCTGGGCAGCGATACTGTCGCTGCCAAGAAATCGGAGAAGGGGATCTTCGGGTCCATCTTCGGGAATTAATAGGAGCAGGCGACCGTCTCAACCATGCGCAACTTCAACACCCGCTTCCGTCTCCGCGACTCAGACCGGCATATCCGGCTGGTCTATACCTTCTTCCTCTTCTTGATGCTGGTCGGCTTTACCTTTTCCTTTTTCTGGGCCCACAGCATGACGGGGCTATCGCCGGAAGGGATCGCCAATCACTATCGAGGCTCGGATATTACGTTCGGCGAACCAATGTCGTTCAGAGAGCTGGCGGAAATTACCCACTTCCACCTCTTCACGATGCCGGTCGTGTTCATGATCCTGGTCCATGTGCTCTATCTCACCAACGCCAGCAGCAGGCTGAAAGTCGTCACGACCTGGATCTCCTTCGGCGGCGTGACGCTGGACCTCTTGTCCCCCTGGCTCATCAGCTATATCTCACCGGTGTTCGTGATCACGATGCTGACGGGCGACACCCTCATGACCGTGGGATTCCTCATCATGATGGTGATTCCCCTCTACGAGATGTGGGTCTTAAAACAACCGTTGATGGCGGGCAAGCACGGAGGGCATGAATAGACTGGCAGACGTTTTTCAGGCCGGCACTCGAATTCGACCGACTCACTCCACAACTCATCTTCCTCGAAATATTACCCCGCCTCGCGATAGCCGCATTCTTCCTTGTGGCATTGCACGCTGCGGCCAACCTGCTTGCTGACTTTCTCGATGAGGAACGGGGCGCTGCAGGTCGGACAGGCCTTGTTGATCGGGCGATCCCACATGGCATATTCGCAGGCTGGATACTTGCTGCAGGCGAAAAAGGCCCGAGCCCCTTTCTTCGTGCGTTTCTGGACGAGATCGCCTCCGCAACCAGGCTGCGGACATTTCACGCCCAGCGAAAGCGCTTTGGTCGTTTTACACTCAGGATAGGCGGAGCAGGCGATGAACTTGCCAAACCGCCCGGTCTTTACCACCATCGGACTGCTGCACTTCTCGCACTTCTCATCCGTCGTCATCTCGATCTTCGGGACAATCTTAATGGTGCCGTCTTCGAGCTTCTCGAAGTTCTGCGTGTTCTTGCAAGGCGGCTTGTCCTTATAAGCCGGACAGGCGAGGAACTTGCCATTGCGGCCCCATTTAATCTCCATCATCTTGCCGCACTTCTCGCAGGGGATATCCGTCGGAGGCTCCACGATATCCTTAGGCCCAGGAATCGTCTTCGCCTTCTCCAGGTCCGCCGTGAAGGGCCCGTAAAATTCGCGCACCGCCGTCACCCAGGGCTTGCTGCCTTCTTCCACTGCGTCCAACTCCTCCTCCATATGCGAGGTGAAGTCGACGTTAATCAGGTCAGGGAATCCCTTCATCAGGAAGTCGTTCACCGTCCGCCCTGTTTCGGTGGGACCGAACCGCCCATCCACCTTCTCGGCATATTTGCGATCCTGAATCGTCGAAATGATGCTCGCATAGGTAGACGGCCGGCCAATGCCCTTTTCTTCCAATTCCTTGATCAGCAAGGCTTCGTTATACCGGGGCGGAGGCTGAGTGAAATGTTGCTTCGAGAGCACGCCGGGAACCGTCTGGCCATCCAAAGAGACGAGCTGCAGCTTCTCTCCCTCGTTGAGCAAGGGCAACTGGCGCTCCGCCTCGTCTTCGACTTCCTGTTCGCCTTTTTGCTTTTGGGCGAAGAGCTCCTTGTCGCTCCCCTCCATATAGACGATCGTATGGCCGGGAAACTTCACCACAGTGCCGGTCGAGCGGAACAGATATTTTCCCATCGTCTTGACGGGGCTCGAGGCCACGCGCGTCACATCGAAAATGGCCGGCACCATCTGCGACGCAATAAACCGGTTCCAGATCAGCTGATACAACTTATAGATATCCGGCTCGAGATACTGTTGGATTGACTCAGGGTCGCGAGAGGCTGCTGTGGGACGAATCGCTTCGTGGGCCTCTTGCGCCGCCTTTTGCGTCTTGTACACGTTCGGCGTGGCCGGCAAGTATTCTGCGCCAAAGCGCGCCTGAATGACCTGGCGCGCTTCTTCCATCGCTTCGTTCGAAATGCGCGGCGAGTCGGTTCTCATATAGGTAATGAGACCGGTCTGACCCTCCGCCCCGATCTCGATGCCTTCGTACAGCTTCTGCGCCAACGTCATCGTCTTCTTCGAGGAGAAATGCAGCTTCCGCGCCGCTTCCTGCTGAAGCCGGCTGGTAATGAAGGGCGCGACGGGATTCCGTTTCTTTTCTTTCCGTTCAATCGAGTCGACGACAAACTCTTTCCCCTGAATCGCATCGACGATGCGCTGCGCCTCGGTCTCTGTCGCAATCGAGGCCTCCTCGCCATTGATACTATGCAGCTTGGCTTCGAATGGAGGAGGATTGGCCCCGGACAACGTCACCGCAATGGACCAGTATTCCTCGGCGCAGAAGGCTTCCCGTTCCTGTTCCCGTTCGCAAATCAACCGCATCGCCACGGACTGGACCCGGCCCATGCTGAGGCCGCGCCGCACCTTGGTCCAGAGCAATTGACTGCCCTGGTATCCGACGATCCGGTCAAGCACCCGGCGGGCCTGCTGCGCATTCACCAGCTTCATATCGACCTGCCCGGGCGACTGCAACGCGCGCTTAATGGCCGCTTCCGTAATTTCGTTGAAGCGCACACGGAAGATCTTACTGCTCTCGGTCTTTTTCTTGGACTTGGATTTGGGCTTCCCGAGCAATTCCTGTTCGAGATGCCAGGCGATGGCTTCGCCTTCTCTATCAGGGTCCGGCGCCAGGAACACTTTGTCGCAGGCTTCCGCCTTGGCCTTAATCTCCGAAAGGATCTTCGCTTTGCCCTTGATCGTCACATATTGCGGTTCGAAATCGTGTTCCACGTCGACGCCCAGCTTGCTGGTGGGCAGATCCTTAATATGCCCGACCGACGCCATGACGGTATAACCACGCCCCAAATACTTGCCGATGGTGCGGGCTTTCGTCGGAGACTCAACAATGATCAATGCCTTGGCCATGAAAACTCCGGTTCGCTGTGGGGCTATCCCTCACATCCGTATCAAATAATACCCATCTGTGCAACTGTTCAGCGATTACACTCGAAGATACCGTTGCCCCGGCAGCTGTCTCACTCGCTGTCGAAGCTCCAAAGACAGGAGCGAGGCCATCACCGCAGATACTGACAGGCCTGTGGCGACAATCACCTCGTCCACTGTGAGAGGCTCATGAGACAGGGCATCATACACCAGCCGTTCCTCTTTACCCAACTGATCGCCAGGTTCATCCTTTGATCGAGATGGTTGCAGGCGCAGCCGTAGCACCGGATCCAATTGCGGCAGGACCGCGTCGATCACATCCTGCGCCCGCTCGATCAACGCCGCCCCGTCTTTGAGCAGGGCATTCGTGCCGCGGCTGGTGGCTTCCTTCACAAATCCAGGAACGGCAAAGACCTCTCGACCCTGCTCCGCTGCCAGCTTCGCCGTGATCAGCGAGCCGCTGCTGATCGCCGCTTCGGTCACCACCACGCCCAAGGACAAGCCGCTGATGATGCGATTCCGCCTGGGAAAGTGATGGCTGTGGGGCGGCGCACCCACAGGCACCTCAGAGAGGACCGCTCCCCGTTCCTCGATCTGCCTGCGCAACCGTTCATGTTCCGGCGGATAGGTCCGGTCGATCCCGCAGCCCAACACGGCAATCGTGCGCCCCTGCGCAGCAAGCGCACCCCGGTGGGCCGCTGCGTCCACTCCTCGCGCGAGCCCGCTCACCACCGTCATACCTGCCGCCGCCAAATCATGGCTCAATTCTTCAGTCAGAACACGCCCGGCAGCCGTCGCACGCCTGGCCCCCACAATCGCCACAGCCAACTCATCCTGCTCCGTCAATGTGCCGGTGATGTACAAGAGTGAAGGAGGGTCCGCAATCATCTTCAGTCGCGCGGGGTAGGTAGGATCAAAGAAGTTCAAAACCTCAATCTGCTCACGCTCGATGGTTTTGAGTTCCCGCTCGATGTTCCGGCAGGACGGACTATCAGGTCCGCGCCTGATCGCGTCCGCCAATTGCGGACTGCATCCCTGCTGGATCAAGTCATCACGGGAAGCGTGCAGGACTGCTGCGGGAGAGTGCCAATGGCGAACCAACTGCAGAGCCGTCAGATCCCCCACTCCCTCGATCGCTTGCAGGCGGAGCCAGGGCTCTAGCTGCGCCAAGCTCATACGACGACCCGAAGGCCCTGCGGCCTCAAGGGAGGGAGCACCATCTACAGATTGACTATCCATAGATCCCGCCGCACAAAAGCTACAACCCTACAGCACCGCCAAGTCGTACTGTTCCAAGTGCAAATGCTCATCCGGCATGACGATGATCTTCGCGGAACATTCCCGTTCCACCGCCTCAAGCCCTTGCCGCTCTTCGTCTTGCAGCAGCCCGACAACCGAGGGATGGGCGCCGACGACGATCTTCTGCGGCTCGGGACTGCTGCCGATCCGACGGACATCGCGGAAGATTTCATAGACCACTGTGGTCGGCGATTTCGTGTAACCCCGTCCTTCGCAATAGTGACAGGGCTCGGAGAGCGAGCGCAGGAGATCTTCGCGCACCCGCTCACGGGAAATCTCGATCAACCCCAGATCGGAAATTCTGGACACTCTGGTGCGGGCCTTGTCGGTAGACATGGCATCAAGCAACGCGTGATACACTTTATCGCGATTCTTCTCCCGCTCCATGTCAATGAAGTCCACGATGATGATCCCGCCGATCCCGCGCAACTTCATCTGATAGGCCACTTCTTTCGCGGCCTCCAGATTGTTCCGGAGAATGGTCTCTTCCTGATCGCGCTTCCCGACGAACCGTCCGGTATTAACGTCAATGACGGTCATCGCTTCCGTATGGTCGATCACGAGATGTCCGCCGGACTTGAGCCAGACCTTGCGGCTGAGAGCCCGCGCCATCTCCTGCTCCACGCCCAGATGGTCGAAGAGGCTTTCGTCCTTGTCGTAGAAATGAATACGGGAGGTCTGCTCCGGAGAAAACCGCTGCACGAAATCCCGAACCGCCTGATATTCCTCGCGCGAGTCGATCCAGAGCCGATCGACTTTCTTTCCGAAGAGATCGCGCACGACGCGGAAACTCAGGCTCAAATCGGCATGGAGCAAGGCCGGCGCCCCCTTCTGCTCGCGCTTCGCCAGGATGTCCTGCCAGAGCACATGCAGAAAATCGACGTCGGATCGCAACTCGTCTTCCTTGACCCCCTCGCTGACCGTGCGGACGATGTAACCGCAGCCTGGATGCCGCACCCGCTTCATGATGTCCTTGAGCCTGGCCCGCTCCTCGTCACGGGCGATGCGGCGGGACACGCCGATGTGCTCCACGTTGGGCATGAACACGAGATACCGGCCAGGGAGCGACACATAGGTCGTGACCCGCGAGCCCTTCGTCCCGATCGGCCCCTTGGAAATCTGGACCATCAGCTCCTGCCCTTCGGTCAGCAGCTGTTCGATCGGCTTGGAGCTTTGGCGCCTGGGCCCCACCATGTCCCCGTCTTTATCGGCATCCTTGTCATCCTCATCCACATCGACGAGGGTGTCGCCAGGCTCGGCGTCCAGCGACAAATCCGAGACGTGCATGAAGGCCGCTTTCTCGAGGCCGATATCCACAAAGGCCGCCTGCATGCCAGGCAACACCTTCGCCACTTTCCCCTTATAAATATTCCCGACGAAGTCTTTGTGCTTCGCCCGATCCCCGAAGAGATCCGTCACGACTCCGCCGTCCAAGACCGCGACGCGAGTTTCCTCGCGTGCGACTGTAATGGCAATTTCTACTCCCATACCGACTCCTTCCGTTCAGGAGAACCGTCGAACCGATGGGGAGGACGAACGCGGGGAATTCCCAGGTTCCGGCCTCCACTCAACACCTCGTCGACCGACGGTTTCCACCATACATAGACCCCTGTACCTCGATCCCGATTCATTCGAAACCGCGCAATCACCTATTCACTAAAGAAAGCTCAATCGACGACGTTTGACATTCAAGAGCAGACCGAGCGACGCCAGCGTCATCACCGTCGCGCTCCCTCCGTAACTCATGAGCGGAAGAGGAATCCCTACGATGGGAAACATGCCCGCCGTCATCCCGATATTGACCACGATGCAAAAACTCAACATGCAGGTAATGCCGACCGCCAGCAGCGCCCCGAGCCGGTCCTTCGCGCGCGACACAATTTCCAACGACAGCCAGATCAAGGCCACAAACAACAACAACAGCGCCAATACTCCCAGAAATCCCCACTCCTCGGCAAAGACCGAAAAAACAAAGTCTGTGTGCCCTTCGGGCAAAAACTTCAATTGGCTCTGGGTCCCTCCGTAGAGTCCCTTCCCCGTCAGTTCTCCCGCGCCGATGGCAATCCTGGATTGAAGCGCATGGTATCCCTTACCGCCCGTATCATACGTTGGATCGACAAAGGCCATAATGCGCTGCCGCTGATAATCATGCAATGACCCCCACATCGCCTCCCAGGCGAAGGGGAACAACATCAGCGAAAACAAGAGGATCACGCCCAGGGCCTTCGACCGCATCCCCACCATTAGCAACATCGCCGCATAGACCGCCAAAAAGCTCAGCCCGCTCCCGAGATCCGGCTGTTTCAGGATCAGGAGCAGCCCGGGAAAGACCAAAAGCCCCGGCAACACCACCCGCTGGAGCCATCCGACCCTTGGCGCCTTTGAATAGTAATGCGCCAAAGTCAGGATAAGGACTAACTTGGCAAACTCCGATGGCTGAAACGCAAAGGGTCCCATGGGAATCCACCGTTGCGCCCCCCGGCTGCTCTTGCCTTCAAACAGCACAACCGCCAAAAGGACAAGGATAATGGCATAGGCAGGATACGCTAACCGGGCGATTCGATGATAGTCCGAGAGCCACATGACCAGGAACGCGACCGCGCCGAGCAGAATCCAGACAACCTGTTTGGCATAAAAGGGGAACGCTGTATCCTGGTCATGCGTCACGCTATAAATCGACAACACGCCGATCCCCAGGATAGCCACGATCAGTCCGATAAAGCGGAGATCGAAACTATCGAAGCCTCGGCTATTGATTACCCGGTCGATCATCGTGGGCCCTGGCCTCCGGCATCACCGTCCCGCGCAACCATGCCATTCGTAGCGCTGGCAGAAAGGGGCGGCATCAGCTTCACATAGGTCTCGATCAATTCTTTCGCGAGAGGCGCCGCGGCGGACCCTCCATGGCCCATATGTTCCCCCAGCACCGCGACGGCAATGGTCGGCGCGTCGACCGGCGCGAAGGCCACAAACCAGGCATGGTCACGAAACTTCTTCGGAATATCCTTCTCGGCCTTTTTGTCTTTCCCCAGGGCCGTCGTCTGAGCCGTACCGGTCTTCCCGGCAATCGTGATCAACGCCGACTTCGCCCGCGTGGCAGTCCCCTCTTTCACCACCCCGGCCAGCGCCTCTTTAATCAACGGCAAGATCTCAGGCCTCAGCTTCAACGTGCGCTTCGGAACTGTCGGCCGCGCCTGCAGCTCTCCGGTCGCTCGGTCCATCACCGCCTGGACCAACCGCGGACGGAAGGTTACACCGTCATTGGCCACTGTGCCGATCAGACTCGCCATCTGCAGCGGAGTCACATTCACATAACCCTGTCCGATCGAAGCCGAAATCGTTTCACCTGGCAACCAGGGTTCATTCTTGGCCTTCAGTTTCCAGGCTGCGGAAGGGATGATCCCGATCCGTTCAGACGGCAGCTCGATCTCCGTTTCCTCCCCCAACCCGAACTGATGGGCAAAGGAGGCCATCGTCTCGATGCCCATCCGCTGCCCGACCGTATAAAAATATACGTCACAGGATTGCACCAGCGCGCGCCGGAGATCCACCGATCCATGCCCGCCGGCCTTCCAGTCATGGTACAGGCGGCGACCGAATTGATAGCCTCCATTGCAGTGGATGGTGGTCGCAGGCGTCACCGTATTGGTCTCCAGCGCGGCAGCGGCCATCATCACTTTGAAGACCGAACCGGGCGGATACTGGCCTTGCGAGGCGCGATTGTTCAACGGACGTCCCTCGTTTTGGACGATCTCGGCCCATTGCTTCGGGGTAAGTTCCCGCGAAAGGATGTTCGGATCAAAGCCTGGCCGGCTCGCCATAGCCAGCACGTCGCCCGTCCTGGGGTCCAGCGCAACGATCGCGCCCGATTCATCCCCCAACAGGTTTTCTGCCACCTTTTGCAACCGCACGTCGATCGTCAGATATAAATTATCTCCGGCATGAGGCTGCTCCACGACCACCGTGCGTTTCTCGTGGCCCACCGCGTCGACTTCAATACTTTTCTGCCCTGCCTGCCCCCGCACGAACCGGTCAAAGAACTTCTCCACGCCATATTGGCCGACAATGCTGCCTTGATGCAGGTCTGAAAACTCCGGTCGCTCCAACTGCTCCGGCGAGACTTCCCCGACGTAGCCCAACAGATGCGACGCCGTCACACCACCGGGATAATTCCTCTGGGATTCGACTTGCACCATGACCCCGGGCATATCTAAACGATGGGATTCAATTAACGTCGCTTCACGGAGGCTTAAACGATCCTTCACCTTGCGCGGCAGCTGCTTGCTGCCCTTCGCCATGATCTTCTTCCGGACAAATACAGGATCCAGCCCCAATAGGTTGGTCAGCTGCTCGATGAGCACATTGCGATCCTTGACGTCCTCGAGCGACACATAGAGCGTAAAGCTGGGAACATTGTTTGCCAGCAACACCCCGTTGCGGTCATAGATCAGCCCTCGCGCCGGCTCCATGATGACTGAGCGGGTGCGATTGTTCTCGGAGAGATCGCGGTAGTAGGGCCCCTCACGAATCTGCAAGTGCCAGAGTCGCAACCCCAAGAGGGCCACGACGAGCAACAGCCCCACGCGCAGAATGACCAGCCTGCGTTGGAGCTCACCGAGTTCAGAATCGTGTAGACCAGCTGTTGCCATGACTCACAGTCACTATTATTCCACCGAGCCCATCACCGAGACCGTTATTCGGTCCTCAGGCGGGCCACCTGAAACCGTTGCGAGAGCAGCCAATAAAACCCTGCTCCGACCAGCCCGTCAAAACAGGCTTGCGGCAGGACGATCGCCCCCACCATCTGCCAGACCTGCGCGAGATCAATATTCTTGGAGGTTGCCGCGGCGAGCAATCCGCTCGCCAGGGACGCCGCCAGCAATCCCACACCCACTGAGATCGATGTCACTTGCGATACCTGCCGTCCCAAGAATCCCGCCAAGAGCCCCACGCCGCCGTTCGTCAGGAGACTAAGCCCCAGTTCGCCGGCAGAGAACAGATTCAACACCCAGCCGATCGCAAGCCCCACGAGCAGGCCTTCCATTTCACCGGCAAACAGCCCGACAAACGCGGCAGCCACCAGCCCTAAATCCGGCTTAATATTCCAGACGCTTAGATGTGGCAACAGCGTCGCCTGAACAGGGACGAGCAGCAGCACAAGAATCAGACAGAGGAGAAGTTTCATAATTACGGCTTCCCAGGCAGATCCACTCCTCCCGCAGCCTTCGTGGACTGTCCGTACGACGCCTGAATCACCAATACTTCTTCCACGCGACCGACATCGACTTCCGGCATCAGCTCGGCAGACTGGAACAGGGCGCCTTCTTGCTTATCGATATGCGTAATCGTGCCGATCGCGAGCCCCCGTGGGAAGTCGCCGATGAGGCCCGACGTCACAACCCGATCGCCGTCTCGAAGCGTCGACAGCAACGGAAGATATTTCAGCTGGGCCTGCCCCTGCTGGGTGCCCTCCACAATCCCTTCGTCTCTCGTCCGCTGAATGAGACCGGCGATCGCGTTATTCGGGTCCGTCACCAAGAGCACCACTGAGGAGGCCCCGGTCGTTTTCACGATGCGCCCGACGACACCGGCAGGCGTAATCACGCCCATGTCCGGCTTGATCCCGTCGCTCTCGCCCTTATTGAGGATGAGGGCTTGATACCGGTTAGTCGTGTCGCGTCCGATGACCCGGGCGGCAACCATCGTGGGGAGCGCCTGTTCCTTAAATTGCAGCAAGGCCGTCAGTCGCTCAGTCGCGGCAGCCAGCTCACGCAACTGGCTGTTTTGTCCGCGCAACCATTCGATGTCTTTCCGGAGTTGCTGGTTCTCTTCCCAGACGCCTTGCAAAACCACGTACTGCTGCCAGCGATTGGCAATCCCCGTATCGATGGACGCAATCACTTCGAGCGGAATACTCGCGACGCGCCCGACTGGCCCGCCGAGATACTGCAAGAGTCCTTGGATTTGACCGGGGAACAGGAAAAGAGCCGCCAGCAGAAGTGCGAAGCAGGCGAACGCCAGCCGTCTGGCACCGGAAGAAGAACGAGAGTTAGCCATCCACATAAGGAAGTTAGGGATGGAACCTTATCGGTACGTGTTGGCCTGGGACATGACCGACACCTTGGCCAGCAGATCCAACTCATCGAGGATTTTCCCGACCCCCAAGACCACGGAGGTCAAGGGATCGTCCACGGTGATGATCGGCAGATTCGTCTCCTCACGGAAGCGGGTATCCATGCCCTTCAGCAAAGATCCGCCGCCCGTCAGCACGATGCCACGGTCGATAATATCTCCCGCCAACTCCGGCGGGGTGTTCTCCAGGGCCACTTTAATCGCGTTCACGATCGTCCCGATCGGTTCCTGCAGCGCTTCCCTGATTTCCGCGTCATCCACCACCAACGTGCGGGGAATGCCGGAAATCAAATCGCGCCCCTTGATCATCATGGTCTTGCGTTCCTCAAAGGGATAGGCGGATCCGATTTCAAATTTGATCCGTTCCGCCATATGTTCACCGATGAGGAGGTTATACTTCTTCTTAATATAATTCATGATCGCGTCGTCCATGCGATCGCCCGCCACCTTGACGGATTCGCTATAGACGATGCCGCCGAGCGAAATGACGGCGATATCGGTCGTGCCGCCGCCGATATCGACGACCATGTTGCCGGAAGGCTCGGTGATCGGGAGCCCGGCGCCAATGGCGGCAGCCACCGGTTCTTCGATCAAATAGACTTCACGCGCGCCAGCCAGCTCCGCCGAGTCTCGCACCGCCCGCTGCTCCACCTGCGTAATACGCGAGGGCACACCGATAATGATGCGCGGACGCACGAACGCGCTGCGGTTGTGCGCCTTCTGAATGAACCGCTTCAGCATTTGTTCGGCCATTTCGAAGTCTGCGATCACGCCTTCTTTCATGGGTCGCACCGCGATGATGTTGCCCGGAGTACGGCCCAACATGCGCTTCGCCTCGGTGCCGACCGCGAGCACTCGTTCGGTCTTCTTCTCAACCGCCACGACCGAGGGTTCGTTCAACACGATCCCTTTTCCATGGACATAGACGAGGGTCGATGCCGTCCCTAGGTCAATGGCCAGATCGTTTGAGAACCATCCGAAGATATCGCTCGCAAAACCCACGATTGCTCTCCCTTCCCCTCAGACTCCGACGACGCGCTCAGTCGGGCAACGCCAATCGCCCCACATCCAACACTTGAGTGCCAGCCACCTCGTCACCAAGACGCCGCCCCTGTTCATTCCCAAGAATCAAGATCGCTTCGAACGCAATAATTGCCACCGACAGAATCCATCCCACATAGGGGACGGCGAAGGCTAACTGCGCGACAGCAAAAGGCATATTGCGAATGATGGATTCCCGAAACCCTGCGGCCTCATGCCGGTCCGGAAGCACCGTCTGGAGGCCGATCAATCGCTTACCGATACTCCGCCCCCCGGCAAACCCATCAGCAATCAGTATATACGCTAATCCTGCGAGGAAACCTACCGGCACGATCACTTGACCGGCTGCCGCCACAATGAACAGATCGATCAACTTGGCGATACCGCGGTTCAAGACCTGCGCCTTGGGATAGATCCCGGCACCAATTGAATGAACCCCTCTAACCTCCTCCGCCAAGCGCGCTCCTCGCAATCAATAACAAACTATAACAAATCAAACTATCCAGCACAAACAAAGACCATTCTTCAGCAAAGCGACAAGGCGGCGCGATTTCACACCTACTAGAACAGGCCCGCAACCGGATCCCGAACACAGTATGACGAAACGGTCGTCTCTTGCCTTTGCACAAGATCCCTGAGTACAATCCGCCTCTACGAATTTTCTGAGGAGTGGTCATGATCAAATTGATGCGCGACGCGTCCCATAACTATCCCTGGCTCCTCAAGTCCATCATGGGGCTCATCGCCCTCGCCTTCGTCATCACCATGGGCTGGTGGGGATTCGGCGAGCAGACCGGCACCGTCGTCGCTTCCGTCGGCGATCTCACCGTATCCCACGATGAGTTTCGGCGCGCCTACGAAAATACCTATCGCTTCTACAAAGACAAAGTCCCCGGAGATTTCAAAGACGAAACGATCAAGCAATTTGTGGTCGAGCAGCTGATCGACAATCGAACCTGGCTGATCGCAGCAAAAAACATGGGCCTCACCGTGGCAGACGACGACCTGCGCGACGTCATCATGCAGATCCCGGACTTCCAAAAGAACGGCACCTTCGATCCGGAAGTCTACCAGCGGCTCCTAGCCGCGAACCATTTGACGCCGGCGCTGTTCGAAGCGATGGAAGCGAAAGAAGTGCTCAGCAATAAGGCCCGGATGATCATCCGGGACGCCGTGGCTCTCACCCCTGCCGAAATTGCCGAGGCCCAGACCCTTACCCTGCGGCAGACGGAATCGGATCCGGCCAAGACCGCCGCAGCCAAGGACCGCGCCATCCAGGACGTCCTCTTCCAAAAGCAGCAACGAGCGCTGCAGGCCTATACGGAATCTCTCAAGACCTCGCTCCCGATCACGATTCACCGCGAACTGCTCTAAGCCCTCGTCAGAAGCCAGCGAGTCATAACGTCATCAAGTCCTAAAGTCTCAGACGATCACTCCTGACTTTCTGACTTGAAGACCTGACGACGTTCCGACTGTTGCCTCAGAGAATCAACATCGCATCGCCATAACTGTAAAAACGGTACCGCTCGCGAACCGCCTCTGCATAGGCTTCTCGCAGAAACTCCGTCCCGGCTAATGCGGAAACCAGCATCAGCAACGTCGTCCTGGGCAAGTGAAAGTTCGTGAGCAGGGCGTCGATCGCCCGAAACGAAAATCCCGGCGTCATGAAGATATCCGTCTCTCCCTGGTAAGGCCTGATCCGGCCCTCCGCACGAGCCGCCGTTTCAAGCGCACGGACGACCGTCGTTCCGACCGCAACGACTCTGCCCCCCGCTGCGCGCGCCTGCTCCATGGCACGCACCGCCTCTGCTCCGACCTCGATCCATTCAGCACCCATCCGATGGTCTTCGATCTGCTCGGACGTCACCTGTTTGAAGGTCCCGATCCCCACATGGAGCGTGACGGTCGTGAGACCGATCCCTCGCTGTTGCAGCCGCGCCAACAAATCCGGCGTGAAATGGAGTCCGGCGGTCGGCGCCGCAATCGCCCCTTCATGTTGCGCAAAAAGAGTTTGATACCACTCGCGATCTTGATCGGTCGGCGCCCGTTTCAAGTAGGGAGGCAGTGGCATCCGGCCATGTTGCCGCAACCATTCAGACCAAGGAATCGGACTCTCCACCCGAACCTTCGTTCCGTCCGCGCCACGCTCGACCACTACCGCGGAAGCATCCGGCCCGATCTCAATCACCTGGCCAGGGCGGAACGTGCCCTTGAGCAACACTTCCCAGACTGCCTCGCCCAGATCCTTCACAAAAAGGATCTCGACCTCCGCGCCGGACGGACGTTTTCGCCCTGCCACGCGCGCAGCCACCACCTTGGTATTGTTGACCACGAGAAGATCGCCTGGCTCCAACAGATCCGGCAGCGCGTCGATCCGGCGATGGGCCAGCGAACGGTCGAGAGGCTGCAGCACCAGCAGCCTGGCCTGGTCACGCGGAATGCTCGGCTGCGCAGCGATCAGCGAGGCATCGAATGGAAAGTCGAATTCGGAGAGCTGCATCAGGAAGAAGGGGGAATCGGAAGTTTGACCAGCGTCATATTTTGCACTTCGGTGCCGGGATAATAATACTGAAGGATCGTCGAGAAGTGATAGCCCAGCTCGGCCAGTTCCTTGGCGCCCCACTGGCACATCCCGACGGCATGCCCCGCCCCATAGCCGGACAGCACCACGTCGCGGCCCATGGATTCAATGGCAAACTGCGTGCTGGGGATGATGGTATACCCGACCGCTTTCCGCAGTTCTTCTCCGCGAAGGATCAATTCGCCACCGGAATGGAGAATGCGCAGCTTCGCGACTCGCCCCCCACGGCTGAACGAGATGGGCGCCATCGTGGTGATCCTCCCCACAGAGAAGCCCTGCTGCCGCAAATTCAGTTCAAGGGTATCGACTCTGAACGAGGACTTCCATTGGTAATTGGGCGACGCAAGATCGAAGGGGCACTCCACCCCCTTAAGATAGGGATATTCCTTCGACCACACATTCATGGCATCCTCCGTCAACCCCGCGGCGGTCGAGGAGAAGGCGGCATAGATCGGCGCATCCTGATAGGTCACGACCAGGCCCCTGGTCTCTTCAACCGCGCGCAGGATCCCGGCATCGATCCCCTGCTTCCCGCGATAGACTTGGTCCTGCACCGTAGCTGCCACATCGTACTCGCGCTTCCCGCTCAGCATCTGCTGATAGAGCGCATAGGTCCTGGCTGCAACCGCCTGCGTTTTCAACATCTCCGGGTGCCACGTCGAGCTGACCTCGGCGGGAACTACCCCCTTGATGTACTCTTCAAAATCCACCCGATTGATGACGAGAAACCCCTTCCCCTTTCGCACAAGAGATACGAGGCCGCTCACCGAAATCTCCGTGCCGAAGTCGCCCGATAGCACCGCCGCCCCATTGGGCTTCTTGGCAGGCCGTGGGAAGGTCAGCGTAAGACCGCTCTCTCCGCCGCCCAACGTCAGCCGATCCGTCGGCATGAAGACGCCATTCAGCACAAACCCCGTTCCCTCCGCTGACACATGAACCGATGCGCGTAACGTCTGCCCACGGCCCTTTGCATCCGTCACCCAGAGGGAACGGTCGGCGCGGACATTGAGCTGTGCCACATCGGCCGAGAGCATGACCCGGATCGACTGCGCCGCCTCGGCTCCGGAAACCACGCTGAGCAGACAGGCCCCTGCCATAATCATGGCGCGGCATAGTCCTGTCCCCCGTTGTGTCATCGGCGAAAGATCCATGTGATGCAATAGAATACCAGACTGAAGATGATACTGAGGAGCAGGCTGGTGGCAAGGGGAAATGAGAAACTGAAGTTGTCCCGCCGAATGGAGATGTCGCCTGGCAGCTTACCGAGCCAGCCCAGGAGATGCCCCACTCCGGGAACGCGATCTGCCATCAGCAACAACAGACCGACCAGGGCTATGCAGAGCCCGATGCCGATGAAAACTTTGCCGAGACTCCCCCACTCAGCCATCAGCCTTTGATCAAATGTTCTGCGATTTGCACCGCATTGAGCGCGGCCCCTTTGCGTAAATTATCCGCCACCACCCAGAGATTGAGGCCGTTCGAAATCGACTCGTCTTCACGAATACGGCCGACGTAGACCTCGTCCTTCCCCGCAACCTCCAGCGGCATCGGATAGATCTTATGTGCCGGATCGTCATAGAGCAGCACGCCTGGCGCGGTCGAGAGAATCGCGCGGGCCTCGTTGACCGTGAGCTTCCGCTCCGTCTCGATATTGATGGCTTCCGAATGGCCGACATAGACCGGGACCCGCACCGTCGTCGCCGTCACATGGATCGACTGGTCGCCCATGATCTTTCTGGTCTCATCGACCATCTTCATCTCTTCCTTCGTATAACCGGACGGAAGAAAATCATCGATCTGCGGCAAACAGTTGAAAGCGATTTGATAGGGATAGACCTTGGGATCTGGCTGCTTGAAGCTGAGCAAGTCCTGGCACTGCGCCATCAACTCATCCATGGCGTCTTTCCCCGTGCCGGACACGGACTGAAAGGTCGTGACGACAACCCGCTTGATCCTCGCCTTATCATGCAGCGGTTTCAGCGCCACGACCATTTGAATCGTGGAGCAGTTCGGGTTGGCGATGATGCCCTTATGCCGTTGGATGTCGTGCGCATTCACTTCCGGCACCACGAGCGGCACTTCCGGGGTCATCCGCCAGGCGGCGCTATTATCGATCACCACAGCCCCGGCCTTCACTGCGATCGGCGAAAACTCCCGACTGAGATCCGCCCCGGCGGAAAAGAGCGCGATATCCACGCCGGCAAACGAGTCCTTCGTCAAGACCTCGATCGGCACCTCGTTTCCGTCGAAGGTCACCATCCCGCCGGCGGAACGGCTGGAGGCGAGGGGGACCAGACGTGACACGGGGAACTTTCGTTCCTCAAGCACTTCGATCATTTCAGTCCCGACTGCCCCGGTCGCACCGACGATCGCCACGACATAGCCTGTTTTCTTTTTCAACATAAGCCTTGATCCTACCTACAGCGAGATCTCGCGAATTCGATGATTGAAGGTATCGGCCACGAGCAGATGCCCGGATCGATCCATCACGATTCCAAATGGATAACTCAAACTGGCGTCGCGGGCCGCTCCCCCGTCGCCCCCGTAACTGGCCGCACCGACACCGGCGATACGCTCAATCAGCTTGGTGGTCCGATCCCATCGCCGCACCAAATGATTATCCGAGTCGGTGAAAAAGATATTCCCCTCCCCATCCAACGTGATGCCAGATGGCCTGGAGAGACTGTTGCCGGGCGGTTCATCCGGCCCTTGATACCGATATTCACCGCCGCCGCCCACCACCGTCCTGATGAAACCCGTGACGGAATCGACAGCCCGAATCCTCCCGCTAAAGCTATCGGCGATGAACAGGGTGCCGTCTAACGCGAGAGCCAATCCGCCGGGACCGGCCAAGCCGGTTTCCGTCGCAGCCATGCCATCTCCATTATACGCAGCCGTGCCTGTTCCTGCGACCGTGCGAATCATCCCGGTGGCCAAATCCACCGCCCGCACGCGGTTGTTGCTCTGGTCGGCAATATAGAGGACGCCTCCGTCACTCACCACCAGGGCAGCTGGCTCATTCAACCCAGCCTCGACCGCCAAGCCTCCGTCACCGGAATAGCGAGGCAACCCCAGGCCTGCGACGGTCGTGATCACCCCTGTCTTCGCATCCACCCGCCTCACCCGATGGTTCAACGTGTCCGCAATGTAAAGATGCCCGGCCCGGTCGACCGCCACCGCAGTCGGAAAATTCAACAATGCGTGATCGGCAGGGCCGCCATCGCCGCTAAACCGTTTAGCCGGCGCGGTCCCTGCCACCACATATCGAACGGTCCCGCTCAAGTCAGTCTGTTGCGTGAAGGCATGTGATGCGACCGAGTCGCTTTCCGCAAATGGGTCGTCCTCCACTCCATCCGTCACGGGGGTTGGCGCAACTGGCGCTGCGACTGGCTCAGCCCCCTGAATGAAGCCCGCGACCGTGCTGATGCAGTTGGTCTTCCGGTCGATTTTCCGAACGACGTGGTTCTCCGAGTCGGCGATGAACAGGTTACCCTCTGCATCGAGAGTGAGGCTCTTCGGCTCGTTCAGGCAGGCAGCCAAAGCCGCCCCTCCGTCACCAGACCAGCCTGGATCTCCGGTGCCAGCCAGGGTCTTGATCTCAACTGCTGTGAGGTTCGTACTCATCAACGTCGACAGGCCTAGCTAGTTCAGATTTCTCAGAATGGCCTCGCCCATTTCCGTCGTACCGACGAGGCGAGTCCCTGGGCTATGAATATCTTTCGTGCGATAACCGAGCTCGAGGGTCTTCACGATCGCCTGCTCGATGGCTTCCGCTTCCTTATCCAACTTGAACGCATAGGACAACAGCATGGCGGCCGAAGCGATCGTCGCAATGGGGTTCGCCACATTCTTCCCGGCAATGTCCGGCGCGCTGCCGTGAATCGGCTCGAACAGTCCGACCTGCGACCCGATGCTGGCAGACGGCAACATGCCGATGGAGCCGGTCAACATCGCCGCTTCATCGCTCAGAATGTCGCCGAAGATATTATTGCACAGCATCACATCGAACTGCTTCGGATTGCGCACGAGCTGCATCGCCGCATTGTCGACATAGATATGGCTCAATTCCACATCCTGATAATCTTTATGGGTCTCGATAACCACACGGCGCCAGAGCTCGGATGATTCCAGCACGTTCGCCTTGTCGACGGACATCACCTTCTTCCGGCGCTTTCTGGCCGCTTCGAACGCCACTTTCGCAATCCGTTGGATTTCTTCCGTGGTATAGACCTCGGTATTGAACCCTCGCTCGCTCCCGTTCGGCAGCTTCTCGATCCCTTTGGGTTTCCCGAAATAGATACCGCCGGTCAATTCACGAATAACGAGGATGTCGATCCCTTCGATCACTTCGCGCTTCAACGTGGAGGCATCAGCCAACATCGGGTATAACTTTGCCGGGCGTAAATTCGCGTAGAGGCCCAGATGCTCGCGCAATCCCAACAAGGCTCGCTCCGGACGCAAGCTATATTCCAACCCCTCCCACTTGGGACCGCCGACCGCGCCGAGCAGCACGGCATCGCTCTGCTTGGCTAGGGTCAAGGTCTCCTGAGGAAGCGGCACCCCCACTTTGTCGAGGGCCTGGCCTCCGACATCGCCGGAGACGAACTCGAACTGGTGCTGGAACTTCTCGGCGACAGCCTTCAATACTTTCACCGCTTCAGGCACGATCTCCCGACCCACTCCATCACCAGCTAGTACGGCAATCTTCGCCTTCACAGACCACTCTCCCTCGTTGTAAGTGATGACCGCAGGGACCTCTACTCCAGGACTTCCTCATCCTCCAGCCGCCAAGCTGGATCGACCAAACAAAGGAACTCGATGGCAGTGGATCCGCTATTTTCCAGAGACTGCTTGCCTCCGGGAGGCACATAGACGACGGAGCCAGGTCCCACCGAGACAACCGAGTCATCCACAATCAATCGTCCAGATCCGGCAATAATGTAATAGACCTCTGAAGATGTCAGCCTATGCCATTTCGAGCGGGCGCCGGGGGCCAAGGTCCCCTGCGCCAGACTATAGCCGAGCGCGAGCGGTTGTTTGGCCGGATGCAGCAGCTCTCGCAGGACTGTATGGTCTCCGGCCAGAAACTCCGGCCGATCTGCCAGGGTGACATGCACCACAGAGCGCCTCCCAGCCAACAAGATGTTCCCGCCCCAAGGCTGGAGCCGGTGACTCTACCGTGGCCACTTTCGCTAAATCAAGTTCACCTTCTGCTCGCCCTGCGCCTGCTTTCCCGCCAAATAGGAGAGCTTATTCAGTGCATTCAGATAGGCCCGCGCCGAAGCCATAATGATATCCGTATCCGCCCCATGGCCTGACACGGTGCGGCCCTCTTCCTGCACCCGGACCGAGACTTCGCCTTGCGCATCAGTCCCTCCCGTGATCGCCTTGACGGCATACATGAGGAGCGTGCTCTTCGTCTGCGTGATGGCGGCAATCGTCCGATAAATGGCATCCACCGGCCCGTCGCCGGTTCCAGTCTGCGTGACGGTCCGTCCGTCGAACTCGAGTTCGACCGTGGCGGTCGGCACCTGATCCGTCCCGCTGGCCACATGGAACGACTTCAAGGTGATCCGATCGGCCATTTTGGCCAGTTCTTCGGAGACAATGACTTCGAGGTCCTCTTCGTAGATCTCTTTCTTCTGATCGGCCAGCTTCTTGAACCGCTCGAACGCGCGATTGACCTCCTCGTCCGAGAG
>CAMDPZ010000012.1 GCA_945905765.1 Nitrospira lenta
GCAGACTTCCCTTGCGCCAGATACACTTCCGCCAGATCGTTCAACGCTTCGGGATAGACAGGCTTCAGCTTGAGCGCATGCAACAAGGCGTCGGTGGCCTCGTGCGGTTTTTTCTTGCCGTGGAAATACACCCGCCCGAGGAGATGGTAAGTCTCGGCATTGGAAGGATTGAGCTCTACGGCCTTATTCAACAGGGCAATCGCGCCATCGGCATCGCCGGCCTTGAACAGCTCCGCTGCCCGTTCGACCGGGCGTTTATTGGAATCGCTAAGAGAAGAGGCGTGAGCCTGCCCGGCGATCAGGCAACCCCAGAAACAGATTCCAAAGAGAATGAGGAGGCGGTATCGGGCAAGAGACATCAATGTCGCGCTCCTGGTCAACACAAGACGATGCGGCAACTATACGGGGGGCCAGGAACGAAATCAACGAGCGGGACGGAGCCCCAAGGTCACCTGAGCCTCCGTCCCGCCACTGCGATAAGAAGAACCGGACGTCAGGCCTTCCCGCCAAGCTGGAAGAACTTGGTTACGCCAAAGGTATAGCTCGTCCGACAAGAACGAAGGAAACCGGCAGAGGCGCGCGAGAACGTCTTATCACGCTCTCCACGTTATCACTTCCATACGCGTCAGTCGCCAGCCTGTCTACTGACGCCTGCTCACGGATGTTACAAGACTCACAGTGGGACGAGCTGTCGCGACCTCTGAGGTCGGTGGGAATCTTGCTCGCAAGTCCGTCGAGTCTCCATTCGTGAATGATCGGGGTCACATGCGGATGACCGCCAGGCTGACATGGCGAAAGCCGAGGCCGCGGACACGATCGACGAGGGTGACAAACCGCTCAAGCCGCGTGGCTTTGTCGGCGCGAACCAGAACCAGCGATTCGCGAGGAAGAGTGAGAAGCGTGGCGTCAAGTTGCTCATCGGTGACAGACTGGTCGTTGAAAAACAACCCACCCTCCGCCGTGACAGTAATGATGACCGGGCGGTCCTGCCGGTCCCCGGCTGCCGCGGCTTTAGCCAGATCGACCGGAATCTGGCCTGTCGTGACGAAAGTGGCGGTGGTCAGCACGATGACCAGGAGCACCAACATGACATCAACCAGGGGGATGACGTTGATCTGGTTCAGTTCACGATCCATGCTGTACCTTGTATAGGGCGAGCAGTTCGCTGACGCGACGACGGAGGACGTTGTTCATGACCACACATGGAATCGCGACCAGCAGCCCCGCCGCGGTGGCCTTGAGCGCGAGGCTCAGGCCGATCATGATCGACGTCACCGCCAACGCACCGGACGTGCCCATGGTGTGAAATGTCAGCATGATGCCGAGGACCGTCCCAAGCAAACCGATATAGGGCGCATTGGCCGCGACGGTGCCGATCACCACCAGCCGCTGGGTCAACGCGATCTCGCAGAGATCCAGCGTGGGAAACTGCCGCACGTCCACCCGCCGGTAGAACAGCCAACGTTCCACTGCCACCCCGATGGCCCAAAAGCTCAAACCCAACAAAAGCCCGATAACACCGTACTCGACGAGTTCCTTCAAAAACTCCATAAGTCCATCCTCTGTCTTTCAGCCAGTCTGTCCTCAGCCGCCTCATGAACCCGCAATAGTGTCTTCTCCATGGTTGACTCCCCTTCAACGGGAGGGGGCTCGCGCCCCCTCCCGCAAAACAATCATTAAAACCCTAACGTGACTCCGGCATAGGCGGATCGCCCATAGCCGGCGAAGTAGAGCTGCGTTGCTTGGGTGCCGGTGGAAACCATACTATTTGCCGACGTCACCTGACCTGACGCCGCATATTTCGTATCAGCAATGTTATTCACCTCGACATACATCTTCGCGAAGCGGAACCAGGCATTATTGGCCAAGGGCTGCTCATAATGAATATTCGCATTCCCGATGAGATAGGCCGGAATGCCGATCGTGTTGGCATTATTCAGCAGGTAGCTGTTCATCCAACTCCCTTGTATCCACGCGCCCCACCCAGCAGGCTTATGCCCATAGGCCACTTGGTCATATTCGACTTTGGCATTCAGGTAATCGACCGGCACATTCGGCACCTTCTTGCCACCCCGTGACGTGGGAACACTAGCCGATACATCCTGGAAATTGACGTAGTTAGCAATGGTATGGGTATAGGCCCCGGCGAACCGCCAGGCCTCGATGGGCCGCCAATCATAGGCCAGCTCCACTCCTCGATATTGCGACAGATCGGCATTGACGGTCGCCGTATTGCTTGTGGTGCCAATCGACTGGCTGATGAACTCGTTGTGAACGAAGACCCAGAACCCCACCAATTCGACGGACAGCGTCCTACTCAACTGTGACGCAGTCCCGATTTCCATGTTGTAATTCTTTTGGGGCTTCAGCTGGAAGTTTTCCCCAGGAAGTCCCGTGGTGGGATTTCTCGTGAGTTGAGAGATCTGTGGGATGGCGTAGCCCGTTGAGGCGCGAATCCAATGCCGATAGCCTTCCGCCGGCTTCCAGGTCAGCGACATCTCAGGAGCCCAATTGTCAAAATCGCGCGTCACGGCTTGATTGGAGTTACTACTGCCGCTATTGAGCACGACGGCATGGACATTCAGATGCGACCGTTCATACCCCAGCCCTGCGGCCAAGGTCCATTTGGGCACAAATTCCAGCTCTTCACGAAAACGGATCCCCAGGTTTTGGATCCATCCTTGATTATCCTGAATCTTGAGCCCCTTGGTGCCGATACCGTCGGCCATATTCTGGAAGGTCTCTCCGTCCTGTTTCATGCGGTTGAAAAAGACTCCCGCATAGCTTTTGAGCGGCAGGTCCCCGATGCGGCCATTGTGCCGTAAATCGGTGTAGTGATAAAAATTCTGATTGATGTTGTCCGTGACCTGGGAAAAGTACTGATTGATGTCTTTTTCGTCATAAGCCCCATGCACCGTCAGCACGGTGCTTGCGTCGATCTCCCGTTCATAGATGACCCCGACATTGGTTCGACGATCGGTCCGTTTCTGACCCAGCATATTCGCGTCCGCGCAACTGGAATCATAGGCATTCCTCGTGCACGAAGTCTGAGCGCCTCCCGCCTGGCGATCATTGGCATTGAGCTGCGACTCGGTGAGACGGGTGGGAACTTTCGCGTCCAGCCAGTTGCTGATGGCCTTGAAGTAAAGCGTCTGGCGATCATCGATGCTGTACCGCGCGTTAAAATTGACTGTTTGCGTCTCATAGTTACTATGCCGGACATAACCATCTTCCCGGACATTACTGCCAAAGAATGAAAGATCCAGCTTGTCCGTGTGCTGCCCGAAAGCTATGCCCTGCTTGTTGTACCCATAGGACCCTCCGGCCAACAGTGTTTCCACTCCGTTGATATCGCTTCCACGACGGGTCCGAAACTGCACCATCCCCCCGAGGGCATAATTCCCGTACAGCGACGACGAGGCCCCGCGTGTGATATCGACGCTCCGCATGAACCAGGGGTCGTGCATGTCCAATCGGGACAAACCATCGGATTGGGTCTGCATGAACCCGTCTTCATACACCATGAAATCTCGAATGGCGAACGACGTCTTCACCCCGGACCCTCGAACGCTGAGGGAAAAGTCGCGTGGCCCGTTCGCTTGCCGCAAAATCACCCCTGGCATCGAATCGAAGGACTCTTTCATGTGACGACCGGGACGCAACTCAATCTCCTGAGAGGTGACAGTAGACAGGGTCACCCCTTCCGGTCGTTTCTGAACTCGCTGGCTCACAATGCTCACGTCGGCCAGATCGATCTCCGGCACAGCTGAATCGCCTGTCGGCTGCAGAGGGTCTAGCGGTTGTCCGCCAACAGCAGTTCCCTGTCCTCCTGATTGATCTGGAGTTTGAGCCTCGACCTGTCCTCCCTCGATCATTCCAAGAACGACGAGCATCACACAGCCCAGCACCATCCCTTTACGCATCATCATCGTCGCGCACCTTTCTCATCAATGCAAAGTCATGAATCGGCTATCACGGTTTAGGGCGAAGGCCTCCAGCCAAGTCGTGACGCGACTCCTGCTGGGGCATTCCCTGAAAAATTGAATCTTGCGAAAAGAAGAATTGGATCAGTGGAGGGGAGGACCGCGGGATGAGAATCCGTCTAATACAAAACGTGCCGGACGTTCCACATTGACCGCCCCACCCATTGCGACAATGTACCGGGGCTGCGCCGAGGGAATAGCTGGAGGTACATCAACAGTCGAGTTGGCGTGGCAGGCCCAAGCGCACAGAGAAGAATGCGTCACTCCACCTGTGTGGTGATGGGCTGAGCGTGGCTGGCTCTCGTGCGCAAAGAGACAAGCCATCGCACTGACCGATAGCGTCAGGTACAGCGTCGCCATCGCCAAAGTCAGCGGGACGAAACACTTCCTCATTTCCCGCGCTCCATGACCTGCCGCATCACCGCCACCGCCTCGGAACTATCCCAGGCACGAGGCCCGACCGCTCGCCCGACGAGCGCGCCATCCCGCGCGATCACGATCGTCGTCGGAAGACCGCGCACCATGAAGGACCGTGACACCTCCTGATCTTCATCGAAGAGAACCGGGAGGCTAACTCCGAGCTGGGACAGAAAGTGGGCGATACCCTGGCGCTGCAGATCCGTCGTCACGGTCAGAAGGACAAATTGTGCCGGGTCCAACTGCTTCAGCAACCGGGCAAGTGAGGGCATTTCTTCTTTGCAGGGTCCGCACCAGGTGGCCCAAAAATTCACCAGCACGACCTTCCCTGCCAACTCGCTCGACTTCACGACCTTGCCATCCAGCGTCGTGAGTTCAAATGGCGCAACCATGCTCCCGGACGGAAACCGGCTCATCTTGAGCGAGACGAAGGGATCGCTGGCAAACGCAGAACCAACCGGGACGACACTCAGCAAAGAGAGCAGCGCTGCCATCGCAACTTGTTTCAATGACACAGGCACGTTATGGCTCCTGCCTCACGAAGGCCTTCGCAGCCGGTAGCTGGATGGTCTGGACGACCATCCGATGAACGGGCATGGCATGTTCCATCCAAGCTAATGCAGCAAGCCCTTTCGCATTCATCGAGAGGGAAGGCGTCTGACCTTTCTTCTCATTCAATTTCTGCGGCATGCTGAAGGTGTGGCCACGGTCGAGAGACAGGCTCATCACGACTTCACGCCGGACAGGCGATTGCTCTTCCCAGACGATGACGAGACGCCCCTCCGGATCGACCGCCATCTGCGGATGATCCGGGAAGGTCCCCTTGGAGACGTTCAGTTTATGTTTGAGAGAGAAGGTCTCCCCGCGGTCGTCCGAGTAGGCCAGAAACACAGCCGGAGTCTCATCGACGCCCTCGGTGTACCAGACCACATAGAGCCGTCCGAGCCGATCCGTCCCGATAGAAGCCGGCCGATGCGGACAACCGGGGAACACCCACTGATCATGTCCGACGATCACCGGAGTCGAGAAAGTCTGTCCGCCGTCTGTGGAGCGAGCGACCACCGTTTCTCGAAGATCGCCAGGGAGAATCTTACGCCAGGCCACATACAGCGTCCCGTCCGGTCCGGTCGTGAGAGAGGTCCGGCAACAGACGCAGGTGTTCTCGTCCACTTTGAGATTCTTCGCGACGGTGCGGCCGTGATCGGTCGAGCGCGTCACGAAAGTGCCGGATTCCTTCTTGCCCTCTCGCCCATCGATCCAGGCCACATGCACCACGCCGTCAGAAGCGACATGAATCGAATCGAAGCTGTGGCCGATGACCTGCTCATCGTCATTCACCAGAACGGACGGCAGAAACGTTTTGCCGCCGTCCGTTGATCGGCTCAGCCTCAGTTCGTTCGAGAACGGCTTGTCCGGCGTCAGTTTCGGATGGGTCAAGGCCCAGGTTAGGAACACATCGTCTCCGACCACGGCCAGGGCCGGCGCTTCCTGCCGCGAGTAGGGCGCCTCAGTCGGCTGATTCACTGTGACCGGAGCCCCGATCGGTCCTCCCGACTTCTCAGCTCTGGCATAGAGCACCCTGCGTATCTCCTTGTCCTCCTCCATCCAGGCAAGCGAGATACGGCCCTCGTCGTCGATCCGGACGGAAGGACCGACCACCGCCCTGACCGGGCGATCGGTCGTCAGTTTCGGACCGAACCGCAACGATTGATCCGGCTCAGCCAGCGCCATCGATGCGAGCGAGACAGTGCTGATCACAATCCCGACCATCCATGCTAGTTTCTTGGTTCTGAATGTCCGTTCAATCATGGCGCGCCTCACTTCGATCCACGAATGGAGAATTGCACGTCGCGGCTACAGGCACCTTGGCAGCCACTCACCCAAAGCACCGACTCAAGCGATTCCTCTCGACTAACCCCCAAGGCTATAGACGATCGGCACATAGATCGCGATTTCGGCAGCGCCCATCGCATTCGTCATATGCAGCGGACAGATCAGCCGGACGGCTTCGATGGCCGCGTTGTCAAGCACCTCATGGCCGGAACTTCTATGCACCTTCACCTCCGACAGGTGGCCGTCGGCTCGAATGACGGCCCGCAACACGACCTTGCCCTCCCAGCCATTGAGCCGCGCGGCGCTGGGATAGCGTTTGATTTCAGCCAGTCTCCGCCTCAACGATTCGGCCAGCCAGCCATAGTCGGCTTTGACTGCGGGGTTCGAACGGGTGGCCATCGCCACTTGCGGGGCAGACTCCTGCGCGACAGATTCAGCCGGCTTTGCGTCGCTCGCGGCGGCGGCTGCCGGCGCGGGGGCTGGCCGCTGGTCAGAATCCCGCGTCACGGAAGCAGTCTCAATAGTGCGTGTTCCGACCGGATGAATGGGGGCTTCAGTTGTCACGGACTGGGGCACGGCTTCAGGTTGAACGACTGGGGCAATCGACTCGACTACGGCCTGTTTGGCCTGCTGAATCTCTGCTGGTTGCTGTTCCCTGACCGGCGTGACCGCCTCGGTTCTCGCCTGCACCGCCACCGCCTGTTGAATCGGCTGGCTCGTCTCAGCCACCGGGCGGACCTCGCGCGGCACAACCGGTGCCACCTCACGAGGCCGCACTTCCTGCGTAACCATCTGAGACTGACTGGGGACTGGGGCTGCCGGACGCGGAACCGACTGAGCAGGCTCCAGCGTTGGCTTATTGTCAGCTTGAAGCGTTTCTTGAATCAATTGTGGTTCGGCCAATGCAACGTCCCACTGAAACACCTCTTTCGGCGCTACCGATTTAACCTGTGCCATGAGCCCGAGGGCCACGGTCAGCGCAAAACCATGAAAGAGCGCGGACACAGCCCATCCTTGCAGACGATACTGTCCGTCAGGGCTGAGCGTCACTTGCTCACCACCGCTATGTATGAAGGCTGACTGTGCCCCATCGAATGAGTTCTCCTCAGTCTGATTCCACGCTATAAGAATCGTCCCTATCCGCCTGCCCGACAACCCACTCAGTGGATCGCGTGAAAGACGGAATGTGCCCGACTGCGGGCCGATGAGCAAGGAAGACTATAGAGAGAAAGACGGAGGGGCGCGGCTGGAAGAAGTCTGGCACAGCTCGATCGAGGGCGGCACAGAAGGGGGAAGCGTAATGAGCGAAATCAGGCTGAGTTCTGCCTGAAAGGGAACCACTGCGCTGTCGAACACCGTCCCGGCGGCACACATCCAGGAGCAGAGCACTGTCCCATGCGTCGCAGCCTGGTGGTGGGCATGGTGCCCGGCATGCTCGACCGACTGAGCCTGAGCCAATCCGCCAACGGACAGGACACAGCACACCAGAAGGATCGAGACAAATTTGAGGACAGTGTAGTTCATGAGCATTCGACTGACTGGGATTCGGCCGAATGTTAATGGACCACCCCTGGGCCTGTCAAGCCAACCACTCAATACCAAAGCCGCTGCTTATTATAGGATTCACGGAAAAGATCCTGTATACTGTGCCGATTCATTTCAGGAACATCCGCATCCGTTCCAAACGAGAGCACTATGGTCACGCAATTACTCAATCTGATCTTCGGCAGCAAAAATGATCGCGAAATCAAGGCTATCCGCCCGATTGTGGAGCGGATCAATGGTCTGGAATCCAGCCTGACCCCACTCTCCGACCAGGCCCTCGCGGACAAGACCCAGGAGTTCAAGCAACGCCTGGCGGCCGGTGAAACCCTGGACGACATCCTGCCGGAGGCCTTCGCGGTCTGCCGTGACATGTCCCGCCGCAAGCTGAGCATGCGCCATTTCGATGTGCAGTTGATCGGCGGCATCATCCTGCACCGGGGCCGCATCTCCGAAATGAAGACCGGCGAAGGGAAAACCCTGGTGGCCACGCTGCCGGTCTATCTGAATGCGCTCGAAGGGAAGGGCGTGCACCTCATCACGGTGAACGACTACCTCGCCAAGCGCGATGCGCAATGGATGAGCATCCTCTATCATGCCCTGGGACTCTCGGTGGGCATCATCCAGCACGACGCGTCCTTTTTCTTCGATCCGACCTACGAGGCTGCCGACAAGCGGCTCCAGGCTCTCCGCCCCTGCACCAGGCCCGAGGCCTATCGCGCCGACATCACCTACGGCACCAACAACGAGTACGGATTCGACTATCTCCGCGACAACCTGGTCGTCACCGACTTGGCCCAGTGCGTGCAGCGCGAGCTGAACTTCGCCATCGTGGACGAAGTGGACAGCATCCTCATCGACGAAGCCCGCACACCCTTGATCATCTCCGGTCCGACGGACGAAACGACCGACCTCTATTACCGCATCAACGCGATCATTCCGCAGCTGAAGCCGGAGCACGACTACACGGTCGAGGAAAAGACGAAGACGGCATCCCTGACCGAAGAGGGCAACGTCCGGGTCGAGAAACTACTCGGCGTGGACAACCTCTACGATCCCGACCATATGGACCTCGTCCACCACGTCGTCAAAGCGCTCCAGGCCTATGCCCTCTACAAACGGGATGTGGACTATGTCGTGAAAGACGGCGAAGTCATCATCGTGGACGAATTCACCGGGCGGCTCATGCCGGGCCGCCGCTGGAGCGACGGGCTGCACCAGGCCGTCGAAGCCAAAGAAGGGGTGAAGATCGCCAACGAAAATCAAACGCTGGCCTCGGTCACCTTCCAGAACTATTTCCGGATGTACAAGAAGCTCGGCGGCATGACCGGCACGGCGGACACGGAAGCGGCGGAGTTCGCCAAGATCTACAACCTCGACGTCAACGTGGTTCCGACCAACCGCAACATGGTCCGGGTGGATTACGCCGATGTCGTCTACCGGACCGAAAAAGAAAAGTTTGCCGCGATCGTCGAAGATATCAAAGACTGCCACCAGCGCGGCCAGCCAGTCCTGGTCGGCACGATTTCCATCGAAAAATCGGAACGGCTCGCCGGCTTCTTGAGCCGGAACGGCGTCAAACACAATGTCCTCAACGCCAAGCAGCATGAGCGGGAAGCCGAAATCATCGCCCAGGCCGGCCGCAAGGGCGCCGTCACCATCGCCACGAACATGGCGGGCCGCGGCACCGACATTCTCCTCGGCGGCAACCCCGACTTCATGTTCAAACAGATCCTGTACCGGGAAGAGAACATGCCCGATACCCGCAGACAGGAGCTCTTCGAAGAGATCCGGTCCGACTGCGAGAAGGACAAGCGGGAGGTCATTGAAGCCGGCGGACTCCATATCCTCGGCACGGAACGCCACGAAAGCCGCCGGATCGACAACCAGCTCCGCGGCCGCGCCGGCCGCCAGGGCGACCCCGGTTCGTCACGCTTCTACCTGTCGTTGGAAGACGACCTGATGCGCATCTTCGCCTCCGAGCGGGTTTCCCAGCTCATGCTCAAACTCGGCATGGAAGAAGGCGTCCCGATCGAACATGGCATGGTCACCAGGGCCATCGCCAACGCCCAGAAGAAGGTCGAGGCCCACAACTTCGAAATCCGGAAACAGCTGCTGGAATACGACGACGTCATGAACAAGCAGCGCGAGGTGATCTACCAGCACCGCCGCGCCGTCCTGGGCGGGACGAATCTGAAAGACGACCTGCGCGACATGATGGACGGCCTGGTGGACGCCGCGCTGAACATCTATTGTCCCGCGGAACAATACCCGGAAGAATGGGACATCAAAGGACTTGCGGAGCTCATGCATAGTCAGTTCGCGCTCGACCTCACTCAGGGCAAGGACGACGGGGCCGAATCGCTTCGCACCATGGGTCGCGACGCCTTGATCGAAGACCTGCAGACGCAGGTGCGCGACGCCTATGACAAGAGAGAACAGGAGCTGGGCTCGGACTTAATGCGCTTCCTGGAAAAGAACTTCATGCTCCAGGTCATCGACCACCATTGGAAAGACCATCTCCTCGGAATGGACCACCTGCGCGACGGCATCGGCCTGCGCGGCTACGGGCAAAAAGATCCGCTCATCGAGTACAAGCGCGAAGGCTACGATCTTTTTGCCGGCATGATGGAGCGGGTCAAGGCCGATGCGCTCGATCGGCTCTTCCATGTCCAGGCAGTCCGGAACGAAGGGCAACCGGCCCCCCAGCCGCCGCCAGTCATCTCTCGCCCCCAACCGGCGCTCATTCTCAATCGCGGAGAAGAACCGATCGCCCCCCAGACGGTTCAGCGCAACGACGACAAAGTCGGCCGCAACGATCCCTGCCATTGCGGATCGGGCAAGAAATACAAGAAATGCCACGGAACGTGAGAACCCGACGCTAACGCTCTCGCTCCCTTACCTCCGAAGCGACCCTTCCGAGTCCGCGCGTTGCGCGAGCATGGAAGATCATCAGCCCCCATCCTCCCACCCCCTTGAACAGGGATATTTGCCTGAGTTTCCAATGTTCTCCGCCTTGACTTAGCGGCGACCACGAGGCTAATCTACGCCTCTTTTAGACCGCCAAAGGGATGGGTGAGATGGCCCATAATCTTTGACGTTCCCGCGTGAGCCTTGCCGAAGACGAAGGGGTTTCTCTGTGTCGTTAGGACATCCTGAACTCATCGCTGCGATTTCGTCCGAGATCACCCAGAACGGACCGATTCCCTTCGTCCGTTTCATGGAACTGGCCCTCTACCATCCCCAATATGGCTATTACATGCGTCAACCGGACGGGGCGCAAGCTGAACGCATCGGCTGGGCCGGCGATTTCTACACCAGCTCCGATGTGCATCCAATCCTCGGCCGCGCCATTGCCGCGCAGGCCCGGCAAATGGACGAACTATTGGGCCACCCCACCCCCTTCACGATCGTCGAAATGGGCGCGGGCAAGGGCCTGCTCGCCCGAGATTGCCTAGCGGCGATCCATGCCAAGCAGGACGACTTTTCCTCGCGGGTGCGCTATGTGCTGATCGAGCGAAGCCCCGCCATGCAGGCACTCCAGCGACAGAACCTGGCTCCTTGGTTGAATCAGCCGGGGCTTGTGACCTGGGTCGAAGGATTGGATGCCCTCGGTCCCCGGAGCGTGACCGGCCTGTTCTTCAGCAATGAACTCGTGGATGCCTTTCCGGTTCATCGCATTCAAATGATCGGCGGTCAGGCGCAAGAACTCTTCGTGGACTATCGGGATGGGCGCTTTGAGGAATGCCTGAAGCCCCTCTCCACCCCGGCGCTCGGCCACTATCTCCAACGACTGAACCAGACCTGGCCGGAGGGATACAAAACCGAACTGAACCTCCTGGCCCTGGAATGGATGGAACAGGTCGCGCAACGGATCGATCGCGGATTCGTGCTAACCATCGACTATGGCCATACGGCGCAGGATCTCTACGGACCGGAACGGAAGAACGGCACGTTCCTCTGCTACTACCAGCAACTGACCGGCGACGTACCCTATGAGCGGATCGGACAGCAGGACATGACGGCTCATGTGGACTTCACCGGTCTGGCCACCGTCGGAGCAGCAGCTGGCTTAAACGTGACCGGCTTCACCAATCAGATGAGTTTTCTGATGGGGCTCGGAGTGGAAGAGATGATCGGCCAGCTCGATCCGGAAGGTCCGGAGTTCGGCGCGGCCATCCATCTCCTCAAGCCGGACGGGATGGGACGGACCTTCAAGATCCTGATCCAGCATCGAGGAATCGAGAAACCGGATCTCGACGGCTTGAAGTTCAAACCGTTTTTCGGCGCGGCGCTGACTCAGAGCGAGTCGCACGTCCTCACGTCATAACGTCTTTCGACTTGAAGACGTTCGGACCTTTTAACGTTTTGGCTGATTGAAACATGGGCAACACCGCCATTCCAGAAAACTATCTGCCGATCCTCCTCTTCATCGGCATTGCCATTGTCTTTGCCGCTGTCCAGCTTGGCGCCGGCCGGCTGGTCCGACCGAGCCGCCCCTATCGAGCCAAACTGGCCCCCTATGAAAGCGGCAGCCCGTTGTTCTCGGACGCGCGCATTCAATTTCCGATGCGCTACTACGTCATCGCGATGCTGTTCGTCATTTTCGACATCGAGATCATTTTCATGATCCCCTGGGCCGTCCGCTATCAGTCGCTCGGCCTCCTGGGACTCGTCGAAATGCTCGTGTTTCTCGGCATCCTCCTGGTCGGATTCTGGTACGCCTGGAGGAAGGGAGCATTGGAGTGGGACTGATGGGTAAGGCGACCGTCGGGGTGCCCTTCGTGCTCGCGGAACGCGCGCCTCAGAAGGCCTCGTTCGACGCGCGCAGTGAAGAGCACCCCGACAATCCTCTCCAACTGAGGAAAGTAGAGGAGATGACATGAGTTTTCTGGAGCGGCAATTTGAGGCGAATATTCTGACGACCAATCTGGATGCGGTCGTGAATTGGTCGCGGAAGTCGGCCTTGTGGCCGATGACCTTCGGCCTGGCCTGCTGCGCCATCGAAATGATTGCGAGCGTGTCGTCGCGCTACGACCTGGACCGATTCGGCGCGGGAGTCTTCCGGGCCTCGCCGCGGCAGTCGGATCTCATGATCATCGCCGGCACGGTGACGCGCAAGATGGCCCCGGTGATCCGCCGCATCTATGACCAGATGCCGGAACCGCGCTACGTCATTTCCATGGGTTCCTGCGCCACCTCCGGCAACCACTACAACAGTTACGCCGTGGTCCAGGGCGTCGATCAGATCATTCCCGTCGATGTCTATGTGCCGGGCTGTCCACCCCGTCCGGAAGCCTTGCTCGACGGCCTCTTGAAGTTGCAGGAAAAGATTCAGCGGGAAAAGGTGTTCGTGAAATAGCCCGCGCGGCAAGCGAGAAGGGCGGGACATGCGTGACGGGCCAGTCGCGCGGTTCTCGCAAGTCTCGCGCGTCTCGCGAATAAGAACTATGCAAGCTCTACTCGACAACCTCAAGGCCAAATTCCCGGACGCGATCCTCGCAGTCCACATCGACGCGGCACGTGCCGAGACCTCTCTCTCCGTGGCCGCCCCGCGTTTACTGGACCTTGCGCGCTATTTGCACGATGCGCCGGAAGCGGCCTTTGACCAACTCACCGATATTTGCTCGGTCGACTACCCCGAAGATCAACTGCGGTTCGAAGTCGTTTACCATCTCCATTCGCTCCCCCTTGGACAACGTCTACGCCTGAAGGCTCGCATCACCGAGGACGATCCGACGATTGCGTCGGTCACCGGCATCTGGAAGGGGGCCGAATTCCTGGAGCGCGAAGTCTACGACATGATGGGCATTCGCTTCTCCGGCCATCCCGATCTCCGGCGCATTTTAATGCCGGAAGACTATGCCGAAGGCTATCCCCTGCGAAAAGACTTCCCGACCGAAGGACGAGGCTGGCGCAGCGAATTCGACTTCATCCCGAGAATGGACGATGCCCTGCTCGACGTGACCGAAAGCGAAATCCCCGAAGAGCAGAAAAGCGTCTTTCGCGCCGAACCCGGCTTGCCCAACTCGCGGCGGAAAGAGGAATTGCTCCTGAACATGGGGCCGCAACATCCCAGCACCCACGGCGTGTTGCGGGTCGTGCTGGAGTTGGACGGCGAACGGATCGTCAAGGCCACGCCGGACCTCGGCTACCTGCATCGGGGCGTCGAGAAACTGGCCGAGGGCCTGACCTACATGCAGATCATCCCCCATACGGACCGGCTCGACTATGTCTGCGCCATGGCCAACAACTATGCCTATGTGCGGTCCGTGGAAAAGCTCCTCGATATCACCGTGCCGGTCCGGGCCGAATATATCCGCACCATCGTGGCGGAGATGCAACGCATCATCGGGCACCTCTTCTGGCTCGGCACCCAGGCCCTCGATATCGGCGCGATGACCGTGTTCTTCTGGACCTTCCGGGAACGAGAGATCCTCTTGGACATGTTCGAGAAGCTCTGCGGCGCCCGGCTGACCCTGAACTACTATCGCATCGGCGGCGTCGACAGCGACTTCACCCCCGAACTGGTCCAACGGATGAAAGCCTTCCTCGACACCTTCCCCGAGAAGGTCAAGGAATACGATTCGCTCATCGCCTCGAACCGCATCTGGCTCGGCCGCACGAAGAACGTGGCCGTGCTCTCGGCGGAGGACGCGATCAACTTCGGCTGCACCGGGCCGGTCCTGCGCGGGTCTGGCGTCGCCTACGATATCCGCAAAGCCGAGCCCTACGGGGTCTACGACAAAGTCGATTGGGAAGTGCCGATCGGCAAGAACGGCGACACGTACGACCGGTACTGGATCCGCATGGAAGAGATGCGGCAGAGCGCCAGGATCATCGCGCAATGTCTCGATCAGCTGCCGTCCGGAGCGATCATGGCCGAGGCGCCGCAATATATCCCGCCGCCCAAGGAGCTGGTCATGCGGGACATGGAAAGCTTGATCCATCATTTCATCATTTACACGCAGGGCATCAAGCCGCCAAAGGCCGAAACCTACTGCGCGACCGAAGCCCCGAAGGGCGAATTGGGCTTCTTCATCGTCAGCGACGGCAGCCCCCGTCCCTACCGGATGAAAATTCGCTCGCCGTCGTTCGTGCACATGGGCGCCTTCGACCATATGGCGCGGGGCTATTTGATCTCCGACATCATCACGATCTTCGGCACGTACGACATCGTGATGGGAGAATGTGACCGGTGAGGGCCCAGGGGATGGGGCCCTTGCTCGCGCAACGCGCGGCCTCGGAAGGCCCTCGTTGGACGCGCGCAGTCGGCCCCATCACCCGTCGCCTCACCGTTGAGGAAGTGGAATGTTAAAAGATAAGTATCAAAAAGAAATAGCCGAAATCCTGAGCCACTATCCGGTGAAGCGCTCGGCATTGATTCCGTTGCTGTACCTGGCGCAACAGGATGAGGGCTACGTGTCGGAAGCGGCGATGAAAGAGATCGCCCAGATGCTGAGACTCACGCCGCCCCAAGTCTATGAGACCGCCACGTTCTATACGATGCTCAATCTCAAGCCCGTGGGGAAGTTCCATCTCCAGATCTGCAAGTCTCTGATGTGCGCGCTGGTCGGGTCTGACACCGTCATCGGCTGGGTCAAGGCGAAGCTCGGCATCGGGCCTGGCGAGACGACGGCTGACGGACTCTTTACCCTCAGCGCCGTCGAATGTCTCGCCGCCTGCGGCACCGCGCCGATGATGCAGGTCAACGAGGACTATTACGAACAGCTCACGGAAGAAAAATTCGACCGCATCCTGGCCGACCTGAGAAAAGACGGAACCTGTTCCCTGAAAACCGGCCCCTTCATGTGGCCGGAAGCGCGTAGCGCCAAGTGAACAGTTAAAATGAAAAATGAAAAAATGACCGGCGACTCCTCCACTTTTGCCTTTTTACTTTTACATTTTTACTTGCGATAGCTATGTCCAGACACGAACTGATATTGCTCAAGAATATGATGCAGCCTGGCTACACCGGCTCGCTGCAAGACTATGAGCGGGCGGGCGGCTATCAGGCCCTCCGCAAGGTCGTGGGAAAAGTGCCGCCGGCCGAAGTCACCACTACGGTGATGAAGTCCGGACTCCGTGGCCGCGGCGGCGCAGGCTTTCCGACCGGCGTGAAATGGGGATTCCTCCCCAAAGACTATCAAGGCCCGCGCTATCTCTGCTGCAACGCGGACGAGAGCGAGCCAGGCACCTTCAAGGACCGCCAGCTCATCGAGCGAGACCCCCATCAAATCCTTGAAGGCATCCTGCTCGCCTGCTACGCCATCGGAGCAGAGTCCGCCTACATTTACATACGGGGCGAATTCGTCCTCGGGGCCAGAATTCTAGAGTCGGCCATCGCCGAAGCGCGGACCGCCGGCTATATCGGCGCGAACATCCTGGGCACAGGGATCACCGCCAATGTGTGGGTGCACCGGGGCGCCGGCGCCTATATCTGCGGAGAAGAAACCGCCTTGCTGGAGTCGCTCGAAGGGAAGCGAGGGCTGCCGCGCGTCAAGCCGCCCTTCCCTGCGACGCACGGCCTCTACAACAAACCGACCGTGGTGAACAACGTCGAGACCCTCGCGAACCTGCCCCACATCATCAGCCGGGGCCCCGAATGGTTCTCAGCCATCGGTTCTCCGCCCAAGAGCACCGGCACCAGAATCTTCTGCGTGAGCGGCCATGTGAAGCGGCCGGGCAACTACGAAGTGCCGATGGGGGTCACCTTCCGCGAATTGATCTACGAAGAAGCCGGAGGCATGCGCTCCGACAAGCCGCTCAAGGCCTTCATCCCGGGCGGCGCGTCGGCCCCGTTCCTCACGCCGGACAGCCTCGACGTCAAATTGGATTTCGAATCCGTCGCCGCCGCCGGCTCCATGCTCGGCTCCGGCGGAGTCACTGTGATGGAAGAGGGCACGGACATGGTCTGGGCCGCGCTTCGCCTCATGGAATTTTTCTATCATGAGTCCTGCGGCAAGTGCAGTCCCTGCCGCGAAGGCAGCTCCTGGCTGGTCCAAACCATGCGCCGGATCGTCGCGAAGCGCGGACAGATGGAAGATCTTGAAACCTTGGTCGATCTGTGCAAGAACATCGCGGGCCGCACGGTCTGCGCCTTCGGCGACGCCGAAATCTCGCCGATCATGAGCACGCTCAAACATTGGCGTCCCGAGTACGTCAGGCTGATCCATGAAGCGGAAGCGGCCAACCTCATTACCCTGAAACGACCCGTGGCACGACCGTAACGATGGCAACGACAACCGACACAGTCCGCGTGACGATCGACGGCATTCCCATCTCGGTGCCCAAAGGCACCCTGGTGATCGAAGCCGCGCGCCGGGTCGGCGTGATGATTCCGCACTTCTGCTACCACCCGAAGCTCAAGCCGGACGCGAACTGCCGCATGTGCCTGGTCGAAGTCGAAAAGATGCCGAAGCTCCAGACCTCCTGCAGCACGGTCGCGACCGAAGGCATGTCCATTCGCACCGCCACGACGGTCGTCCACGACGCTCACAAGTCGGTGCTCGAATTCATCCTGGCCAATCACCCGCTGGATTGTCCGGTCTGCGATCAGGGCGGCAAGTGCGACCTGCAGGATTTCTCGCATCAATACACCGCGACGACCAGCCGGTTTGCGGAGACCAAGCGCATCTTCCAGAAGGAATATTTCAGCCCCCTCATCGAAACGCAGATGAACCGCTGCGTGCAATGTCTGCGGTGCGTCCGCTACTGCGACGAAGTGATGGACGTCAAAGCCCTCGCCCCGGTCGGACGGGGCACGATGACCGAGATCAAATCGTTTGGCGCCCATCCCCTGGACTGCGAATTCTGCGGCGGCTGCGTGCAGATCTGCCCGGTCGGCGCCATCACCAGCCGGCTGTCGATGTACGAATACCGGCCCTGGATGCTCAAGCGGGCCGACACGGTCTGTACCTTCTGCGGAGACGGCTGCCAGATCACGGTCCAAACCAAGGACCAGCAATTGATCGAAGTGAATAGCGCCCAGGGTGCCGGCCGCAACAATGGCGACCTCTGTGCCCGCGGGTTCTTCGGATTTCACGCCACCAGCCATCCCAGCCGAATCACCACACCCTTGATCAGGCGGAACGGCGCGCTGGTCGAAGTCACCTGGGAAGAAGCCTTGCTGTTCGTGGCGGAACAGACCAACCGGCTCAAGCTGGCCCATGGTCCTCAGGCCTTCGGCGGGTTAATTTCCGGCCGTTGCACCAACGAAGAGCTCTATCTGTTCCAGAAATTCATGCGCCTCACGATCGGGACCAACAATCTCGACAGCAGCGCCCGCTACGGCCATCTCAACGGAGTGCAGGCCATGAAACGGGTGCAAGGCACCCATCGTTGGACTGTGGCCTTCGAAGACATCGTGCAGGCGGATGTGCTCCTCCTGGTCGGCACCAACATCACCGAAACCAATCCGATCACCGGCCTTCAAGTCAAAGAAGCCGTCAAGAAACATGACGCGACCTTGCTGACGATCGAAGCGCTCCAGCCTGCGATCGGCACGATCAGCAACATCACCAACCTGTCGCAGCAACATCTTTCTGTCGCGCCAGCCCAGTTCGGCGCCGCAGTCCTCGGCCTGCTCAAGGCGGTGATCGAGGGAAACCATGTCGAAGGGACGCTCCAACAGCAAGCCTCAGACTATGTGGCCTCCGTCACCCAAGCAGTCCAGCAGATTTCCTGGGACGAACTGGCCCAACGCACAGGAGCCTCGCGCGAATCCTTCGCCCAGATGGCAAGCTCCGTGGCAAAGGGCCGCCGCGTCGTGGTGCTGGCAGGCCAGACCCTGCTCCGCAGCCAAGGAGGCTATGGCATCTGCCTCAATCTCCTGGACCTGCTGCTCTTGACCGGAAAATTGACCGACAACGGCTGCGGCTTCGCCCCCTTGGCGGAAGAGAATAACGATCAGGGAGCGGTGGAAATGGGAGCGGTCGCGGAACTGTTGCCCGGCGCGCTCGACCTCACCGACCAGGACGCGCGGGCCCAGATGGCGCGCGCCTGGAAAGAAGAAGTCCCTCTGGCGCCAGGAGCCACACTCCTCGAGATAATCGACCGGGCCCAGGTCGGGACCATCAAAGCCCTCTTCGTTGTCGGAGAGAATCCCGTCGGGAGCCTTCCGCCCCAGACCAAAGTCACAGAAGCCTTGAGCAAACTGGAGTTCCTCGTCTGTCAGGAGCTGTTCCTCACAGAAACGGCCCTGCTCGCCCATGTGGTGCTCCCCGCCGCCTCCGCCATGGAGAAAGCCGGGACCTTCACCAACACGGAAGGCCATGTCCAATCCGTGCGGCCTGCGATCAATCCAGTGGGCGATAGCCGCCCGGACTGGGAAATCCTCTCGGCCTTCTCGGTCTTCCTCAACGCGCCATTAGAATATGGCGATGCCAAGGAGATCCTGAAAGAGATCCGATCGGTCGTTCCCGGATACGGATCGCTTGGCCCGACGCCGATCCCGCCCGCCGTGGATCGAGCCACCGTCGAGCGATACGTGACGGGGGGATATCGCCGGGACCTTGCGACTCGGTATACTCTGCCCACGCGGACCAAGCGCCCGGAAGGAACAATTCAGTTGGGCCTCACCCAGAGCCTGTTCCATTCAGGGAAGCTGTCCACCCATTCGAAGGGACTGGTGCAGATCGAACCGAGCGGGTTCTTGCAAATGAACCCCCTGGATGCAGCCAGATTCGCCATCGTGACGGGGGATCGAGTCAGCCTCTCGAACAGCGGAGGCGCATACACGACGACGGCCAAAGTACTCGATCGCGTGCCGGAAGGATTGGCCTGGCTTCCCGATCACTTCGCGCAGGAAGCCCTGCAACTTTTCGACTGTGCCATCGATCCGGACACGAAGGTCCCATCCTATCGGACGGCCTCCGTCTCGGTGAGGAAAACGACGTGAGCCAACGAACATGCATTGCTTTTTCACTTGTCATCCAGGAGTGCTGTCGTGACTGAACTAAGCCTGCGACTTGCGGTATCGCTCGCCCAAATAGCGGCGGTAATGGGCATCGTGATGTTGACGGTCATGATCCTGACCCTGGCCGAGCGGAAAGTGCTCGGCTGGATGCAGGATCGCATGGGCCCGATGGAAGTCGGTCCCTATGGCATCCTTCAGCCGATCGCCGACGGACTCAAGCTGTTCTTCAAGGAAGACATCGTGCCGGCCGGCGCGAACAAAGCCATGTTCACTCTGGCGCCGATCCTGGCCATGGTGCCGGCCATGATCGGGTTCGCCGTCATCCCCTTCGGCCCGAACGTGACCGTGGACGTCTTTGGCATTACGATCAAACCCTTCGTCATCAGCGACATCAACATCGGCGTCTTGTACATCCTGGCCTTTGCCTCGATCGGCGCCTACGGGATCATCCTGGGAGGCTGGTCCTCCAACAGCAAATACTCGCTCCTGGGAGGCCTGCGCTCCGCGGCCCAGGTCATCAGCTACGAACTGAACGTCGGATTGGCCATCGTCGGAGTCCTCTTGCTGTCCGGCTCTCTGAGCCTCGTCACAATCACGCAGGCCCAGGCCGGCGGCTTCTGGCATTGGTTCATCTGGGGCGCCAGGCCCGACGGATTCTTCCCGATCCACACCCAAATATTCGCCTTCGTCGTCTTCGTCATTTCCGCCGTCGCCGAAACTAATCGCGTCCCCTTCGACCTGCCGGAAGCGGAAAGCGAGCTCGTGGCCGGATTCTTTACGGAATATAGCGGCATGCGCTTCGCGTTCTTCTTCATCGCGGAATATGCCAACATGGTGCTCGTGTCCTGCGTCGCAGCCTCGCTCTTCCTGGGCGGCTGGAACGCCCCCTATCCCGGCACGATCCTCGGCTATGCCGGCCTCGAGCAGCTGGCCTGGATAGAAAACGTCGCCTGGTTTACGTTGAAAGTCTACATGTTCCTCTTCCTATTCTTCTGGTTACGCGCCACGTTGCCCCGGCTGCGCTACGACCAGTTGATGCGGTTCGGCTGGAAGGTCATGTTGCCGATCGCGTTGGCCAACATCGTCGTTACAGCGATCACCGCGTATTTTTTCCCGCGGTAATGAGCCGTCTATTTGGTTCATTTGGTCTATCTAGTTTCTCTGGCAAGAGGGCACAGGCATTGAATCCACCGAGACACACCAGAACAACCGAATAGACCAGACAGACCAGAAGAACATGAATCTCAAGACCTGGATTAAAACCATCACCTTCTACGACCTCTTGGTCGGCATGAAGGCGACCATGTCGCACCTGCTGCATTACCGGCCGATCACCCTGCAGTACCCGCATGAAAAGCGGATGCTGCCGGACAATTATCGCGGGATGCTGGCCCTGTTGCGCTATGACGACGGAACGGAAAAATGTGTCGGCTGCGATCTCTGCGAAGCCGCCTGCCCCTCGCGGGTAATTCGCGTCGTCAGCGCGGAAGTGCCGGGCCAGCCGACGAAGCGCTACTCCAAAGAATATTACATGGACATGACCCGCTGTCTGTTTTGCGGGATGTGCGTCGATGCCTGTCCGGTGGATGCCCTCGGCATGACGCGCGAATTCGAATGGGCGGTGTACGACAAGCGCCAACTGCATCTCAATAAGGAACAATTGCTCGCCATCGGCGACCGGTCGTTCCCGGTGCGCGAAAAGCAGCTGGAGCTCCAACACCAGAATGTGGCGTTCTTCAACGTCGCCTTCAAGCATCTGCCGCAAAAACCGTCGTAACAGGCCAGATTGATGGAACAGATATTTTTCTTTTATTTTGCCTTCGTCATCGCCGCGACTTCGATGCTGGTCGTCGCGATGCGCAACCCTGTCTACAGTGCCCTGGCGCTGCTGATCATGTTCTTCCACGTGGCGGGACTCTACGTCACGCTCCATGCGGAATTTCTCGCAGCCGTGCAGATCATCGTCTATGCCGGCGCCATCCTGGTCCTCTATCTCTTCGTCGTCATGTTGCTCAATCTGAAACAGGATGACCGCTACCACCGGCAATGGCCCATGGCTGCGGCGGTAGGCGTGACGTTGTTCGTCGAGGCCATCATCCTCACGGTCATGAGGGGCTGGACGGCCCCCCTCGTGGCCACCGGCACAGAAACCACCGTCGGGGAAGCCGGCAATACCGAAGCGATCGGCGACGTCCTCTACTCCACCTATCTGTTCCCCTTCGAGGTGGCGTCCTTGATTCTGCTCGTCGCGATGATCGGCGCGATCGTCCTGGCTAAAAAAGACCTTTCAGAAGTGAACAGCGAAGGGTGATCAGTGATGCGAGAACCATGCACCATGTCAGCTAACATGCCCGTCACCCATCACTCATCACTCATCACGAGGGCCGTATGACAGTCCCCTTGTCCTACTATCTCGTGCTCAGCGGCATCGTGTTCCTGACCGGCGTCATGGGCGTCCTGCTGCGCCGGAACATCATCATCATCCTCCTATCGGTCGAGTTGATGTTGAATGCGACGAACATTAACTTCGTCGCCTTTTCGCAGTACTTCCACGATGTGGCAGGGCAGGTCTTCGTCTTCTTCGCCCTGACGGTCGCCGCAGCGGAAGTCGCCGTCGGATTGGCCATCATCGTCGCCCTCTATCGGGCTAAGTCCACAATCAACGTCGACGAATTTCAGTTACTGAAATGGTAAAACGGGCTCGATGACCTACGAACTCATTCCATTCCTTCCATTGGCGTCGTTCCTGATCCTCGGGCTCTTCGGCCGTTGGATCAAGGACCAGGCCCATCTCGTCGCCGTGCCGGCGGTCGTCGTGTCGTGGCTGCTCTCACTCTTGGTCTTCTTCGATGTGGCCAACGGCCACCAGACGAGCTTCCCCCTCTATACCTGGCTGACCTCCGGCTCGCTCGACATTCACATCGGCTTCTCCATCGACCGGCTCACCGCCGTCATGCTGCTCCTGGTCACGACCGTCAGTTCGCTCGTCCACATCTATACCATCGGGTACATGCACAAAGACCCGGGCTATGCCCGTTTCTTCAGCTACATCGCCCTCTTCACCTTCTCGATGCTGATGCTGGTCATGGCGGACAACCTGCTGCAACTCTTCATCTTCTGGGAAGCGGTCGGGCTCTGTTCCTATCTGCTCATCGGCCATTGGTACGATCGTCCCGCTGCCTGTTCCGCCGCGACTAAAGCCTTTCTCGTCAACCGCGTCGGCGATTTCGGCTTCATGCTCGGCCTGCTCCTGGCCTGGTACAGCTTCGACTCGCTCGACTATCACGAAATCTTTGCCAGGGCGCATGAGTCAGCCGGCGACATGATGAATATCCTCGGGCCCTTCGGCGGAACCTGGAATGTGTCTGTGCTGACGCTGATCTGTCTCCTCCTCTTCACCGGCGCCATCGGCAAATCGGCCCAAGTGCCGCTCCACGTCTGGCTGCCTGACGCGATGGAAGGCCCCACCCCGATCTCGGCGCTCATCCATGCGGCAACGATGGTCACGGCCGGGGTCTTCATGGTCGCGCGCCTGGCGCCGATCTACAACCTGTCTCCCGCCGCCATGACGGTGGTGGCGCTCACAGGCGGACTGACCATGGTCGTCGGGGCCACCATCGCCATGACCCAAACCGATATCAAACGCATCGTGGCCTATTCGACGGTCAGTCAGCTCGGCTACATGGTGATGGCCTGCGGGCTCGGCGCCTATGCAGCGGGCATGTACCATCTCCTGACCCACGGAGCCTTCAAGGCTCTCCTGTTTCTCGGGTGCGGATCCGTCATCATCGCCCTGCATCACGAGCAGGACATGAGACGTATGGGCGGACTGAAAGACAAATTGCCGATTACCTATTGGACCTTCCTGATTGGCTCGCTCGCCCTGGCAGGATTTCCTCTGACCTCCGGCTTCTTCAGCAAAGACGAATTGCTCGTGGCTGCCTGGTCGGCAGGACCTCTCGGTCAGTTCCTGACCCTACTCGGCCTCGTCACAGCGCTGATGACGGCCTTCTATAGTTTCCGTCTGGTCTTCGTCACATTTTGGGGTCCCTCGCATGTCGATCCCCACCATGCGGACCATATCCATGAACCCTCGCGCACCATGACGACGCCGCTCATCGTCCTGGCCATCTTGAGCATCGCCACTGGCTATCTGGGCATTCCTGAATTTCTTGGACCGATGTTTGAAACAGGCGCAGGAACCTCTGCTCACGGAGGAGCCGCTTCGATCATCATCATGGTGTTGGCCACGAGCATGGGCTTGATCGGAATCGCCGGAGCCTATTACGTCTATGTGCTCAACCCGACCCTCCCGGATCAGTTCGCACGGAAGTGGCACACGCTGTATCAGGGCTCACTGAACAAATGGTATGTCGACGAGGCCTACGATCGAACGATCGTCCGCCCCACCTTTTCCGCCGCCTCCGAGCTCTGGAAACGTGTGGACGTGGCGGTGATCGACGGAGCGGTGAACGGTGTGGCCCGCGCGATCGCCTGGAGCGGCTGGGTCTTGCGGCTCACGCAAAGCGGACAGGTACAGCATTACGCGCTCGGTATGGTGCTCGGGGTCGTCGTGATCCTGACCGTCTTTTTGATGTTCTGAGGATCTATGCATAGCGGCGGAATTCCCTGGCTCACATTGCTCCTCCTGATTCCCCTTGCGGGAGCTGTCGCGATGTATTTCGTGACGGAATCGACTGCTCGCTGGATTGCGCTGGCCGCGACCCTGGCGGACCTCTTCGTTGCGCTCCCCCTCTGGTGGCTCTTCGATCCGCAAACCAGCCAGATGCAATTCACCGAACATGTCGTCTGGATCACGGCCCCGCCCATTTATTACAGCCTGGGCCTCGACGGAATCAGCGTCCCGCTCGTCTTGATGACCGCCGGGATCATGCCCCTCTGCGTCCTGGCCTCCTGGACCGCGATCACCACGAGAGTCCAGAGCTTCATGGCCATGCTCTTGATTATGGAAACCGCCATGATCGGAGTGTTCGTGGCCTTGGACTTCGTCTTGTTCTATGTGTTCTGGGAAGCCATGTTGATTCCGATGTACCTCCTCATCGGCGTCTGGGGAGGACCCAATCGGTTGTATGCGGCGATCAAGTTCTTTCTCTATACCCTCGCGGGAAGCGTGCTGCTGCTCGTCGCCATCTTCGCCCTCTACTTTTACGGGGGCCACACGTTCGACATCCTCGCCTTGAGCCAGGGCACCTACCCGGCATCGCTGCAAATGTGGCTCTTCCTGGCCTTCTTCGCCGCCTTCGCCGTGAAGGTCCCCATGTTTCCCTTTCACACCTGGCTCCCGGACGCCCACGTCGAGGCTCCAACCGCCGGCAGCGTCATCCTCGCCAGCATTCTCTTGAAGATGGGCACCTATGGGTTCCTGCGATTCAGCTTGCCGATGCTGCCGGACGCCAGCCATGCCTTCACGCCCATGATGGTCGGCCTCTCCATCATCGCTATCATCTACGGCGCCTATATGGCGCTGGCCCAGGTCGATCTCAAGAAGCTGATCGCCTATTCGAGCGTGAGCCACATGGGGTTCGTGACTCTCGGCATCTTTGTCCTGAATCAGCAGGGCATCGAGGGAGCGGTGCTCCAAATGGTCAACCATGGCATTACGACCGGCGCCCTGTTCCTCTGCGTCGGCATGATCTATGAGCGGACCCACAGCCGGTTGATCGCCGACAATGTCGGGCTGGCCTCACCGATGCCGCAATATGCCACCCTGCTCATGATTTTCGCCTTGTCTTCGCTCGGCCTCCCAGGCACCAATAGTTTCGTCGGCGAATTCCTCGTGCTCATCGGCACATTCCTCTGGAGCAAAGTCGCCACCGCCTTTGCCTCGCTGGGCATCATCCTGGCCGCCGCCTATATTCTCTGGATGGTTCAGCGAGTGGTCTTCGGGGTGCCGCTGCCGCATCAGCTCCCGAAACTCAAGGACCTCAATAAACGGGAACTCGCCACCCTCGTGCCGCTGGCCCTGTTAGTGTTCTGGATCGGGCTCTTCCCCAATCCGCTCGTGAGCAAGATGCACCAGAGTGTGAACAACGTCATCGCCTCCATGGCCCGCACGAAGGTTGCGCCGACGGCCCAGCCCTCTGCCGGGGAGGCAGCGCCATTGCTGGCTGGCAGCACCGAGCCACTGAAGACCGAGGAACTGTCGCGATGAGTCTGTACGGCACCGACCTCTTAGCCCTGCTTCCGGAACTCATCATCGTCGTCACGGCCTGTCTCGTCATCGCGCTGGACCCGATCACGCCGGCCTCGCGACGGGATCTCCTGGCCTGGCTGAGTCTGGGGTCCCTCGCCCTCTGTCTTGGTCTGACGATGGGACAGATCGGCGTGCTGAATATACGGGTCTCCGCCTTCAGCGATCTGGTGGTGGTCGATGCCTATGCCAGATTCTGGAAAGTGCTCCTCTATGGCGTGACCGGCCTGACCATTTTGCTTTCGCTGCCCTATCTGAAGGCGGAACGCATCCACCTGGGCGAATATTATGGCTTCATCCTCCTGTCCCTCTCCGGGATGATGGTCATGGTCTCCGGCGCAGACCTGCTTACGATTTACCTCGGCACCGAACTCATGTCCCTCTCGCTCTATGTGATGACAGGACTGAACCGGTCAAAGCCTCGTTCACTGGAAGCCGCAGCCAAATACTTCGTCCTCGGCGCCTTCTCATCCGGGATTCTGCTCTACGGCATCTCGCTGCTCTACGGCATGGCCGGCAGCACCAAGCTGGCGTCGATCGCGGCCGCCATTGGAACGCATGGAGCGAACGATCCGCTCTTGCTGATCGCAGTCATTCTCGTGGCAGTCGGCTTCAGCTTTAAACTCGCCGCCGTGCCCTTTCACATGTGGACGCCGGACGTCTATGAGGGGGCCCCGACCTCCGTCACCGCTTTCATGGCAGTGGCGGCAAAAGCCGCCAGCTTTGCCGCCTTCATGCGGGTCTTCGTCGAAGGACTCGGCGGACTCAAAGCCGATTGGTCGCTCCTGTTCCTGCTCATCGCCCTGGTCACCCTGGTGCTCGGCAATCTCATCGCGATCGTGCAAACGAACATCAAGCGGATGCTGGCCTATTCCAGCATTGCCCATGCAGGCTACGCCTTGATCGGCTTTGTCGCGGCGGGCCGCGCGACCGGCGCCTCAGGGGGCACCCCGGGCCTCGCCAGCGTCATGATCTACCTGGCGCTTTATTCGTTTATGACGCTCGGCGCCTTCGCGGTCATCGGCATGCTGAGGAAAGGCGGGATCGAGGGAGAAGAGATCGAAGATTTTACGGGGCTCGCGAAACGCCAGCCGCTCGCGGCGTTTCTCATGCTGCTGTTCATGGCCTCGCTCGCGGGCATTCCGCCGACCGCCGGCTTCATCGGGAAATTCTACGTCTTCATGGCGGCCGTCGAATCCGGCTTAGCCTGGCTCGCCGCCATCGCCCTGATCTTTGCCGCCGTGTCGGCCTACTACTACATGCGAGTCGTGATGGTTATGTACATGCGGGAGCCTGATCCCTCGTCCATCGCGCCGCGACTCGTAACGTCGCCGGCTCTCTCCTTCGTGCTGGCCTTCGCCGTTGCCGGCGTGATTCTACTCGGTCTCTTCCCGGACCCTCTCGTCAGCTTCGCGCTCCAATCGGTCCTAACACTCAAATAGTCCTCTGGCAGGATGCTGAAAAATCCTGCCAGCATCGTTCTCGCATCGTTCAGATCCTCAACGTACCCCAGAGGGGTACGCCTCCGGTCTTCACTCGCTGCGGCCTTGCTGGACAGCCTTTTTGAGCATCCTGCTGACCCCAGATCCTTCACCAAACCGTTGGCTAACACCGTGGAATCCAACGTGAGCAATGCAAGCTATCCAGGTGCGCAAGAGAGCGACTCGTGCTACCCTGGCACAAGTTCGGATCGCACCTATGCAAGCTTTGCGCTTCCTCCTGAGCCTTCTCCGATCATTTCGCCGCCATGGCTGCGCCAGTCTCGCTGCGTCCCTCGCCTTTTTCTCCTTGCTCTCCCTCTTCCCCCTCGTCTTCCTCCTGCTCTACGGCCTGAGCTTCATCGTGAGCCAGGACGTCATCGGGGAGCAGGTCCTGCTCAGCTTCCTTAAGGGATTCCTCCCTTCGCTGGGCGAACATGTCGCAGCAGAACTACATCGGGTAAGCGCCATGGAAACCGTCCGGTGGGCGGTCTTTCTGGCCTTCGCCTGGTTCGGCACGTTGGTGTTTTATGAACTCGACTATGCGCTGAATGTCGTCTTCGAGAGTACCTGGCGCCGCCACCCCCTCATCTCCACCGCCATCGCGGTGGCCTCACTCGCTGTGAGCGGGCTCGTCCTGATTCTTTCCTACGTCGCGACGCAAACCATCAACTTCCTAACAGGCTATGCGCCGAAACTCTGGGGGCTCGACCTCCTCGCCCTCGCGGCCCATGACTGGTTTCTCACCTATACGCTCCCCTTCGCGCTGGCCTTCCTCACGGTCACGATCTTATATCGGCTCGTGCCGCGACGAAATCCGCAATGGCGCGAATCCATGATCGGCGCCCTGACCTTTAGCCTGCTCTGGGTGGCCGCGAAACTCCTGTTCGTCACCTATGGCACCTATGCGACTCTCTATACGAACCTCTATGGGTCCCTCTTGGAAGTCGTCCTGCTGCTGCTCTGGGTCTATTACTCCTCGGTCCTCTTGCTGATCGGCGCAGAAGTCGTCCACCTCCTGCAACAACAGGCGCAGGCCCTGTCAGCAGCCACCACGAGAACGACTGCGCGTAAAATGTAAAAGGTGAGACGGGATGGGTCAGGGGTGAGAGGTTCAGTTATTGATCGATTCACGCTTCAGACTGATGCAACTGTAAAAACTGGGCGATCGCCGATCTGGTGATGAGCCCCACGATCGCCCCGTCCTCCACCACCACGAGCCGGTCCCACCCTCCATGAGCCATACGCTCCATCGCCTGCATGACAGACCAGTCCGGAGGGATGCAGAAGGCCTGCGGCACAGGACACATGATGTCTCGCACGCGACGCCAGGGCCAGAGCGCTGTTGCAATGGCTTGCACATCGCCCACCGTGACCACCCCGACCACCTGCCCCTCCTCGCAGACCGGGAATCCGCCGAACCCATGCGCGACAAAGTATTGATCCACCGCATCCTGCACGGCCATGTCAGGCGGCACCGTCACGACCGGATGGACCATCACCTGGCGCACCGTCACCGCTGCCAATGAGCTCCTCATCGCTGCCTGCCGCTTGCTCGACAGAGCAGCAGAGAACAGAAAGGCGCCGATCAAGATGAGCCAGCCGCCATTCGCCGCGATGGAATGGCCCAGGACGCCGGACCAGGCGCCCGCCAGCACGACCGCGCCAATCACCCCAAGGGCCACGCCGAATCCTATTCCCGTCAGCGCTGCCTGGCTGGTCGCCCGGTTAAAATCCTTGTTCCAGGCCCAGAGTCCGGCCCGTAAGGCCCGCCCGCCGTCTAACGGAAAGCCCGGAATCAAATTGAAGAGTCCGAGCTGCACATTCACCATGCCGAGCAGTCCCCCCAGGACGACGAATCCCTGAAGCCCTAATCCTGAGAATAAGGCATCCACCGCCATGGCGCCGCCGAGACAACCGACCCCCAGAAGCAAACTCACGAGCGGTCCTGCCAACGCGATTAAAAACTCGGCCCTCGGATTGGGCGGCTCCTTCCCCATATGCGCCATGCCACCGAAAATAAACAGCGTAATCTGGCTGATCGGAATCCGGTAATGCAGCGCCACATAGGAATGCCCCAGCTCATGCAGGAGAACGGACAGGAACATCAAGAGGGAGGAAATCCCACCCATGCCCCAATAGCGTGACTCGGATAGGCCCGGCAGGGTCTCAGGCAAATAGCCTGTGGCCAGCGACCAGGTCACAAAGAAAAACACCGCGAACCAGGAGGCATGGACATGGATCGGGATGCCGAGCACCCGGCCGATTTTCCAATTGGACACAAACATGGTTCCACCGTAGCAGTGAGGATCTAAAGCGTCAACGGCAGGCTGCTGAAAAAGTCCGCCAGCGTCGTTCTCGCATCGTGCAGATCCTCAACGTACCCCAGAGGGTACGCATCCGGTCTTCACTCGCTGCGGCCTTGCTGGACGGCCATTTTGAGCAACCTGCGGGATCAGGTATACTTGCTACCATGCCGCGCAACCTCCCACACATGCTATGCCTTATCCTCGCATTGCTGCTTGTCACAGCAATGCCTCCCGTCGCGCAAGCCCAGGTGATCAAGTCAGGCCAGCCTTCCTGTCCGGGAGTGGCGCTGACCTTCGACCTCTGCCCGGTGCGGAAAGGCACAGGCTACGATCAAGCCTTAATCGACTATTTAATCGAGCAGAAAATCCCCGCGACATTTTTCATGTCGGGGAAATGGATGGCGCGGCACGAGCAACAAGTCCAAACCCTCCTCCAGGTTCCCTTCTTTGAAATCGGCACCCATGGGGAAGTCCATGCCCACCTGCCGCTCCATTCTACGGAGGAGCAAAAACAGGAAATCCTCGGCCCGGTCCGTCTCCTCAAAACCAAATACAGCCACAACGCAACCCTGTTCCGCCCTCCCTATGGAGAGTTCAACGACGACACGGTCAACGTGGCCCGTACCCTCGGCCTCCAATTTATTCTCTGGAATGTCGTGTCAGGCGATCCGGACCAGACGATTACCGCAAGCCAGATCGAGGACCGGCTGAGACGGTCCGTCCGCAAAGGCAGTGTCATCGTGATGCATGCCAACGGCAAGGGCAAACATACCCGCGAAGTCGTGCAGGACCTCCATGAACAGCTCTTGCCAGAACGCAATCTCGCGCCCATGACTATCAGCGATCTCCTCACCTGTAATGGGAAGGTGGCGCCATGACCGATCCACTCGTTCGCCTCATGACGGAACAGGATCGAGTCGCCGTGATGGAGCTACTCGCCGGCTCGGACCCCTGGAAACGGCTGGGCTATCAAGTCAAAGACTGGGACAGCTATTTCCTCCCGCTCCCTCAGGGGCGCGATAGTTACGTCATAGAAGAAAACGGCACAGTGGCCGGCATCGCGGTTGTTCGCCGGAAGTTTCTGCTCGGCGACTATTTGGAACTGTTTGGCGTGGCGGGCTGGGCCAGAGGCAAGGGGCTCGGAGGACGGTTGCTGACCCACATCGAAACGCTGGTCTTCGCAAGGGCACAGAATCTGTTCGCCTGCGTCTCGGACTTCAACGAGCAAGGCCGGCACTTCTATGAAAAGCAGGGCTACCAGGAAATCGGTCCCATCCAAAATCTGCTGATCCAGGACAGCGCAGAAATCCTGTTACGCAAAACCAGCGGACCGGCAAGAATAAGTAAAAAGTAAAAATGCAAAAGTAAAAAAGTCGCGTCTTCAATTTTTGCCTTTTTAATTTTTCATTTTTCCTTGGAACGAGCTCATGCGAGTGATCAAGCTTCTCCATACCCGTATGAGGGTCAGCGACATGGACCAGACCGTCGCCTTCTATCGAGACGTCCTGGGGTTGGAGGTGCTGGAACGGAAGGTCTCGCCGCGAGGCTCTCATCTGGCCTTCCTCAAGGTGCCCCATAGCGAAGAGCTGATCGAACTCTGCAGCTTTCCGCCAAGCGGACCGGTGAAGGTCCAGGAGGACCTGGTTCACCTGGCCTTTCAAGTCGAGAGCCTGGACGAGACCATCGCAGCCCTCACGGAACAGGGCATTAAAATCACGGATGGACCGACTTCAACCTCATCCGGCAGCAAATTTATTTTCATCGACGCGCCGGACGGATATGAAGTCGAACTGATCGAACGGCCGCCCGGTGTGAAGATCGTATAGCCCCAAGAACCCGTCAATCGTCATTCGTCATACGTGGGGAAGCCGGCGGAAGTGCGCTCCCCCTGTTGACGACACCCTATTCTCCCGAGTACCTTCACTCCCGTTTGACGTATGACCAATGACGGTTGACGATTTCCCTTCAAAGGAGCCGGACATGAAGAACGGATTTTTTCGCGGGCATGGGCTGGGCAACGACTACATTGTCATGGACCCCAAGGAACTGTCGTTTTTGCTGAGCCCCTCGAGGATCAAAGCTATCTGCGATCGCAATTGGGGATTGGGCAGCGATGGCATCCTGGCGCTGGTGCCGACGAAAAAAGCGGATTTCGGTCTGAGGATCTATAATCCTGACGGCAGCGAAGCAGAAAAGTCCGGCAATGGCCTGCGCATCTTCGCCCGCTATCTCCACGCCACCGGCAAAACGAAGAAGAAACATTTTACCGTCGAGACCAAAGGCGGACTGGTGACGATCGAGCTCCATCTGGACCGGCATGGGGATGCCAGTTCCGTCACAGTCGAAATGGGCAAGGCGTCATTCCAGCCTGCGTCGCTCCCCTGCAGCCTCACGGTGAACGAACTGATTACACAGCCCATCGAGGCGGCAGGTCAGCCTCTTACCTTCACCGGAGTCAGCGTCGGCAATCCCCATTGCGTCGTCTTCAAACCGGCAGGCCAGTCCTGGTCGCGAGAGGACCTCCTCAAGCTGGGACCTGCGCTGGAAAACCATGTCCTCTTCCCGAAACGCACGAACGTGCAGCTCGCCGTGCCGACCGGCCCGAAGGAACTCTTCATCCTGATCTGGGAGCGCGGGGCCGGTGAAACCCAGGCCTCCGGGTCCTCCTCCTGCGCCGCAGCGAGCGCGGCCGTAAAACTCGGACTGGTCAAGAGCCCCGTTACGGTGAAAATGCCGGGAGGCCAGCTCAACATCCAGGTCGCCGAAGACTTCAGCCTCACGATGAAGGGGCCGGTCGCGGAAGTCGCGCGCGGAAGCCTGAGCCCCTCGTTCGTCAGATCGCTCAAGCCATAACGTCACACGTCATTCGTCAATCGAGAAGAAAGATACAGGGGTTTCCTGTTATTCTTACGGGTGACGGATGACCTATGACGATTGACGTTCTCCAATCCAAACTCGACCACCTGCCGGACCAGCCTGGCGTCTATCTCTTCAAGGACGGACAGGGCGAAGTCCTCTATGTCGGGAAGGCCTCGGTCCTATCCAACCGGGTGAGGTCCTATTTTCAAAAAGGGACCGATCATTCCCCGAAAAACATCGTCCTGGTCGGCAAAATCGCGGATCTCGACACCATCGTCACCCGCTCGGAGCTCGAAGCCCTCATCCTCGAAAATAACCTGATCAAGCGGCACAGGCCCCGCTTCAACATCCTCTTGCGGGACGACAAACAGTATCCCTACCTGCGTCTGCCGATCAAAGAAGACTTCCCGCGCCTCACCGTCGTCCGCCGCGTGCAAAAAGACGGCGCCCTCTACTATGGCCCCTACCCGCCGGCCGGCGCCTTGCGGGAGACATTGAAGGTCATCAAGAAAACCTTCCCCCTGGCCACCTGCACCATCACGATCGACGGCAAGGCGGACCGGGCCTGCATCGAATTCGAAATCAAACGGTGCATGGCGCCCTGCACCGGCAACCAATCGAAAGAGGACTACCACCGCATCGTCGCGCAGGTCCGCCAATTTCTCGAAGGGCGCGATCATGAATTGCTGGACAACTTGCGCGCCCAGATGGAGCAAGCGGCGGAACGGGAGGAATTCGAGGAAGCGGCGCGCCTGCGCGACCGGCTCTTCAACATCGAACGCACCCTCGAAAAACAGCGCATCACCCAAACGACGACGACCGACCAGGACGTGATCGGCCTGGCACGGCAAGGCACGGCGGTCGATCTCCAGATTCTCTTCGTGCGCGGCGGCCTCCTGATCGGGCGCAAGGATTACTTCTGGCCCCAATCAGCCGACACCAGCGACGAGGAGCTGGTGCGATCCGCCATCGAGCAGTTCTATAGCAAGGACGGGCAGCCGCCCAAGGAACTGCTCATCCCCACCGATCTGGACGATGCCAAGGTGATTGAAGACTGGCTCTCGGGCAAGAGGGGAAACACCGTCCGCGTAGTGACACCGGAGCGGGGCGTGAAACACCAATTGGTTCTCCTCGCGGAGGAAAATGCCGCAGCCTCCGTCGCCAATCACCTGCGAGACGAAGAAGTCGGCAGGCAGGCAGTCGAAGAGCTGAAGTGGCTCATCAGGCTGGACGTTGTGCCCACACGCATCGAGGGGTTCGACATTTCGAATACCATGGGCAACCAGTCCGTCGCCTCCATGGTGGTCTGGGAAGATGGCCAGATGAAGAAAGCCGACTACCGACGGTTCACCATCAAAACCGTCACTGGCGCCAACGACTTTGCCAGCATGCAGGAAGTCGTCATGCGCCGTTATGGAGCAAGCGAGGATCTCGCGCGTCCGGACCTCATCCTCATCGACGGAGGATTAGGCCAGCTCGCCGCAGCCATGGAGGGGCTGAAACAGGTCGGGCAGCAAGACCTGCCCATGATCGGATTGGCCAAGGCGCGGGGCGAAAAGGAGGAGCGGATTTTTCTGCCGGGACGGAAAAACCCCATCGTGCTGCGCGCGAACTCCCCTGCCACCCATCTCGTGCAGCGCATTCGCGACGAGGCCCATCGATTTGCGATCACCTTCCATCGCAAGCTGCGAAGCAAAGCGCTCATGGCCTCGCAACTGGATCAGATAAACGGCATCGGCGAGAGCACCAGGACCCGCCTCCTCAAAGAATATGGCAGCCTGGCGAATATCGCAGCCGCCACGGATGCGCAACTATCGGCATCCGGCCTCGATGCCGACACGGTCGCAGCCATGAGAAAAGTTCTCGCGACTACGACTCCGTCGCGCGATTGAGCGTGATCGCTCCATAAACGACTGAGCAGCACCCTCGCATGCAAATTCCTGACGCCGCAGATCCAACCATCCCCCTCTTCAAAACATAAATTTGAGACTGGCTGTCCCCAAGTGGACATAGGTATGGTACGTCCCGTCAACGGTCGGGTTACGATTCCCGGTAACAGTCCGCGGCTCATAGAACCATTCCTGAAACGCCACATCGAATCCGATCGCCTTCGGCCAGAGGGAGGAGGATCCTCCGCACGGCACCACCCACAAAAATCGTCCCTGGCCCTTGCACAAAAATCCAACGCCAATAGACAGGGTCTGGGAGGATAAAGAAATCGTCCCGGGGTTAAAGGTCGTATCGGGAACAGGGTTCTCCGTGCGCGTGTACCCCGATCGGATCGCCACATCCCATTGCGGCAGCCACTCGGGATTGAGCCATTTATATTCAGTGCCGATCGCCACGACCGGCACATTCTTCCACTGCTGAGGCTGCGGGATCACTCCGCCTGAGGAGCGCTGAATGTCGGAATCGCGCATCGATTTCCATCCGACATATTCCACATCGAGCTCCAGCTTCCACTCCCGCTCATTCGTCCGGATCGGCCAGATCGCCATGGCGCCGGTGTAGATCTGCGGAAGCACGAGGTTAGTCGATACATCCGACACGTTGCGCCCGTTCACAAGCAAGGCCCCTTTCAATGGCACGACCGCCTGACTGTGATAGGCCAACCCCACGGACGCCTGAGGCTTCCCTTCGTGATTTCTCAAAGGAGTATAGAGCAGGCTGACCGTCGCGCCAGCCCCGGTTCCTTTGCCATTGAGTTCGACCGACGCCCCGGCGGGAATATCGAACAAACCGGCGCCGACCTGCCGCCGTTCCGCATGCCCCTCTCCGAGGAAACCAGCAAAGCTGTAGATATCAGCACTCACACCCACTGATACATCTTCATGAACCTTGTAGGCAATCGTAGGCTTGATATCGATGAGCGGAAGCGCTGCGGAGACTGCGGCGGTATTGAAGGGGCCATTCGCCGGATAGCGAGTGCTCGAACCGAACGGCGACGTCAGACCGATCCCCAGCGTGACGGGCGAGATCGCCGAGCCGCCGAAAGCGCCAAGATTGGCGCTCAGGTAAAAATAGCTTGGTGGTGGAGCGGTAATGCTGCCGCCGTAATCCCCTCTTGCATCAAGACCGGCAGGGCTCTTGTACTTGATCGAGCCTCCCATCAAACTCGATCCGACGATACTCTGGACGCCATCCACTTGTGTCAGCCCTGCCGGATTAAAGTGAATAGCCGACGCATCGTCCGCCTGAGCGGCAAAGGCATTCCCCTGGCCGGCGGCGGCCGCTCCCTGCGGCTGAAATCGGATAGCCTGGGCAGAAGTATTTGCTGGCACCAACAAGGCCGCCAGCATGACCACGAGACATACCATCCGAAACATGACGGCCTAATTCCTGTTGCAGGGCAGAAGAAGTGAGGCCAGAGAACAGCCCATTTCCTATCGGCTTGAATGCAAATGAAAATCTAGCGAACCATATCGCGTCACCAGACAAAAAGTGAAGCTATTCCTTCTTGCGAAATGTCGGCGTATAATCACCCCAGGTTTTAGCTTTCCACTTAGCGTGAGTTCGCTATGGCACGAAGCGTCAAGAGCCCCTTCCCCGTTCAATTATTCGAAAAGCTTTCAAAGCGGGAATGTCAGCACGCGCTGGAAGTCTTCCACTACGCCGCTCAAGCAGAAACGTCTGAGGACGTGAGAGACGTACTGATTCGCTTTCAGGGATTTTTCCCGTTCGATCGTTTACTCGGTGGGCTGGCGCGCCTCGGCCCTGGCGGAGCATTTGAAGGCTTCACGAACGTTATCAATGTGAGCTATCCGGACGAGTGGCTCTACCTCTACTGGAAGAACGGATACGCCGAGGTTGACCCCGTGTTCAAAGCAGCCGCCCAATCTCCCAGCACTCAAACCTGGAAACAAACCTATCGACAGGCGACGACCGAAGAAGAACTGAACTTTATCGAAACCGCCAGAGAATTTGGTCTCGTTGATGGGATCACCACCAGTTCAGTCGACCCGGCTTGCGGCCTTGCCACATTCTATTCCTTTGCAGGAGGGGAGGACATCGATGCTGAGCGGTACGCCCAACTCGTGGAGTACCTCGGACACCATCTGCACCTCGCCCTCATGAGAACGGCGCGGAAGAATGCCCCTGCGACGGAAAAGTGCGTCAAAGAATTGTCCCCGCGCGAAGTGACCATCCTGAATTGGATCAAAAACGGCAAAACAAACTGGGAAGTCGGCCAGATTCTTGGAGTGACGGAACGGACGGTGCGATTTCACCTGGCGAGCATCTTCTCCAAGCTCGATGTGACCTCCCGCTCGCAAGCAGTTGCCGCAGCCATGGAACACGGACTCCCCATCTTGCACGGTCTTCCGAGCGCGATCTGAAACACCCCCGCGAGCTGGCTCCCTGCTCTGATATCGGCAAAGAGACATAGCTCCGCCCATTCAAAAGCAAACGCACGACTCATCTTTTTGCCGCAATCCCCTTCGTGGCTGGCTCTGTGGCAGACAACCACTCCAGCATCTCTGGTCGCTTCGACGCCGTAACTGATCGAAACTCATCGAGGTCGAGCAACGCCCCGACCGAGAGCACATCCGCCGGGGGAAGTGCTACGGGAGCCCCGATCGCATGACAAGGCCACCCTATCCGCGCCACCACCCGCAGCAATCTATTCTCAACAACCATATAGGTGTATCGAACATTATTTGCGAGGGTCCAGCGATACATGCCCTTGAAAATAATCTGCATTAGCCTTGCAGAAAGGCCTCGATCAGTAATTGCAGGATCCACGGCCAGCCGGGTAATTTCCGCAGTATCGAGTTCCTTGCGGACATGATGCGCCCCGACCAAACAACCGCTAAACTCGCTTTCCAACATAAATGGAAACGGGGCAGGCGTCATCCGGACCATTCCCAATAATTGTTGCTGACTGGAGAAGAGACCGATGGAGGTGCTCCATGCATCATAAACATCCGACTCGAGTCGGTCCTCCCTCTCCGGGACCCACTTGAGTCGCTCGGCAAAAACAGCATGCCGCAACCGATACGCCTGCCGTAACTCCTCCTCGCTTTCGAGCGTCTTGACCAGAAGCTCGCCCTCGAGAAAAGCAATCCGTCTTGCTCCCTGCATGACTCCGTCGCTCATGGGCACCTCCAGTTGATTGGACAACAGCAACATGTGACCGGGCTCGAATCGTTCCAAATTTGTGATGGATCCGTCACCTGGCGGATCCGCCAGGTGACGGATCCATGGCAATCGCGTATGCGTAATCGTGCGTCACATGAATGAGAAGAAAGGAATGCACCAACAGATGAAGGACCGACGTGGGCTCAAGGTCATCAACGGGTTTCGACAAGACTGTGGGGGGCAGGCACAACAGCGTGACGATTTAAACCTGGACGCTTCATTCCCAATCAATCCGCCGCTGCCCTGCCTACAGCATGAGCAAATCGAGAGCAACATCGCCGCCGCCCTCAAAGCATCCGAGCAACGGCTGAGCGATCTGCTTCACGATCGCAGCCGCATCGGACGGGAACTGCACGACTCCGTGCTGCAAGCTCTCTATGCAATCGGGATGAGTCTTGCGCGAGCCCGTCAATTGCAGAAGGACAGGCCTCCGACCGCGCTACCGTGCGATCAAGCAGCCAACCAGGTGAGCACGCTTATCCAAGACATCCGGCGGATGATCTTGTCCGTGGAGACCAACAATATTGAGCCTTTCAGCCTGGCCTCAGAATTACGATTCCTCGCCCAAACATTTGAGCGGGTGAGTGCGTTACGGATTCGTATAGCGCTCGACCAAGAGGCAGAGGAAATTCTGACCGGCGAAGAAGCCCGCGGACTCGTCACGATCGCCAGAGAAGCCTTGAGCAATTGCGTCCGCCATGCCCGCGCCACACGAACCCTGATCGCCCTTCAAAAAATCGGTCCACGGGTACGGCTGAGCATTCGCGACAACGGAGCTGGATTTGACGTCGAGCAGGGGCAAGGGAAGGGCATTGGGTTCGCGCAAATGGAAGAGCGGACGCGAAAGATCGGCGGCCGCCTGAAAATCCAATCCACTGTCGGGCACGGCACCTATATCACCGCTGACGTCTACCTTGAACCGGCACTCACAACAGCATGAAACACTCACGCGCCCATTTTGCCGCAGCCTCGCCGCCTCAGGCCCCCAGCCGAAGCATGAGCAGCAGCACCAGAGCCAAATCACGCCGTCCGTCAAAGCAGGCCGATCGCCCCGGAGAGCCGATTGAGGATTGCTATCGCACGCTTCTAGAAACTTCAAACAGCGCGATCCTGCTTCTTTCGCCTAAGTCCATCATTCTGGGATGGAACCGCGCAGCGGAAACGCTCTCCGGCTGGAGTGCCGATAAAACGCTAGGACAGAGCTATGCGGCGCTTTGTCTCCCTATGGAGGCGCGCGAGTCATTCCTGGCCATGCTCGCGCGAGGCGCCGCAGGGAGTGAGGCTCGAGGCTTCGAATGCCCTTTCCTCACCCGCACGAACTCGCAGGTGATGCTCTCCTGGAATATCTCGCGAGTACTGAGCGTTCGCGGAAACCTGATTGGTCTCATGGCTATCGGCACAGTCCTCACCTCGCGCGCCGAGACAGAACATGAACGCCAACGCCCCCACACCAGGCTGAGCGAGGAGGCTCGCCGGATACAGATGGCCACAGAAGAAGAACGACGCAGAATCGCGCGGGAACTGCACGACGAATTCGGGCAGGCTTTGACCGGCTTAAAGTTTGACCTGGCCTGGTTCGGCACAAAGCTGATGCCATCGCCCACTCCGTTATCCGTCACCGATCTGACAAATAAAGTCCGGGCCATGTCCGGATCGGTCGATGCGCTTCTGGAATCTGTTCGCGCAACAGCGATAGCCTTGCGCCCCGTGATGTTGGATGATCTCGGATTGGTCCCAGCGCTGGAATGCCTCGCTACGGCATTCCAGCGTCGCACGGGCGCTCGCTGCACGGTGACCGCAACGCCGGAATTCTCATCCACAGCCCTGCGCCCTGAAATATCAACGACATTGTTTCGCCTCGCGCAGGAACTGCTGACGAATGTAATGCGTCATGCCGATGCCTCGCAGGTGCGTATCCGTCTGCACCAGGTCCATCACCTCGCAACCCTGGAGGTCACGGACAATGGGAGAGGCATCCCCAGCGAGAGAATGACCGCTCCTCGCTCATTCGGACTTCGGGGAATGCAGGAGCGCGCCTCCCTCCTGGGCGGCCACTTTCGCATCGTAGGGACGGCAGGGCTCGGCACGACCGCCATCGCCTCGATCCCTGTGGGAGAGCGTGTTGCCCATGATTGAGACACGCTGATGAAAATTCTCGTGATTGACGATCATGTGGTCGTGCGCCGAGGCGTGAAACAAATCCTTGAAGAGACCTTCCCCCACGTCAAAATTGGCGAAGCCGATACAGGGCAGAAAGGGATAAACGCAGTACAGCAAGAACCGTGGGATCTGGCGATCGTGGATATCAGCCTTCCCGATCAGAGCGGGTTGGAACTGTTGGGCAAGTTACACTGCCTGGCGCCCAAGCTCCCCCTGATGGTCCTGAGCCTGCACCCGGAAGAGCAATATGCCATGCGGGCCTTTCGTGCCGGAGCGATGGCCTATCTCACCAAACAGACCGCCTCGGAGGAACTGGCCATGGCAGTCACACAAGTCCTGGCGGGACGCAGGTATGTCACCGCCTCCCTCGGAGAACGGATGGCCGGCAACCTGAGCAAGCATCCCACAGGCCCCAACCACCACACCCTATCGAAGCGCGAATTCGAAGTCCTCGTACTGCTCGCGCAAGGCCAGTCCGTCAAAAGCATCGCCCAAACCCTCACGCTTAACGTCAAAACCATCAGCACCTATCGCGCGAGACTGCGGGACAAGCTCCAGCTCTCAACTACCGCCGAACTCATCCGCTACGCCCTCGACCACCATCTTGTTGAATAAAGCTGACGCCTGTTGCTGCCCCTGCGCTGTAAGCATCTTCCTACGTCGCAACAGGCGTTCATCTGATTGTCTCCGCCTTTCGTTCACGCTATCTTCCAATGGATGCTTCATTCACGTACCCATCCGTTCGGAGCCATCGCATGACCATCGTCCTGGCAGACACGGACAGTAACTTTCGCCACAGGCTCAAGAGACGCCTTGAACGGATCGCCGGCGTGAAGGTGGGGGGGGAATCGTCGGACTCGGAAGAAGCGACCGCGATGATTCTAAACCGCAAGCCTGATATCGCGATCCTCAACTCCTCGCTCCAAAATGGCCGTGCCATCGAAGTCCTCCACCAGGTCAAACGATTGATGGTCCCGCCAACCATCATCATCGTCACAGACAATCCCTCTCCTGACAACAAGACCGCCTGCATTCTCGCCGGAGCTGATTTCTTTTTTGATCAAGCCACGGGAGAACACATGGCGGTCACCGCCGTGCGCTTCCTCTCCGCACCCCAGAACCGGCTCGAGCGGTTGGCGGCCCCCGCCGCCACGCTCAATAAATAACCAGCGCCACGTCCCTCTCCGGACTCAGCCCTGTCACTTGAATTGACAGAGCACCCCCTCCTTGACTAGGATACGCGCCGTGAGCCACCCCGATCATTCAACGCACACAACCAAGCAACACGTGCCCTCTCCCATCGTGAGCCGCATCGAACACGTGTTCGAAACCATCGTGTTCGCGAGCCGATGGATTCAAGCCCCGCTCTACGGCGGCTTAATCGTGGCCGAACTGCTCTATGCCTATAAATTTCTAGTCGAGCTGTGGGAAATGGTCCGGCACATCAACCAGCAGGAAGAAACCATCTTCATGTTGGGGATCCTGGGATTGATCGACGTCACGATGGTGGCAAATTTGCTGACGATGGTGATCATCGGCGGCTATGCCACCTTCGTCAGCAAATTGGATCTCGAGGGCCATCCGGACCGGCCCGATTGGCTGACCCACATCGACCCCGGCACCATCAAGATCAAACTCGCCGCCTCCCTGATCGGCATCTCCAGCATTCACTTGCTGAAATCCTTCGTCAACATCGCGAACGAAGATCTCGAGCAGATCAAGTGGAAGATCTTCATCCACCTGACCTTCATCGGCTCCGCCATCCTCCTCGCCTGGACCGACAAGATCATGCAGAAGGACCGGAAACACTGACGGAGCGGTGCCATCGTCAATGGTCACTCGTCAACCGTCGCGCGTGTGCGCGCAGGCACAACCGCACATCCGGCTTCTGCCCCACGATTGACGAATGACGCATGACGACTTTCGACTACTGCCATGCGGCTGTGCACTGGCCCCCGGCGTCCTGCCATTGAGGCGCCCAGGCCAGCGCGACGAGCTTCACCGCGATATTGCTCTTGCTAGGCTTGAGAGAAACCGTCTCCAGCTTTTCAGTGGGTGGATCGATCGATGCGATCAATGCGTCTGTCTCCGCCTTGAACTGCGCTTCAAGCGCCGCAAGCTGCCGCTGCAGCGCCTCTTGATTCTCCTCAGCTTGCCCCACATCCTGCGATTCCTTGATCGCCCGTCCTGCCCCGCGGATCGCCGTCGTCGCCTTCCCGATCGTGCTCGCGCTAACCGCCTTCCGTCCCATGAGCGCGCCCAAAATCGTCGCGCCGAACGAAACCGCTGCCTGGAGCTGGCTGGTGCGAGACTCGATCTGCTGCCGCTCGACCATCTGCTGAGCCCGGCGGAGACGGTCTTGGAGTGCCGTCATCTTCGGCGCGTACTTCTGTCTCAAACTTTCTAGTTGCGCGTCCCGCTGCTCCCGCCCGGACTGCTGGAGCCTGACGCGGAAATCCCGCTCCGACTCGCCAGGCCTGGAAACCTCTTTCGTGCTAGGACTCCTCAACAGATCCACTTTCTCGTTGCGAAAGAGCCAGCCGGAAAAATCCTTCCCCCAGACCTCATAGCTCTTGGCCTTGCCTGCCGCCACAGGAAGAGCCGCAAACTGCGCGCCCTCCTCCGGCTCCTGCTCCAGATCCGACAGGACCAGCGCCGCCTCAACCGCATGGTCCCAATCCACCGGCACAGCTCCCGCTGCAATCGGAACGAGCACCGTGACATCCTGCGTCACATCCACACCAGCTTTGCTATCGAAGAACCGGACTTGCGCCCCCCCCAGCAACATCGGCTGATAGACCAATCGACTGCCGCCAGGCTGCGCGCCGCGAATGGGGATAAACTGTTGCGGCACATCGGGAGGAAGCAGAGGGCGCTGGTTCAGGGATAGCGGGGTAGCGGGGTAACGAGATTGTGCACACTGCGGCGGCTGATACCCCTCGATCCCTTTACCCCTATACCCCAAGAGCTTCACTGGCTCCATGAGCGTCTTGATCTGCGTCCTCGTCAGAGGGCCGCGCAGATAGGACAGGGTCCAGCGTGACTGAAAAACCTCCGGCGCATCTTCATGCACATTATTTAAGAGAAAGACTCTGCTCCCCAGTCCCGCGAGAAGCTGCTCCATCTGTTGCTTGTCAAATTTCTTCCCGGAGCTGGCAGCAGCCCCTTCAAGTCCTTCCAAGACCCGCGCCTTGTCCCGCTCCGTTTGCAGCCGCCCGATGAACCACGTACCGGTGTTGGCCAGCCCCTTATAGTCCAAATCGACCGGGTTCTGCGTAGCCAGAACCACTCCCAAGCCATAGGCCCGCGCCTGCTTGAGGAGAGTCATCAAGGGCGCTTTCGACGGAGGATTCGCCACAGGCGGAAAGTAGCCGAAGATCTCATCCATATAGAGGATGGCGCGCAGGCTGGTCGTTCCTGATTGCCCCCTGATCCAGCCAAGGGTCTGGCTCAAAATAAGAGTCACGAAAAACATCCGTTCCGCATCGCTCAAGTGGGCGATAGAGAAAATGGCGATCCTCGGTTTGCCAGACGGGCTATACAACATCTGCCCGACATCCAGCGCTTCTCCTTCGAGCCAGGCGGAAAAACCAGGCGCAGCCAGCAGATTATTGAGCTGCATTGCCAAAGCGAACCGCTCCTTCGAGGGATAGAACGAATCGAGGTCGAGCACTCCGACTTTCGACAGGGGCGGGGTCTGAATCTGCTGGATGAGCGAGGCCAGATCGAGGTCCTGCCCCTTCCGCCAGGCCTGGTCCAAAATCGTCGAGAGCAGGATATGTTCACGGCTCTTGATCGGGTCCGCATCAACTCCGATCAAGCCGAGCAAACTGGTCGTCGTGGTGCTCACCCGCTCGCGCAGCAGCTCGACATCGTCCAGAATTTCCTGAGCCGGCGCGGCAAACGACTTCAAGATAGAAACCGGCAGCCCCGCATTGCTGCCAGGCGTGTAGACGACGAACTCGGCTGCATCTTTGAGCCTCTGAATCCGCTCGCCGCTTTGCCCCCACTCGTTCAAACCCTTCTTCCACCGCTCAGCCTGTTGGGCCGCAAAGTCTTCGGGGGAGAGGCCTTTCTTGCGGGCGTCGTCTTCATTGATCCAAGGCGCAAAATCTTCGCCGCGAAGCTGCGGAAATGTCAGCAGCAAATTCGCCAGATCCCCCTTGGGATCGATCACAATGGCGGGGATGCCGTCGATCGCCGCTTCTTCCAGGAGCCCGAGGCAGAGGCCGGTTTTGCCGCTGCCGGTCATCCCGACGCAGACTGCATGGGTCACCAGATCTTTCGAATCGTAGAGCAGCCAGCCCGGCTTCGGCTGCTTGGCCACCATGTCGTAGGGCCGCCCCAGATAGAACACGCCGAGCTTTTCGAAATCTT
>CAMDPZ010000013.1 GCA_945905765.1 Nitrospira lenta
TGTGCGGCTGTCCCCTTGAGGTGATCCGGCGAGTCCTCGCGACCTTTCCCGGACTTGAACATGCGTTGGAGATTGTCCGTGAGCGGCGAGGGGTCCGGTTCGTAAACGATTCGAAGGGCACGAATGTCGATGCCACGCTCAAGGCGCTGGAGAGTATCGATCAGCCGATTTGGCTCATTGCCGGAGGGCGGGATAAGGGCGGAGACTTTTCGCGGCTGGCTCAGGCGGTCGGACGGAGGGTCAAGCGTGTGATTCTGATCGGAGAAGCGGCGCCTCTGTTGCGACGGGCATGGGAGGGGGTCGCGACGATAACCGATGCGGCCAGTTTGCAGGAGGCCGTGGATTGCGCGGCGCAGGGGGCTGCGTCCGGCGATGTCGTGTTGTTGTCTCCTTGTTGCGCCAGCTTCGATATGTTCGCGGACTATCAAGACCGTGGTCGTCAATTTAAGACATTGGTTCATGCGTTACCGGCGTGACGTGCCAGGCAAGGGAGGGGCGGTTCTGAGCAATGGCGCATCGATCAGCAGGGACCCTGGCGCTTCCATGGTCCCAGACCAGCCAACGATCGGGCAAGCAGCGGGTGGCGGCGGACCACACGCTCTTGGCGGTTACCATGACCCTGGCCCTGGTGGGACTGGTCATGGTGTTCAGCGCGAGCGCCATTGTGGCGGGCAACCGGTTTCACGATTCGGGATTTTTCCTGAAGCGGCAGATCGCCTGGCTCGCTTTCGGCTTTCTCTTGATGCATCTCACGTCGCGCATCGATTACACGCTCTGGAAGAAGCTCTCCATTCCGATGTTGCTGTGTATGCTGCTGCTGCTGGTCATGGTGCTGGTGCCGGGGTTGGGTGTGGCGGCCAAGGGAGCGAGGCGCTGGTTGCGGTTTGGGCCGATCTCGATGCAGCCGGCGGAAATGGTCAAGCTGGTGGTGGTCATTTATATGGCGTCCTATCTGACCAGAAAAGGGGACAAGATCGCGTCGTTTCGCGAGGGTCTGCTGCCGGCCCTGATCGTGCTCGGACTGTTGAGCGGACTGGTCTTGCTCGAGCCGGATCTTGGGACGGTCGTGGTGATCGGGCTGGTGACGATCGGGCTCTGTTTCCTCGCTGGTGCGCGCATTTCCCATCTGGTGACGTTGGCCCTCTGCGCTGTTCCGGTCGTTATGGTGCTGGTCTTGGGATCCAGTTACCGGCGTCAACGGCTCATGACCTTTCTGGCTCCCTGGAAGGAAGCGTCGGCTGCCGGATTTCAAATTACTCAGTCCTTTCTGGCGTTCGGCAGCGGCGGGCCCTTTGGGGTGGGGTTGGGCGAGGGCAAGCAGAAGCTCTACTTCCTCCCGGAGGCTCATACGGATTTTGTGTTGTCGCTAGTCGGAGAAGAGTTGGGGCTGGTGGGGACCGCCACCGTGATCCTGCTTTTTGCGGTGTTCGTCTGGCGGGGTTTTCAGATCGCCGCGCGCGCACGCGTGCCTTTCGGCCGGCATCTGGGCATGGGCATTACCCTCTTGATCGGCGGCCAAGCTCTGGTGAATGCGGCGGTGGTGACAGGGCTTTTGCCGACGAAAGGGCTGACCTTGCCGTTCGTCAGCTACGGGGGCTCGTCGCTCGTGGTCAGTCTGATCGGTGTGGGGATCTTGCTCAGCATTTCTCGCGACCGGCATGCGGGCGGCTCGCGCGGTGGGCGGGGTGGATCGGATCACGAATGACGATTGTGATTGCAGCAGGAGGAACCGGGGGCCATCTCTATCCGGCTGTGGCGTTGGCGCGGGAGTTTCTCCGGCGCGACCCAACAACTCAGGTGCTCTTCGTGGGGACGTCGCGGGGACTGGAATCGAAGGTGCTGGCCCATGAGGGATTCGAGCTGGCCCTGATCAGTGCTCAGCCTGTGATGGGCAAAGGGCTATTGGGAGCGATGAAAGGGCTGTGCGCCCTGCCGAAAAGTTTGTGGCAATGTTTGAAGATTTTGCGAACGAGACGGACGGATCTGGTGATCGGGATCGGCGGCTATACCAGTCCGATGGTGCTGCTGGCCGCAGCCTTGACGAGGGTGCCACGCGTGATTCTTGAGCCGAATGCACGGCCCGGTATGGCGAATAAGGCGGTGGGGCCCTTCGCGCAATTGGTGTTTCTCGGATTCGAGTCCGCGGCCGCGTCGTTCACTCGTTCCAAGGTGCGGGTGACGGGGATTCCGATTCGCAAAGCTTTTTTGGATTCCGTGCAGCAGGGCCAGGAAAACAGGAAGCCGTTTCATCTGTTGATTTTCGGCGGGAGCCAGGGGGCGAAGGCGATTAATACGGCGGTGATAGAAGGATTGCCAGAGCTGATGACCCAGTTGCCACAATTGACCGTCACCCATCAGACCGGCGAGTCCGACCAGGTGCGGGTGGCTGAGGCCTATCGTCGCGCGGGCATCTCCGCTCAGGTGACGCCGTTTCTCTACGACATGCCTGCCGAATTGCGGCAGGCGGATCTCGTGGTGGCGCGAGCCGGGGCCATGACGGTGGCGGAGCTGACCACATGCGGTAAGCCTGCCATCCTGATTCCTCTGCCCTCCGCCATCTATAACCATCAGATGCAGAACGCCAAAGTCATGGAGGCGGCAGGGGCCGCAGTCGTGCTTCCGCAAGCGGCGCTCACTGGCTCCACGTTGGCTCGCGCAGTGGCGGCCATTCTCGGAGATCCAGCGCGAGTGCAGGCGATGGGCGCTGCCAGTTTAGCGATGAGACGAACCGACGCGGCCGAGGTCATCGTCCGCGAATGCTACGCACTCATGGAGGGCCATCATGATGTCGACCGGTCTGGTAGAGAGGCGGGAGTCTAATGGTGCAGAGCAACGTCGTCAGGGGCAATCTTCATATCCACCGGTCGGTGGAGTAAGGCGCGCGACCATGTTTCGCAAGACGCAACAGATTCATCTAGTCGGCATCGGGGGCTCGGGAATGAGCGGCATCGCCGAGGTGCTGCTGACCCTGGGCTATAAAGTGACGGGCTCCGATCTGCAGGCCTCTGATACGACGCGGCGATTGGAAGAGCTTGGCGGACGCATCTTCTTCGGCCATCAGGAGTCGAATGTGGGGGAGGCGCAAGTGGTGGTGATCTCCTCCGCCGTGTCGGCCCAGAATCCTGAGGTGGTGGCGGCGAAGGCCAAACAGATTCCCGTGATTCCGCGGGCCGAGATGCTGGCGGAGCTGATGCGGTTGAAATTCGGCGTCGCGATTGCCGGCGCCCACGGGAAGACCACGACGACGTCGATGGTGGCCAATGTGCTGGCGCAGGGGGGCTTGGATCCCACCATGGTGATCGGGGGCAAGGTGAATGCGCTGGGCAGTCATGCCCGTCTTGGTCGGGGCGATCTCCTCGTGGCGGAAGCGGACGAGAGCGACGGGTCGTTCCTCCGTCTGTCTCCGACCATCGCCGCCGTGACGAACCTCGACCGGGAACATCTTGAGCATTACGGCAGCATGGAGCGCATCAACGAATGTTTCCTCGAATTCATCAATAAGGTGCCCTTCTATGGATTGTCCGTGTTGTGCGCGGATGACGACCGGCTGAGGGCGCTGTTTCCGAAGATCGTGAAACGCTATCAGACCTATGGGCTCAGCGAGCCGGATGGAGTCACGCCGGACTTCTTTGCGACGGACATCAGCTTGAATCAATGGGGCGCCGAGTTCCGCGCGCAGTTCCGCGGACGCAACCTGGGTCCCTTCCGCCTGGCGGTGCCGGGCCGGCACAATGTCTCCAATGCGCTCGTGGCGATTGCGATCGGGGTCGAGTTGGATGTGCCGGTGGACCTGATTCGAAAGGCGCTGGCGGCCTACACAGGAGTGGAGCGGCGCTTCCATCTGCGAGGAGAAGTCAACGGGATCATGGTCGTGGACGACTACGGGCACCATCCGACGGAGATTAAGGCGACCCTGTCCGCCGCGAAACAAGGCTGGGGGGACCGGCGGTTGGTGGTGGTGTTCCAGCCCCATCGCTATACCAGGACGCGCGATCTGCTGGAGGATTTTGCCAAGGCCTTCGCGCAATCGGACGTGCTGTTTCTGACGGAAATTTATGCGGCAGGCGAGCAGCCGATTCCCGGGGTGTCCGGAGCCAAGCTGGCCGAGATCGTTCGCGCGGCAGGCCATCCCTCTGTGACTTTTGTGGAACAGAAAGATCAGCTGGTGGAGCAGGTTTTGCCCCATCTGAAATCGGGGGATCTCGTCATTACTTTGGGGGCGGGAGATATTTGGAAGACGGGGCCAGGACTCTTGGCCCGTTTGACCCCTCCCGCATGATGCCATGACACGAGGTGGGACGCGTGCCACGACAGCAGCGAGACAGTCTGCGCGATTCACGCAGGCGGATGTGCGGGCCGCTGTGGCAGGTCTCCGGGGCCCTGTGTTCTTCCAGGCTCCGTTGCGAGAGTACACCTCATTCAAGATCGGAGGGCCTGCAGATGTGGTGGTGGAACCGGTTGATATTGAGGATGTCTGTCTGGTGGTCCAGCAGGCGCGCGCACGTAAGGTCCCTCTGTTCGTCGTGGGCGGAACGAATCTGCTCATCCGGGACGGGGGCATCCGCGGCATCGTGGTCAGCCTGGTGCGGCTGCGGGCCATCAAGGAAGAACCGGGCCACGTTCTCTATGCCGAAGGGGGAGTGGGGATGCCGACGTTGATCGGCTATGCCATCAAACATTCCCTTGCGGGGCTGGAATGGGCGGCAGGTATTCCCGGAACGGTGGCTGGTTGTGTGGTGATGAATGCCGGCACGAAGCTCGGGGAAATGAAGGATGCGGTCAAGGCGGTTCGCATGGTGAATCTGAAAGGCCAGATCGTGGACCTGGAGGCGGGCCAGATTCCGTTCGAGTATCGCCGGGCGCGGTTGCCGCGCGGCATCGTCGTGGGGGTCTGGCTTCAATTGAAGCAGGGTGTCCGGTCTGAGATTGAAAAAGTGGTGAAGGACTACCTCCATTATCGGCGGGATACGCAGCCGCTCGCGATGCCAAGCGCCGGCTGCGTGTTCAAAAATCCTCCGAACGATTCTGCCGGCCGATTGATCGAGACTGTGGGACTCAAGGGCGCTCGCGTGGGCGATGCGGAAGTGTCGACGAAACATGCCAACTTTATGGTGAACCGGGGGCAGGCCCGCGCCGCGGACGTGATCGCCCTGATCGGAAAGGTCCGCAGCGCCATTCGCCGGCGGGCCGGCGTGCGGTTGGACCTTGAACTGAAAATCGTAGGGGAGACGTAGTGCTATGAGCGATCTTCGTTCGACAGAGCGACCCCTGCTGACCCGTGCCCGCATCGGGGTGTTGATGGGCGGGCAATCGGCGGAGCGCGAAGTCTCGCTCCGGACCGGCGCCGCAGTCCATCGGTCGCTGGTGCGCCGCGGTTACGATGCGGTGGCCATCGATGTCGGTCCGACGCTCTTTCAGGATTTGCGCGAACAGAAGATTGCGGTGGCCTTTCTCTCCTTGCATGGACCGGGCGGAGAAGATGGCGCGATTCAAGGATTCCTGGAAACGTTGGGCATCCCCTACACCGGCTCCGGCGTCCAGGCCAGCGCGATCGGCATGCATAAAGTGACGACGAAAACGCTCCTGGCGGTGGCGCATATTCCCGTGCCGGCCGGCACGGTCGTGAAGCGAGGGGAGAAGGTGGCTAGCGCCAGTTTGCTACGGAAGGCCAAGTTGCGCTGGCCCGTGGTGGTGAAGCCGGCTTCGCAAGGGTCCACGATTGGCGTCACGATCGTGCGGAAGCCGTCGCAATGGCGCGAGGCGCTGGCCTTGGCCCATCGGTACGATACGGATGCGATGGTCGAAGCGTATATTCCCGGCCATGAGGTCACGGTCTCGATTATCGGACGGCGCGATGCGGCTCCCTTGGTGCTGCCGGCTGTGGAGATCGTGGCGCCGGGCGGGTTCTACGATTTTGCGGCAAAGTATGAAAAGGGTAAAACTCAATATCTCTGTCCCGCGCCCTTGTCCGCGGCTGTGACCAAGCAAATTCGGGCGCTGGCCTTGCGCACCTATGAGGTGCTGGGCTGCGAAGGGGCGGCCCGGGTCGATTTCCGCATCACGCCGCGCGGTCGTCCGTTCGTTTTGGAGATCAATACGGCGCCGGGCATGACGGAGACGAGTCTGCTGCCGATGGCGGCGGCGAAGGCCACGATCGAGTACGACGAACTGACCGAACGGATTCTGGAGTCGGCGCTCGCGCGTCTGGATCGTTCGTCGGGGGAAGGAGCCACGTCATGAAGCTGTTCATGCGGAAGCGGTCGGCGCGCAACGCTGGCCCGCGGCTGAATCAATGGAAGGGCGCGCGCGCCAGTCAGGCCGCCGATCAACGGCAACAGGCGCGCCGGGAAAAATTACTCTCGCGGGGCCGCCGGGCGCTGCGGATAGGGCAATGGATCATCGGTCTGGCGGCGCTGACCTGGGGCCTGGCCTTTGTGACTAGAGAGATGGGGCCGGTGCTCCAGGAGTGGCTGGAAATCCAGTCGGTCGAGGTGGAGGGGATCCACCATGTGACGAAGCCGGAAGTGGAGGAGTTGCTCGCCTTGAAGCCAGGCATGGGGCTCCATCAGGTCAGCGTCACCTTTCTGGCTGAGCGAGTGAGGACGCATTCTTGGATTAAAGACGCGGCGGTCGAACGCAGGCTGCCGCATGTGCTGCATGTGACCATCTTAGAGCGCACGCCGTCTGCGATCCTTCGCACGGGCGTCGATCATTGGTTGAGCGATGAGGACGGGCATCTCCTGGCCAAGCTGGGCAGCCAGGATGACCCCACGCTGCCTCTGCTGGTCGGACTGGAGTCGAAGGCTCTGTTGCTGGGCGATCCGCTGGCCCGCCATGCGGTGCAGTCCGGGGTCGTGCTGGCCAAGCTGATCGCCAATACGATCGAGGGGCGGGTCGAAGTGGATCTCGCGAATCCGGCGAATGTGGTGGCGTCGACCGACGGGGTGCGCTTCCAGTTCGGCAACGATTCCTTGGTTGGGCAGTGGGAACGGTTCCAGAAAGTGAAGCCATCGTTCCGGGCTGTGGCATTCGATGGGCGGAAGCGCGAGGCAAGCGAGATCGATTTGCGTTACGACAACCGTGTCATTGTGCGTGAAAGGGGGTGAGGGCTGTGCCGAAGCGTGATCAGATTCTTGTGGGGTTGGATATCGGGACCACGAAGATCTGCGCCATAGTTTCGGAGGTGACCGATGAGGGGACCCTCAACATCATCGGGGTCGGAACCAGTCCGTCTCGCGGTCTCCGTAAAGGCGTCGTGGTTGATATCGAGAGCACCGTCGAATCGATCAAGAAAGCGGTCGAGGAAGCGGAACTCATGGCGGCGGTTCAGATCAACTCCGTCTATACCGGGATTGCGGGCAGTCACATCTCCGCGGAGAACTGTAAGGGCGTGGTGGCGCTCAAGAAGTCGGAGGTGACGCGGGAGGATATCCAGGGAGCCATCGAGAGTGCGCGGACGCTGGCGGTCATCCCTCACGAACGGCGGATACTCCATGTCCTGCCGCGCGAATTCACGGTGGACGGGCAAGAGGGGGTGCGGGAGCCCTTGGGGCTCTCCGGCAACCGCCTTGAGGTCAACGTGCATGTGATTACCGGCGCCGTGACCTCCGCGCAGAACATCATCAAGTGCGTCAATCGCGCGGGGCTGGATGTCGTGGACATCGTGTTGCAGCCCTTGGCCTCCAGTGAAGCGGTCTTGAGCCTGGAAGAGCGGGATCTGGGCGTGGTCATGGTCGATCTCGGCGGCGGGACGACCGATCTCGCGATTTTCCTCGACGGGAGCATCAGACATTCCGCAGTGCTGCCGATCGGCGGGCAGAATTTGACGAAGGACCTGGCGATCGGGTTGCTGACCACGCAGACCGAGGCGGAGAAGATCAAGTTACAGTACGGGATCGCCCGGACCGAATTGGTGCAGGGCGATGAGACGGTGGAAGTGCCGTCGGTCGGGGACCGTCCCGCCAGGACATTTTCGCGCCGTGACGTGGCCGAGATTCTTGAGCCGCGGGTCGAAGAAATATTCGAGCTGGTCCGCCGGGAAATCGCGCGCGCCGGCTACGAAGGCATGTTGGGGGCCGGGGTGGTGATTACCGGGGGCACGTCGCTGCTGGAAGGGATGCCCGATGCGGCAGAGAAGGTCTTGAACCTTCCCGCCCGCCGCGGCGCGCCGTCCGGGATCGGCGGCTTGCGCGAGATCGCCAGCAATCCCATGCATGCCACGGGAGTCGGCCTGCTGCTCCATGCCAGGCACCATGCCCAGGAGATGGCTACGGCGGGATTGCGCGGTAGGCGGCCGTTGAGTAAGGCGTTCGATCGTATGAAGTCTTGGATGTTCGAGTTCTTTTAACTGTGAGGCGAGACGGCAGGCCGTTCCGCGTATTTTATCAAGGGAGGTGTCCCAATGTTTTCATTCGAAGAGGATGTGGTCTCCCCTGTCCGGATTAAAGTGATCGGTGTCGGTGGCGCCGGCTGTAACGCCATCAACACGATGATTACGTCCGGATTGGCGCGGGTCGATTTCATTGCGGCGAATACCGATCTGCAGGCGCTGGATCGGTCGCGGGCGTCCTACAAGGTGCAACTGGGGCCCGATCGGACCAGGGGGCTCGGGGCCGGGGCGAAGCCGGAAGTCGGGAAAGATTCGGCGCTGGAAAGCAAGGATCAGATCCGGGAATGTCTCGAAGGCGCCGACATGGTGTTCGTGACGGCTGGCATGGGCGGCGGGACCGGGACTGGCGCGGCGCCGATTGTGGCGAGCATCGCGCGCGAACTCGGGATCTTGACGGTTGGAGTCGTGACGAAGCCGTTTTCCTACGAAGGCCATCGCCGGATGACCCATGCGGATGAAGGGATTCGCGACCTCCGCCGCCATGTGGATACCCTGCTCGTGATTCCGAATCAGCGCTTGCTGGGCATCGTGGATAAATCTACGCCGCTGCTCGAAGCCTTTAAGGTGGCCGATGATGTGCTCCGCCAGGCGATTCAGGGCATCGCGGATGTGATCACGACGACCGGCCATGTGAACGTGGACTTTGCCGATGTGCGCACCGTGATGTCCCATACGGGTCGCGCGGTGATGGGCATGGGCGTGGCGCGCGGGACGAACCGGGCGATTGAGGCGGCGCAGAAAGCGATCTGCAGTCCCTTGTTGGAGGAAGGCAGTGTCGAGGGAGCGCGCGGGGTGTTGCTGAACATCACCGGCGGACCGAACATGTCGCTGCACGAGATCGAGGAAGCGGCCATGATCGTCCAGCAGACGGCCGATCCGGAAGCCAACATCATCGTCGGACAGGTGATCAACCCCGATATGGGCGACGACCTGGTCGTGACGGTGATTGCCACAGGATTTGAGCGGGAAGAGCTGCCCACGCCGATGCCCGTGATCATGCCGCGGACGGCGCGCACCGGACAGCAAGTCATGGCTGGCACCGGGGCCCAGACGGGAGAGCGGGTCTCTGACCGGACGAGCAAAGATCTCGACCGCCCGACCTTCTTGCGGCGGATGAGCGATTCGCGGGAATCGATGGAGCGAGTGGCGGTAGTGGCGGACGATGAGTGGGATGTTCCGACGTTTTTGCGTAAGCAGGTCGATTAAGCCGACCGGTTTCCCCAGGGTGAGTCCTGTGAGTAGAGTATGGCCATGAGTGCAGCGGTCATTACAGTTCCTGCCTTTGCGTCCGCGCGTGACGGCGTGAGGCATTTTTTCGGCACGCGCCGCCATGCGGACTTGCTGGCCCTCGCGGTCGGAGTGCCTGCCCGCCAGTCCGGGGCGAAGGGGCGTGGCTGGCTGCTGTCCGTCAAACAGGTGCATGGGACCGATGCCCTGGTGGTGGATCGGCCTCTGACCGACTCGGACCAGTTCCCCGGCGGGTGGGATGCGTTGGTGACCGACCAGCCAGGCGTGACGGTGGCGGTGCGCACGGCCGATTGCGTCCCGGTGCTCGTGCATGACCCGCGCCGGCGTGTGGTGGCGGCGATTCATGCAGGCTGGCGGGGCGCCGTCGCTGGAATTGTTCCGAAGACGATCGCGCTGATGGCGGCTCGGTTCGGCTCGAGGAGCTCGGATCTGCGCATCAGTATCGGTCCCTCCGCCGGTCCCTGCTGCTATGAAGTGGACGAACCGGTGCTGGAACAGCTGCGAGCGGGATTGCCTAAGTGGGAGTCGGTGTTGCGGGACTATCAGGGGCATCAGGCGCGGTTGGATCTCAAAGCTCTGATCCGCCGGCAAGTGGAGGAAGAGGGTGTCTCTGCTCCCTCTGTCTCGTCGGTGAATCTCTGCACGATCTGCCATGGGGAGCTCTTCTATTCCTATCGGCGGGAAGGTGCGGTGAAGGGGACGATGGTTAGCGGCATTACGCTGGTTTCCGGCAAATAGCCGTCAGCCCGTCCGCGCTGACATTTGACGGGCGGTTTCGGTAGAATGCCCGAGGACTTTTGCGAAACGGGAATTCAGCTGTGGCTGGTCAGATGCAATGGATGTACGGGCGGGCGGTTCAATCAGCGAGAATGTTCGGGACCTGCTCGAGCAGATCCGGCATGCGACGCAGCGGTCCGGGCGGCCCGAAGGGAGCGTGCGCCTCGTCGCTGCCACGAAATCGGTGGGGCTGGAGCAGATCCGCGAGGGCATCGCGGCGGGATTGACGATCCTCGGTGAGAACCGCCTCCAGGAGGCGCTTCCCAAGATCGAGGCGTTGAAGGGACTGCCGATCCAGTGGCACTTTATCGGTCATTTGCAGCGGCGCAAGGCCCGGTCGGTCGTGGGGGCCTTCGACCTGATCCATTCGGTCGATAGCCTCGACTTGGCGGAGGAGATCGACAAGCGGGCGCAAGACGCAGGGATCAGGCAAGCGGTGTTGCTGGAAGTGAATCTTGAAGGGGAGCCGACGAAGTCTGGCTTTCAGCCGGACGACCTTGAGCGTCTGTTGCCGCAAGTGGGGGCTCTGTCCCACATAGAAGTGCGCGGGCTCATGGCGATTCCTCCTCCGGTTAGCGATCCGGAACAGGCCCGTTCCTCCTTCCGTCGTCTGCGGGAGTTGGCCGAGCGCCTTTCGCGTCAAGGGATCAGCAGGGTCTCCTTGAAGGAACTGTCGATGGGCATGTCGAGCGATTATCCCGTGGCAGTCGAAGAGGGAGCGACGATGGTTCGGGTCGGTACGGCGATATTTGGAGCAAGGCATGTCTAATCCAGCGATCACCAATAAGGTTGCATTTATCGGGGGCGGCCAGATGGCCGAGGCCTTGATCGGCGGTCTGCTTGCGGGCCGGCTTTGCCCTGCCGAATCGATTTGGGTGACCGATCCGGTTGTTGCGCGCTGCGATCATTTGAAAAGCCAGTTCGGTGTTCGGGTCGGCTCCGCCAACCGTGAGGCGATCGCCTGGGCCAATGTGGTGGTCTTGGCGGTGAAGCCCCAGACGCTTCCTGCCGTGCTCAGCGAGCTTGGTCCGGCCCTGGCCCAGTCCCTGGTGATTTCGATTGTGGCAGGCGTGACGATCAAGACTATTGCGGAACAGATGGGCGGGGCGATGAGGGTTGTGCGGGCCATGCCGAATACTCCGGCCTTGGTTCGGGAGGGGATGACCGCCCTGGCCTTGGGTAGCGCGGTTTCTGAAGAGGACAGTCGATTGGCTCGGGCGGTCTTCGAAGCGGTCGGGCGGGTGGTGCTGGTCGAAGAACGATTGATGGATGCCGTGACCGGGTTGAGCGGCAGCGGCCCAGCCTATGTGTTTCTTGCCATTGAGGCTTTAGCTGACGGGGGTGTGCAGATGGGGCTCCCGCGGCAGACGGCCGAACTGCTGGCAGCCCAGACGGTGCTCGGCGCGGCCAAGTTGGTGTTAGAGTCAGGGGTCCATCCCGCGCAACTCAAAGACCGGGTGGCCTCGCCGGGAGGCACCACCATTGCCGGACTCTATCAACTTGAACAGGGAAGCTTCCGGGCGACATTGATGGCGGCCGTCGAAGCGGCGACGATACGATCGAAGGAGCTGGGACGCTGATGTTTGTTGCAGGGAATGTCATTACGGCGATTGCGACGATTCTCGATTATGTGCTGTGGCTCTATATGTGGGTGATCATCGCGCGGGCACTGATCTCCTGGGTCAATCCTGATCCCTGGAATCCCATCGTGCAATTTCTCGATCGCGCGACCGAGCCGGTCCTGGCGCCGATTCGTGGCTGGGTCGGCTGGCGCATGGGGATCGATCTGTCGCCGATCATCGTGATTCTGGTCATTACGTTTTTGCAGATCGCAGTCGTGCAATCACTCAAGGAATTGGCCCTGAGGATGAACTGAGATGACCAGGGGGGATGCCATGAGAATTACACCGCTCGATATTCAGCAAATGGTCTTCAGGGTCGGCTTTCGCGGGTATGACAAGGACGAGGTCAATCGCTTCCTTGAAGAGCTGGCGCAAACGGTCGAATCGTTGAACCTGGACTCCACGATCCAGCGAGAACGGATCCTGTCGCTGGAGCAACAGCTGGCCGAGCTGAAGCGGACGGAATCGACTCTGTCGAGTACGCTTCTGTCGGCGCAGACGCTGGCGGAGGATTTGAAGCGGAATGCGCAGCGTGAGGCGGACCTGGTCGTCAAGGAGGCCGAGCTGAAGGCCGGTGAACTGATCCGTCAGGCCAGGGTCGATTTGACCGATACGCAACGGGATCTGTCGGCGCTCCAGAAACAGCGATTGCTCATGGTCGAACGGTTGCGCGCGTCGCTGCGGATGTTCGAGCGGATGTTGGAAGTGGAAGAGCAGGAAGCGTTTCATGACGCCGCGACCGCATCGGAGAACAAGCTGGCGGGAGAGTCGCGACCGGCCTTGTAATGGGTTCGACCTGGCCGCTTCCTCTTCGCTGATGCCTGTCCCTCTGTGCTTCGCGCCGCCCGCCGCCAGCAGATTTCCCCACCGATAACGGGTTGTCGTGCCTATGACTACTCCACAACATATTGCAGCGGCCTTGCAATCGGCCGTCGATGACGGGGTCTTCCCCGGCGCCCAATTGGCGGTGCGTCTGCGAGGGGAGCTGCAATGTCTGTTGGTGGCGGGGCGATTGTCGTCGGAGCCTCCCGGCCCTCCCGTGCAAGTGTCCACGATCTATGACTTGGCCTCCCTGACGAAGCCGCTGGTGACGGTCACCTCGCTTTTGCTCCTGACTCAGCGCGGGAAGATTGCGCTCGACGATTCCCTGCAACAGATCTTTGCAGAGCTGGAAGGGGCGCCGATCGGACAGGCGACGGTGCGGGATCTTTTGGCCCATCGCTCAGGCTTGCCGGGCTGGCGGCCGTTGTATGAGAGGCTTGGAGCGCGAGGCCTGGTCCCTGGAGGGGCCGGCGGCAATCAGTCCATCAAGTCGGCTATGTTGGAACTGATTCGTGACGAGTCTTTGATCTACGAGCGGGGCGAGCGAAGCCTCTACAGCGATCTTGGATTTATCCTGCTGGGCCTGCTAGTGGAGCGTCTGAGTGGCATGGCCTTGGACCGCTGGTGTGAAGAAGCGATCGAAAGACCGCTGGGGGCTGACCCATTGTTATTTTGTCCCGTAACAGGGAATGGTCAATCTCCTATCGATGTGGCAAGGATTGCTCCGACTGAATGGGACGAGAGGCGCCAGCGGTTATTGCGCGGCGAGGTGCATGACGAAAATGCCGGGGCGATGGGCGGGGTTGCGGGCCATGCGGGCCTGTTCGGGACCGCCGAGTCTGTGCTGGCTGTGTCAGGAGCCTGGCTCAACGCTTATCACGGGAAAGAGTCGATGTTGGATGGCGCGTTGGTCAGGCAGTTTACGATGCGCCAGGAATCAGCCTTCCAATCCAGTTGGGCCTTGGGATGGGATACTCCGTCTGCTCCCTCCTCTTCCGGGTCCTGTTTTCCCGAGCAGTCGTTCGGGCATCTCGGCTATACGGGAACATCGTTGTGGATCGATCCACTGTGCGAATTGGAAGTGGTGCTGCTCTCTAACCGGGTCCATCCCAGCCGGAAGAACGAGAAGATTAAGATCTTCCGCCCGCTCATTCATGATCTCGTGTACAGGGAATTTGTGGCGAGGGCAGGACGCTGAAAAAATCCGTCAGCCTCGTTCTCGGCTCATCGAAATCCTCAACGTGCCGATTGAAGTTATCGGAAGTCGGAAGTACTGGAGGGGCTTTTCCGTTCGCCAAGATCCATTGTACTGGCGAACGGCCACACAAAGTGCGGTCGGTACCTCCTCCGGTTTCGACTCGCCTGCGGCCTTGCTGACGGCCTTTTTGAGCGTCCTGCGAGCGGTTGCTCTGTCGTCTTCGGCGCGCGGGCCAGTGAAGCGCTGGTATGCCTGGCCTGCCGGGATAATCGGGGGTTATGCCAGGTCCTGATAATCGACCCAGGTTTCTTTTTCGGCGAGATACTTCGTGCCTTTGAAGTTGGCACGGGTTCTTAGTTTGCTGAAGCCGAATCCCTGCATCGCTCCGATGAGTTCCTGCACGGCAGCGCCGATGGTCGAATGCGAGTGTCCCTCAACTGTCAGGGCTTCATACATGGTCTTGGCGGCGTAGCCGGAGGGGGTTCGATTGACGAGGACGGCGCGGTTGAAGTACCGGTCGCTCGGATCAACTCCTTCGACCTGGTGCTTTTCAACGAGACCTTCTTTTTTGAAGAGCAGGGGCAGCGAACTCATCACGACCTCCATGACCGGCAAGTGGAATGGCTCAGGGCTCCGATTATAGGGAGAGGCCCTGCCGACTGCAAGCCGTTGACATCCGCGGAGCGCCCTCCTATCATTCCCCCCCGCTACGGGAGAGAATCGGCCCCGGAAAATATGAATATCCCCAACAGCTTGACCATCCTCCGGATCCTCCTGATTCCCTGCTACGTCGGGTTGCTGGTCTATGGGCGGTTCGATCAAGCGTTGATCGTGCTGATTGTGGCAGGCATCACTGATGCGCTCGATGGGGCGATCGCCCGTATCATGAATCAGCATACGAAGCTGGGGGCCGTGCTGGACCCCTTGGCCGACAAGCTGCTCCTGACCTCCGGGTTCATCACGCTGTCGCTGATTCATTTGATCCCCTCCTGGGTCACCATCCTCGTCGTCAGCCGGGACTTGATCTTGATGCTGGGGACGGTGGTGGCGCATGTCACGGATTCCCACGTGGACATTACCCCCACGTTCCTGGGGAAGGGCACGACGCTGTTCCAGCTATCCTATATCGTGATGGTGATATTCCTGAGTTCCCATCATTTCAGCCCCGCCATCATGCCGCCGCTCTTGCTCTGCATGGTTTCCTTCACGCTTCTCTCCGGCCTGCACTATCTTTACCGGGGCTATCGGCACACGAGTGCGACCAATAGCTAAGGTGTTGCGGTGCGTGAGCCCGCGTGGGTCGCCTGCGCAGAGATCCTGCATTTGTTTGACAGGTTTTCGGGTGCCCAGTAGACTCGCCTGACAGGTCTTTCTCTCTCTACAACCGGCCGGGGCGGCTGCATCGAAGGGCGAGTGTTGCATATGGCGACCTTTGCATATGTCGGGCGAACCAGGTCAGGCGCGTCCAAGAAGGGCGAGCTGAGCGCAAAGACCCGCGATGAGGCGGTGGATCAGCTGCGCAAGCAAAGTGTCGTCGTCACCAGCCTCGAAGAGAAAAAGGGCGGCGCCGGCGGGCTCAAGATCAGTTTTGGGTCAGGCCTTACCGATAAGGATCTGGTCGTCTTTACGCGGCAATTCGGCACGATGATCAATGCCGGTCTGCCTCTGGTGCAATGTCTCGAAATCCTCTCGACTCAATCCGAGAATAAAGTGCTGCGAGAAACGATCGGGGAAGTGAAGAATCAGGTGGAAGCCGGTTCGACCTTTTCTGACGCCCTACGGCGTCATCCGAAAGTCTTCGACGACCTCTATGTCAACTTGGTGCATGCGGGCGAAGTCGGCGGCCTGCTCGACACGATCTTGACGCGCCTCGCCAAATACATTGAAAAAGCGATGAAGCTGAAAGGGCAGATCAAGTCTGCCATGATCTATCCGGCCGCGATCATGGGCGTGGCGGTGATTGTAATCGCGGTGCTCATGCTCTTCGTCATTCCCATCTTTGCCAAGATGTTCCTGGAACTGTCGAACGGGAAAATGGCTTTGCCAGGCCCGACGCAAATGGTCATCGACGCCAGCAACTTCTTTATCGCCTACTGGTACGTCATTCTCGGAGGCATTGTGGGGACGGTCGTGGGAGTGAAGAAGTACTATGCGACCGCCCAAGGACGGAAGGTCATCGATACGTTGTTGCTGAAGACGCCGGTGGTCGGGGATCTCATCCGGAAAGCCTCGGTTGCCAAGTTTACCCGGACGCTCGGCACCCTCCTCGGAAGCGGCGTGCCGTTGTTGGACGGACTGACCATCTGCGCCAAGACCTCGGGCAATAAGGTGATCGAAGAGACTCTGTTCGCCGCCCGCGTCAGCATTAGCGGAGGAAAGACCATCGCCGATCCCTTGGCCGCCAGCGGGGTCTTCCCGAAGATGGTGACGCATATGATCGCCGTCGGTGAGTCGACCGGCGCATTGGACAGTATGTTGGGGAAAATTGCGGACTTTTACGAAGATGAAGTGGATCAGGCGGTGGCTTCGCTGACCTCCTTGCTGGAGCCGGCGATGATGGTGTTCCTGGGAATTGTCATCGGATTTATCGTGATCGCGATGTATCTCCCGATCTTTAAAATGGCTTCCGCCATCGGCTAGGTCTGCGTGCGGATTCGTCCCTTGCCTGAAAGGCCCGATCCTTTGTCCGTGGGGAGCGAGGGGGGCTGTCTCGCTTCAGGGCTCTTCCTTCTTCCACCGCGGTCTTCCATTCATGAATGATTTGCGCACAAGGCTGTATTGGCTCATGGGGCTTCGGATGGCCCTGGTGACCCTGATGCTCGGCCTGTCTCTCGCTTTTCAGGTTGTGAAGGGCGGGCGGATCGATACGTTCTATGCTCTGATCCTTGCGACCTATCTGCTGACGATCCCCTCCGTCTTTCTGCTGCGCGCACTGACTGAGCCACTCGCCCTGACGATATTTTTCTGGGTGCAGGTCGGGATCGATTTCCTTCTTGAAACGGTGCTGGTCGCCAGGACCGGGGGAGTCGAGAGCCCCTTTGCGGTGCTCTATGTCATGACTGTGGCGGTGGCCAGCCTGGTCCCTCGCCGGCGGGTGGGGCTTCTGGCCGCCTGTTTCGGTATCATTCTGTTCGGGCTCTTAACCAACCTTCAGCTCTATGGCCTGGTGGAGGGGTGGGGATGGATGATGCCGAGCCGGCTGGCGGCGCCTGAAACCTTTCAGACCTTCGGGATCTATGCGCTCGCCCTTCTGGTCGTCGGGATTCTTGGCGGTACCTTGGCGGACCAGCTGCAGCAGGCCGATCAATCGTTGCAGGAGAAGGAGCAGGGGCTGAGTCGGCTCCAAGTCTTTCATGAAAATATTGTTCGCAGCATCAGCAGCGGGGTGTTTACGGCTGATGCCGCGGGCTGCATCACCTCGTTCAATCCGGCGGCAGAGGAAGCCACCGGCTACACGATCGCGCAAGTGGCCGGCCGTCCCTGGCGCGAGATCTTCAACTGGCACCCGGATCAGGAGTCAGACGAGTCGCTCGGCGACGCGCTGTTGACGACGACGCGGTTTGAAGTGGAATGTACGAGGGCGGACGGCAATCGCCTGATTCTCGGTCTGACCCTGTCCCCTTTGCACGGGCAAGGGCCGCAGACCGGGTTGGTCGGCGTGTTCAAAGACCTGACGCAAATTCGGGATCTGGAAGAGGAGATGCGGCGCAAGGATTGGCTGGCGAGTTTAGGCGAGATGTCGGCCGGGATGGCCCATGAAATCAGGAATCCGCTTGGCGCGTTGGCTGGCGCGATGCAAATGCTCCGGCGGGATGCCACGGGCGACGAAACCAATGGCAGGCTGATGGACATTGCGATCCGGGAGGCGACCAGGCTCGACAACATCATTACCGAGTTCCTCCAGTACGCGCGCCCGCCGGCGCTCAACCTTGCCGAGCATGATCTTAATAAAGTGCTTGCTGAGACCCTCGATCTCGTTCAACATGAAGCGCGCGCCCGTTCGAACATCAAAATTGTGACGACGTTGGCGGATGAGACGCTGGCGGCGCAGGTTGATCAAGATCAGCTCCGCCAGGTCTTCTGGAACATGGCCACGAACGCGTTCGACGCGATGCCGGAGGGCGGGCAGTTGACGATTGCGACGAGCTGCCGCCACATCGATGTCGCGGGCCGCAAGAGCGACGTCATCGAAATTGCGTTTCAAGACACCGGGGAAGGTATTCCCAAACAGAATCTCGACAAAATCTTTCTTCCGTTTTTCACGACGAAGAAAGAAGGCTCGGGGCTGGGGCTCGCTGCCGTGCATCGCATCGTCGATCTGCATGGGGGGTGGATCAAGGTCGACAGCCGGGCGGGGCATGGCTCACGGTTTGTGGTATGTATGCCGCGGTCCGGCGCTGCCGGAGTGCGGCTGTGGCATGAGGGACGAACGCCGTGGAAAAGATCCTAGTCGTCGACGACGAAAAAGGTCTGCGCGAGGTCTTGAACATCATGCTCACGCGCGCGGGCTATGCCGTGACCGAAGCGTCGGACGGCGAAGAGGCCATCGGGTATGTGAGCCGGGAAATCTTCGATCTCGTCATCACCGACCTCCGTATGCCGAAAGTCGACGGCATGGCGGTGCTGAAGGCGGTGAAGTCGGCGTCTCCTGAAACCGTGGTGCTCGTCATCACGGCGTACGCGAGCGCGGATTCGGCGGTCGATGCGATGAAGCAGGGCGCCTATGACTATTTGACCAAACCGTTCCAGATCGATGAAGTGCAGTTAATCATTCGCAACGCGCTGGAGAAGCGGCGGCTCTCGACGGAAAATATCCTCTTGAAACGCGAGATGGCGAGCCAGTCGTCGTTTGCGCAGATCATCGGCCAGAGCGAGGCGATCCAGAAGGTGTTCGACGTGGTGCGCAAGGTCGCGGACGCCAAGAGCAATGTGCTGATCTGCGGGGAGAGCGGGACCGGCAAGGAGCTGGTGGCGCGGGCAATTCATTACAATAGCGCCAGGAGCCCCATGCCGTTTGTGGCGGTGAATTGCAGCGCGGTGCCGGAGACCCTGCTTGAAAGCGAGCTCTTCGGGCATATGAAGGGCTCCTTTACCGGCGCGATGGCCAATAAGGCCGGTTTATTCGAGGTTGCCAATGGCGGCACCATCTTTCTGGATGAAATCGGCGACACCACTCCGACGATTCAAGTGAAGCTGTTGCGCGTCATTCAGGAGCGAGAGTTCCGGCGTGTGGGCGGCACGCAAGACGTGAAGGTGGATGTGCGCATCGTGGCCGCGACCAATAAAGACCTGGAAAAAGCGGTGGCCGACGGCTCCTTCCGCGAAGATTTGTACTACCGATTGGATGTCATTCCGATCAGGCTTCCGCCTTTGCGGCTTCGAGCCGGAGATATTCCGCTGCTGGCTAAACATTTCCTGGAGAAGTTTTCGCAGGAAAGCGGCAAGCCGGCTCCGGTTTTGACGCCGGAGGCGATGCATGTGCTGTTGGGCCATGAGTGGCGCGGCAATGTGCGCGAGCTCGAGAACTTGATTGAGCGGGTGGTCGCGTTCTCCTCCGGGGCGCCCGTGTCGGATGCCGATATCCGCAGCTGGCTCCATCCGCCGGTGGTTGCGCCGCAGCCGCACGGGGTTCCGACGGATCTGCCGGAGGCCGGGGTGGATTTGGAAGGGCTGATTAACGGCATCGAAAAAGATTTACTCTTGCAGGCGCTCGAGCGGACCAGTTGGGTTAAAAAAAAGGCTGCCAGGCTCCTCAAACTCAATACGCGATCGCTCCGTTATCGATTAGAGAAGTATGCGATCAAGGGAGGCCGCGATTAATCCGACACTGAGCCCCTCGGAGATCACCGTTTTTGCTCCGGCCAAAATTAATCTCCTTCTCCGCATCCTCGACCGCCGTCCCGACGGGTTCCATAACCTCTGGTCGATCATGCAGACGGTCGGGCTTGAAGACGAGGTGCGGATCAGGCTCTGTTCCGACCGGTCTGGCATCCAGTTGAGCTGCGACGCCGTGCAGTTGGCGGCGGATCAGAGCAATCTCGTCTATCGCGCCGCCGCCGCGGTTTTAGCGCGAGCCCGGCGATCGGTCGGTCTCGACATTGCACTGCGGAAACGCATTCCCATGGGCGCGGGTCTGGGCGGGGGGAGCAGCGACGCCGCCGCGACAATTATCGGATTGAACCGCTTATTGCGGCTCGGCTGGTCATCGCTGGAGATGGCTGATGTCGGACAAGCGCTGGGGAGCGATGTGCCTTTCTTTCTCTTCGCTCCCTCGGCATTTGTGGCCGGTCGGGGCGAAACGGTTCGTCCGGTCGTGGTTGAGGGAACGCGCTGGGTCCTGCTGGTCAATCCAGGGTTCGGGGTCAATACCAAGTGGGCCTACCAGGAATTGGCTGCTACCAGGACCGGAGTCACGCCTTTATCCCAGATCCAGTGCGAGCTCGACCGGCAGGCACGGGTAAGTTGGCCGCAATTGGCTGCCGCCGCAGCGAATGACTTTGAATCCCCCGTCTTTGCTGCGCAGGGGAAGCTCCTGGAGATTAAGCAGCGTCTGCAGGCGCAAGGGGCTGAGATTGCGCTGTTGTCCGGAAGCGGGGCGACGGTGTTCGGGGTCTTTGCGGATGAAGCAGCCGCGCGTCTGGCTCAGGCCACGTTTGCGGGTGAGCAAGGGATGGCCCTGTTCGTCGTCCCGACCTGTTCCGGCCCACTCCTCGTACAAGAGGGACCTCCGCAATAGGGCTCGGTTGACAACCTTCCGTGCATTCCGTTACAGTCTGACCCCTTAGTTGGCTTCCTCAATAGCGCGCAGTTCAGAGGGGTAGGCGAGCAGTACCGTTGCGCCTGCCGAATGTCCGCCGTCGAGACGAACCACGCAACGAAATCAGAATCTTAGCAGTTGTATCCAAAGGACTATCTGGAAAATCAATGAGTCGAGAGATCAAGATATTCTCCGGTAATGCGAATCCGGCCTTGGCCCATGAGATTTGCGCCTATCTCGGGATCAAGCTCGGCGAGGCCACGGTTGCATCATTTAGCGACGGTGAGATTCGCGTCAAGATCGAGGAGAACGTGCGCGGCGCCGACGTCTTCGTCGTGCAGTCCAGCTGCCAGCCGGTCAATGACTCCCTGATGGAGCTGTTGATCATTATTGACGCGCTCAAACGGTCCTCCGCGAATCGCATCACCGCAGTCATTCCCTATTTCGGCTACGCCAGGCAGGATCGCAAGGACCAGCCGCGTGTGCCGATCTCGGCGAAGCTCGTGGCCGATCTGATCAGCACGGCCGGCACGGACCGCGTCCTCACGATGGACCTCCATGCGGGACAGATCCAGGGATTCTTCAATATCCCGGTGGACCATCTCTACGCGCTTCCCGTCCTGCTGGATTACATTACCAAGCAAAAGGTCAGCGATCTGGTGGTGGTGTCTCCGGATGCCGGTGGCGTGGAGCGGGCCAGAGCATTTGCGAAACGGCTGCAAGCGAATTTGGCCATTATCGACAAGCGGCGTGAAGGCCCTAACCAGACGCAGGTGATGAACATCATCGGCGACGTGTCGGGCAAGAGCGCATTGTTGTTGGACGACATGATCGACACGGCCGGCACCATCGTGAAGGGGGCGCAGGCCTGTCTCGATAAGGGGGCGCGGGAAGTCTGGACCGCTTGCACCCACGCTGTGCTGACCGGGCCGGCGTTGGACCGGATCCAGCAGTCCTGCTTGAAACAGGTGATCGTCACGAATTCGATTCCGTTGCGGGGCAAGGAGCAGATCTGCCCGAAGTTGCATCAATTATCGGTCGCGCCACTTTTGGGTGAAGCGATCCGGCGTATCCATGAAGATGAGTCGGTCAGTTCATTGTTTGCCTAGCTCGAGATCACAGCATCTGAAGATTAGCGAGAAGGGGACGGAGGAGTACCATGAAATTTGAACTAGCAGTCACAGTAAGAGAAACAACGGGCAAAGGTGCGGCGCGCCAGCTTCGGCGGGAAGGCAAGATCCCCGGCGTGTTGTACGGGCAGGGCGAATGCCTGATGTTGACGATTGAGCCGGATAGCTTGGTCAAGATTTTGAAGGCCCAGTCCGGAGGGTCCGCGCTCGTGTCGCTTACGTTGACCGGCGCGAAGTCTAAACCGAAGCGGACTGCGCTCCTGCGCGATTTTCAAGTCGATCCGGTCGAAGGCAATGTGCTGCATGCGGATTTATTTGAAATCTCGATGAACAAGCCGATTCGCGTCAAGGTGCCCCTGCATTTGACCGGCGGCGTGCCGGCTGGCGTCAAGGAAGGCGGCATCCTGCACCACAATATGCGCGAGTTGCATATTGAATGTTTGCCGGATGTGTTGCCGGACTTCATCGAAGTTGATGCGTCCGGTCTCAATATTTCGCAGGGTCTCCATTTGAAAGATGTGGTCGTGCACGAAGGGATCCGCTATCTCGACGATCCTGAGCAGATGGTCGTGAGCGTGGCAGCGCCGATCACGGAAGCCAAGCTTGAATCGCTCCTGGCTAGCGGTACGGCAGGGGCCGAGGGCGGGAAAGAGCCTGAAGTGGCGGCGAAGGGCAAAGTTGAAGGCGCGGCTGGCGGCGATGCGGCGAAGGCCGGTGCGGCTGCCGATGCCAAGGGCGGCGACAAGAAGGGCGCTGCTGCGCCAAAAGCTGAGAAGAAAGAAACCGAAAAGAAGAAGTAACGTTGCGTCTCATTGTTGGGCTGGGCAATCCGGGCGCGTCCTATGCCCAGACCCGCCACAACGCAGGTATGTGGACCATCGAGCGGGCAGCCGCTCGGTGGTCCATTCGTCTCTCCAGGCGTGGGATGGCCCAGCGCGGTTCGGGACGGCTCGGGTCGGAACTCCTCGAACTTGCCGGCACGCTCGACTGGATGAATCTCACCGGTCCTCCGCTCAAAGGCCTCCTCCGCGAGTATTCGCTCACCGCCGACGATCTCATCCTCATCCACGACGATCTGGACCTTGACCTGGGACGTCTCCGGATCAAGCAGGGCGGCGGGCATGGGGGGCACAACGGAATCAAGTCGGTCATTGAGGCGATCGGGACGCCGGAGTTTGTGCGGATCAAGATCGGAATCGGCCGGCCGGCTCCGCGCCAGGATTCAGCTGATTACGTGCTACAAGCCTTCACGACAGAAGAGGTCGAGGTCTTGAACCCCTGTCTGGATCGCGCTGTCGATGCCCTGGAATGTCTGATCCACCGGGGGACGGCTGTGGCGATGAACCAGTTTAATATACGGGAGAAGCCGGGAGAGGATGCGGGGGCGCAGCTTGGCTGAGTGCAAGGTCGGAAGCGCGTCCTCTTTGATTGACAGTTTCTTCAAGGCTATGGTAGTTTTACCCCTTCGCGCTGGCTGAACCAGCGCGCCTACACCTTGCTCCCGACTTGTTCGGGGGCCTTTGTCCAGGAGGATTGCTTCATGGAGCTCTACGAGTCTCTGTTCATTATCCGTACGTCTATCTCCGATGAGGAGACCGCTGCCCTGATCGCCAAGATGAAGGCAGTGGCGGAAAAGACCGGCGCACAGTTCATCAAATCTGAAAAATTGGGCAAGAAGAAGCTCGCCTACGAGGTGAAGCGGGAGCGGAATGGCACGTACGCCTACTTCTACTTCAGAGCGCCCAGTATCACGGTTGGTGAATTGGAGCGGTCCTACCGGCTGGAAGACCCCATCATCAAGTTTTTGACCGTCCATCTGAAAAAAGAACTAGTGGCGCCACGTCCGCTCGAGGCGTCATCGGAGGAGTTCGCCGGTGGCCGGGTTTAATAAAGTCATCCTCATCGGGAACCTCACGAGGAACCCCGAGCTGCGGTATACGCCGAACGGGACGCCGGTGGCCAGTTTGGGCCTGGCAGTCAGCCGGCGCTACAAGCAGGGCGAGGAATTGAAAGAGGAAGTCTGTTTTGTCGATATTGTGGTGTTCGGCAAGCAAGCGGAACATTGCGGACAGTATCTTAGTAAGGGGAGCGGGGTCATCGTCGACGGGCGGCTGCAGCAGCGCCGGTGGGAAACGGAAGACGGCCAGAAGCGTAGCAAGCATGAGGTGGTGGCCCAAACGGTAACGTTCATGCCGAAGCGCCAGGATGGCGGCGGTGGGGCTGAGGCGCCGGCGCATGATGATGTCGGCTATGAACCCGAAGAGCACGTCTAACAGAGAGGGAGACGGTTATGGAGCGTGAACAGGGCGGAGATCGTGACGGGGGCGGTGGCGGCGGACGGTTTTTTCAACGCCGCAGGCCTTGCCGGTTTTGCATCGAAAAAGGGGCGATCGATTTCAAAGATGTCGGTTTGCTGAGAAACTTTTTGACGGAGCGGGGTCGGATTGTCCCGCGGCGTATCTCCGGCAATTGCATGAGGCACCAGCGCGAATTGACGGCAGCCGTCAAGCGGGCTCGGCACATCGCCCTCATCAGCTTTGCGGAAGAGCGATAGATAACCGGTGACGTTGGGGATGGGAATGCAGATAGGTGCCACGATGGATTTGTTGACGCCGCTACTGGCGGACATCACGGACGACGGGCTCTCGCTGGTTGGCGAGGTCACGGCCGAAGAGCTCGGCTTGACCGACGATGATGCCGCGGCCCGTGGCCCTCTGGCTGTCAGTCTGGACCTGACCAACGTCGAAGGGCTGGTTGCCGTGACCGGTGTGCTGGAAGGCACGATCCTACGCGAGTGTGTGCGGTGTTTGAAACAGTATGAAGATCCCTTGGCCTTTTCTGTGCGGGCGGCTTTTATTCCGGAGCCCAAACCCGCGTCGAAGCATCCGAAGCGCGTCGATCCCAGAAAGGCGCGCGAGGAGGCCGCAGCGGCCGAAGAAGAAGAGGACCTGGACGATCAGTATCAATATCAGGGTAACCGTCTCGATCTCGCTCCCATGTTGCGCGAGCATGTGATCTTGGCCGCGCCGATGCAGCCGATCTGCAGCGACGAGTGCTTGGGGCTGTGCGCGCGATGCGGGAAGAATTTGAATGAGGGGCCCTGTCAGTGTGCCGCGGAACCACCGATCCCGACGTTTCGGGTGGTCCAGAGCATGAAACGCAAGACCGGCGGATCATCAGCCTCCTAGGCCTGACCGTCTGCTACGAAGAGTGAGAAGGAGTTGCCATGCCAAATCCGAAACATAAACATTCACGGGAACGCCGCGATACGCGACGCACCCAGAAATTGCGCATGACCCCTCCGGGCATGTCCGTCTGTCCGCAGTGCCATGAGATCAAGCTGCCGCATTACACCTGCTTGAAGTGCGGAACGTATAAGGGCAAGGCGGTCATCCAGGTCGAAGAGTCCTAGGCCACTCGTGTCTGTGGGCGAGGCCCACAGGGTTCGAGGGCTCCAAGGATCACGACGGGGTGATGTCTGTTCGCCTGTTGCGTCAATCATTTCACTGCTTTACACTCCTCCCGCATGTCGCGTGGTGACGGCCGGTCGTCGACCGTGACCGCGTGACACATCATCATTCGATGAGTACCTGGTCGCTATGAAAATTGCGCTTGATGCCATGGGCGGTGACCATGGACCGGCCCCGGCCATTGAGGGGGCGCTCCAGGCTGCCCAGGAATGTGATGTCGAGGTCATCCTTGTCGGCGATGAGGCCCTGCTCACCGCCGAATGTCGCCGCCTTGGCTGTACCGATCCCCGTTTGTCGATTCGCCATGCCTCGCAAGTCGTCGAGATGCACGAATCGCCCGCGACGGTTGCCCGCAAAAAGAGAAATTCCTCCATTTGGATTGCGACCGAGCTGGTCAAGAGCGGCGAGGCGAGTGCCGTCGTCAGTCCTGGGAACACCGGCGCCAGCATGGTGGCCTCTTTCTTTGTGCTCGGGCTGACCAAAGGTGTTGAGCGCCCGGCGATTGCGACCTGCCTGCCCACGCTGACCGGCATGGCCATCATGCTGGATGTCGGGGCCAATGTAGATTGTAGCGCCCAGCATCTGGCGCAATTCGCCATTATGGGGAATGAATACGGCAAGCATCTTTTCGGGAAGCCCAATCCGCGCGTCGGACTGTTGAGTATCGGGGAAGAGGACAGTAAGGGCAATGAAGTGACGAAGGAAGCCTTCAAGCTTTTGAAGGCCAGCTCGCTCAACTTCATCGGCAATGTCGAGGGCCGCGATGTGTACAGCGGGAGCGCCGATGTGGTGGTGTGCGACGGGTTCATTGGGAACGTCGCGTTGAAGATTTCCGAGGGCGTGGCCGATACGATCAAGAAATTGCTGCTCAAGGAAATCTCCGGGTCCTTCTTCGGCCGTTTGGCCTACCCGCTTATTGCCAAGCCGTTGCTGAATTTGAAAAAACGAATCGATTACGCAGAATTCGGCGGGGCGCCGCTATTGGGCGTCAACGGCATTACGATGATCTGTCATGGCCGTTCGTCCGCCAAGGCGATTAAGAATGCCATTCGCCGGGCGAAAGGCTTGGCCGAGAGTCGCGTCGATGAGTTGATCCAACGTGATATTCAAGAGAGTCTCTCTCAACCCAAGCCGGCCGGGGATGTTTCAGCATGAGGGCCCGCATTGCCGGGACCGGCTCCTATGTGCCGGCCAAAGTGCTGACTAATGCCGATTTGGAAGGGATGGTGGCCACCTCGGACGAATGGATCGTCGAGCGGACCGGTATCCGCGAGCGGCATGTGGCCGGTCCCGGTGAAGCCTGTTCCGATCTGGCGGTGAAAGCGGCGGAGCGGGCCTTGGTTGCTGCGGGGGTGAGTGCGGCCGATCTCGACCTGATTCTCCTGGCCACCTGTACCGGCGATTATCCTCTTCCTGCCACGGCCTGTGTGATCCAGCATCGTTTGGGCGCGACGAAAGCGGCGGCCTGCGATTTGTCTGCCGCCTGTTGCGGGTTTGTCTATGCCCTATCGATGGCGGATGCCTATATCAAAACCGGCATGCGCCATGTGTTGATCATCGGGTCGGAAGTGATGTCGGGGATTACCGACTGGACCGATCGCAACACCTGCATCCTGTTCGGCGACGGAGCCGGAGCCGCCGTAATCAGCGCCAGTGAGAATGACCATGGAATTCTTTCGACGCACCTTCGTTCCGATGGCAGTCTCTGCGATTTGATCACGGTGCCAGGGGGCGGGTCGCGTTTGCCTCCCTCTGAAAAAGTCGTGGCGGAGCGAATGCAGTACATCAAGATGAAGGGGAACGAGACCTTCAAGGTGGCGGTGCGGACCTTGGAGGAAGTGGCGCGTGAGACCCTGGCCGCGAATAATCTTCGCGTGGAGGATCTCGACCTCTATGTGCCGCATCAAGCCAACATCCGTATTCTGAATGCCGTGGCCAGCCGTCTCGGGCTCCCGCCTGAAAAAGTGATGTTGAATCTCGATCGGTATGGGAATACCTCGGCTGCTTCGATTGCCATTGCCCTGGATGAAGCGGTGCGTCAGGGCCGTATCAAAGAGGGCAGCTTAGTCATGTTGGGGGCCTTCGGGGCCGGGTTGACCTGGGCTTCGGCGCTCATCCGGTGGTAGCAAGAGAAGTCTCAGCTATCAGCATGGAGCTTACGGGCTCAAGAAACTTTTCCCGTTGACATTCAAGGGAAATTCGACGATATCTAACCACGGAAACGGCGCATGGCGCCCTCTCCAGTTTTGAGTATTATTATGATGATGATGAGAGCAACCAGTAGCCCCGTGCAATCACTCCGGTAGCATGACGATTCTCCAATCAACAAGGTCTTCCAACGTTGGATTGGTCTTTCCTGGCCAGGGGTCCCAGTCGGTCGGGATGGGCCGAGCCTTGGCCGAGTCCAATCCCGGCATCCGCAGTCTCTACGAGGAGGCCTCGTCGGTGCTGGGGTATGATATGGCCGCGCTCTGTTTCGAGGGGCCGGTAGAACGATTGAATCTCACGGAATATACTCAGCCGGCCCTGTTGGTGAGCAGTCTGGCCGCGCTCCGTGCGTTCGAGCCGTTAGGGATCACGCCGGTTGCGGTCGCAGGCCATAGTTTGGGAGAATACTCAGCTCTTGTGGCAGCCGGGGGCCTGACCTATCGTGAGGCGGTAGCGATTGTGCAGAAGCGGGGCCGTTATATGGCCGAAGCTGTGCCGCCAGGGACCGGGTTGGTTGCCGCGCTGCTCGGCCTGACGGCCGATATCGTGAAAGAGCTCTGCCGGGAAGCTTCGGCTGTCGGAGTTGTGGCTGCGGCGAATTTCAATTCGCCTGGACAGGTGGTCATTGCCGGAGAAAAGGCTGCTGTCGAGCGGGCCATTGAGCTGGCGAAGGCCAGGGGCTGTAAGAAGGCGATTCCGCTCCCTGTCAGTGTGCCGGTCCATACGCCGCTGATGCAGAAGGCGGCCGATCGACTGGCGGGCGATTTAGCCGGGATCGCCTGGTCCGATCTGAAGATGCCCTTGGTGAATAATGCGGAAGCTCGGCCAATCAGCAAGGCCGTCGAGATCCAGGCCTCGTTAGTGCGGCAGTTGCCTTCGTCGGTGCTTTGGGAAGATTCGGTGAAGGCGATGGTTGCGATGGGCGTGACGACGTTCGTCGAAGTCGGGCCGGGAACAGTGTTGAGCGGGTTGATCAAACGAGTCGTGCCGGACGCGGTGACCTTGAACGTGAATGATCCAAAGTCGCTCGAGGCGACTCGCGCCGCGTTGAGCGCGTGAAGAGATGTGAGGAGCGAACGAATGTCACTACATGGTAAGGTTGCAATTGTCACAGGGGCGGCGCAGGGGATCGGCCGGGCGATCGCCGAAGCGCTGGCGCAGGCCGGGGCGGATATTGTCGTGGCCGATCTCGATCCAAGCCGGTCGAAGGACACGGTGGCGGCGGTGGAGCAGTTGGGCCGCAAAGCGCTGAACGTCAAGGTCAACGTGGCGGACGGCACCGACACCAAAGCCATGGTCGATCAGGTGATCAAGGAATGGGGGAAGGTCGATATCCTGGTGAACAATGCCGGGATCACACGCGACGGGCTGCTGTTGCGGATGAAGGAAGAAGACTGGAACCTGGTGTTGCAAGTGAATTTGACCGGGACGTTCAATTGCATCAAGGCGGTCTTGCTCCCGATGACCAAGCAGCGGTATGGTCGTATCGTGAACATTGCGTCGATCGTCGGGGTGATGGGCAATGTGGGCCAGGCCAATTACGCGGCCTCCAAGGCGGCGGTGATCGGTTTGACCAAGACGGTGGCGCGAGAATATGCGAGCCGGTCCGTGACGGTGAACGCGGTCGCGCCGGGATTTATCGACACCGCCATGACGCAGGGGTTGTCGCCCGAGGTGAAAGACCAGCTTCAAAAGCAAATCCCATTGGGACGGTTGGGTACGCCGGCTGATATTGCGGCAGCGGTGCGTTTTCTCGTGTCAGACGAGGCGGCCTACGTCACGGGGCACGTGTTGCACGTGAACGGGGGCATGCTGATGCCGTGACGACGGTGCGGACGGAATTTTGTACGATGCTGCGGCGACAGATTCGCAGCGACAAGGAGGATCTACGATGGGGAAGGAGGCAGGAAAATCAATGGGTACTGTAGAAGAACGGGTGAAGAAAATTATCGGTGAGCAGCTCGGAGTCGAGGAGGATGAGGTCACGCTCGAAGCCAGCTTCGTGGAAGACCTTGGCGCCGACTCGCTCGATACGGTCGAGCTGGTGATGGCCCTCGAAGAAGAGTTCGGGATCGAAATCCCCGACGAAGACGCGGAAAAAATTCTGACGGTCGGGAAAGCTTTGGACTACATCAAGGAAAAGGCCTAAGAGGCCCAAGACATTATGAGCGTTCGTTCGACCAGACGGATCGTCGTGACCGGCTTGGGGGTGGTGACACCTCTGGGCACCGGTATCGACAAAACGTGGAAGGCCATCTGTGCCGGCGAGTCCGGCATCGGCCCGATCACGAAGTTCGATTCCGCGGCCTACGATGCCCGCATTGCCGGTGAAGTGAAAGATTTCGACCCGGCCCAGTTCATCGAGAAAAAAGAGATCAAAAAGATGGATACGTTCATCCATTACGCCGTGGGCGCAGCTCAGCTGGCGGTGGATGATGCGGGGTTCACCGTGGCGCCGGAAGAGGCCACGAGGGTCGGGGTCTATATCGGGTCCGGCATCGGCGGGCTGGGATCGATCGAACACTACCATAAGATTTTGCAGGAAAAAGGACCGGGGCGTGTCTCGCCATTCTTCATTCCGATGACCATCATCAATTTGGCGTCGGGGCAGGTGGCGATCAGACTGGGCGCCAAGGGGCCGAATTCCTGCGCGGTGACAGCTTGCGCGACGGGCAATCATTGCATCGGCGACGCGTTCCGGCTGATTCAGGCGGGCGATGCCGATGTCATGATCGCCGGTGGAGCGGAAGCCGCCATTACGCCGTTGGGGGTCGCAGGGTTTGCTGCCTCGAAGGCCCTCTCGTTCCGCAACGATGAGCCGACGAAAGCGAGCCGGCCCTTCGATAAGGATCGCGACGGGTTCGTGCTCGGCGAAGGCGCCGGAGTCGTGGTCCTGGAGGAGCTGGAACATGCGCGCCGCCGCGGGGTTCGGATCTATGCCGAACTCATCGGCTACGGCATGAACAGCGACGCCTATCATATTACGGCCCCGTCCGAAGAGGGCGAGGGCGCGGTCCGTTGCATGGAGCTGGCGCTGAAGGATGCCGGGATCGGCAAGGAGCAGGTCGGCTACATCAACGCCCATGGCACCTCGACGATGGCGGACGCCATCGAGACCAAGGCCATCAAGCAGGTGTTCGGCCAACGGGCCTATCAGATTCCGGTGAGTTCGACCAAGTCGATGACCGGCCACTTACTCGGAGCCGCAGGCGGGATCGAAGCGGTATTCAGTGTGCTGGCGCTTCATCACGGGATACTGCCTCCGACGATCAACCTGGACCATCCGGATCCAGCCTGCGACCTGGACTATATTCCGCATAAGGCCAGGCCTGCATCGGTGACGGTGGCGCTGTCGAATTCGTTTGGATTCGGCGGGGTCAATGCCTGTCTGCTCTTTAAAAAACCGGACGCCTAACAGGCCTGTGCGAGGGACAGACTCGCCACTATGACTTCGGTTTCGTCTTCCGATTCACTCCAGTCTTTGTTGGGCTATCGATTTAAGGCGCTTGCCTTGCTCGAAGAGGCGCTGACCCATTCTTCTCACGTCAACGAACAGAAAACGGTTCCCCTCCCCCATAACGAGCGGCTCGAATTTCTCGGCGATGCCGTGTTGTCGCTGGTGATGAGCGAGTACCTGGCTTCCGCCCTGCCGCAGTCGTCCGAAGGGACCCTGTCGAAGCTGAAGGCGAAGGTGGTGAGTGAGGGATCGCTGGCGCAGGTGGCTCGCCGTCTCGGGTTGGGGGAGCATCTCAAACTCGGGCGCGGGGAAGACCGTTCGAAGGGGCGCGAGAAAGACTCGCTGCTGGCGGATGCGCTGGAAGCGGTGCTCGCGGCGGTGCATCTGGACGGAGGATTCGAGGCGAGTCGGGCGGTGACGCGCCACATTTTCGCCGAGGAGCTGACGAATATTGCCGCGCAGCAGGAGCAGCCGGGAGCGGGAGACTACAAGACCCAGTTTCAGGAATGGTGTCAAAAGACCCATGACACCTTGCCCTGCTATGTCACCATTCGAGAAACAGGACCGGACCATCAAAAGCTTTTCGAAGTCGAGCTCTCCGTTCAGGGCAAGGCGGTCGGGACTGGGTCCGGGCGCAGCAAGAAAGAAGCGGAACAACAGGCGGCGAAGCAGGCCCTTCAGCAGCTAGGGCGCTGATCCTGTCGGCGGGTCGGTCACTTCATCACGAGACCAGTTTTTATTTCAGGGAGGCAGACGATGCAGAAGCGAATCATGGTGCGGAGGGTGGCGATGGTGCTCGCGTTGGGCGGGAGTCTGTTGTTGGGAATGGACCTGCTTCAGGCGGCCGACAAGGCCCCGGTTGGGAAAGCGGAGACGGCGAAAGGTCCCAAAGCGATTATCAAAACGAAGTTCGGAGAGATGGAGATCGTGTTCTTCCCGGACAAGGCGCCCAAACACGTCGAAAATTTCATGACGCTGGCGAAGTCCGGCTTCTACAACGGGACGATCTTTCATCGGGTGATTCCCGGGTTCATGATCCAGGGCGGCGATCCTAACACCAAAGATCCGAACAAGCAGGAGACCTATGGCCAGGGAGGGCCGACTCAGCGGTTGAAGGCGGAATTCAACGATATCCCTCACAAGCGCGGCATTCTTTCTATGGCGCGCACGAGTGACCCCAACAGCGCCGGATCGCAGTTCTTCATTGTCGTGAAGGATTCGAATTTCCTGGATGGTCAGTACACGGTCTTTGGCGAGGTGGTGAAGGGGCTGGACGTGGTGGATAAGATTGTCAGCGCGCCGAGGAACAACCGGGACCTCCCGGCGGAGCGGGTGGAGCTGACAGTCACGGTAGTCGAGTAACCGATGCAATCTTATTGGACCATGACAGACCATGCGGTGGCCGTGAGACTGGGCCGGCTCTGCACGTTGCTCGTGGCGCTCAGTTTGGTTACAGCCTGCGGAGGGAAGCCGGACGTGAAACCGGTGGTGTCTGCGCCGGACCCTCGCCCCAAAGCCATTATCAAGACGAAGTTCGGGGAGATTCACTTCAAGTTCTATCCGGATGTGGCTCCGAAGCATGTTGAAAATTTTATCGCTCTGGCCAAGTCAGGTTTTTATAACGGGACGATTTTCCACCGTGTCATTCCCGGTTTTATGATCCAAGGCGGTGATCCCAACACCAAGAACTCGCTGCGCAAGGAGACCTATGGGGCTGGCGGGCCGAAGGATGAGAAGGGGAATCCGATCTATCTCAAGGCGGAATTCAGCGAGGTGCAGCACAAGCGGGGCATCGTGTCGATGGCGCGGGCGACCGAGCCGGACACGGCGGGGTCGCAGTTCTTTATCGTGGTCGAGACGTCCCCCTTTCTCGATCGGAAATACACGGCCTTCGGCGAGGTGATCAAGGGCCTTGGCGTGGCCGATAAGATTGTGAGCCTGCCCAGGAACGACCATGACTTGCCGAACGAGCGAATTGAGATGACGGTGACGATTATCGAGTAGCAGCGAGGTCTCACGGGCTCCTCTGCTCCCAGAGCGCGCACAATAAGAATGCGCTCGCTCGATGTGCGTAGGTGGAGTCCGTGAGACCTCACTGCTTGTAGGCGGTGGAAGCGAGAAGAGGGAACGTTATTTGATATTTTCGAGGAAGGTGCGGAGGCGGGCTCGTTCCGACGGGAAGAAGAGGATGAAGCTGAGGCCGAAGGCATTGTCCGAGACCCAACGAACGGAGGCCCGTTCGACTTTCACCGGAGGCGACTGGTCCGGCAGGTGCAGCAGGACTTGAACGTTGAGCCCTTCCGTCAAGGCGATGCCAGCCTCGGCCCGGCAGCCGGCGATCGAGAGGTTCGTGACCGTGGCGTCCCCCTTGATCTCCCCCGACGATAAGCTGACGGTGCAGCGTAACTCCACCCGGCGCGCTTTTCTGATGGTTCGTTCGTTTCCCGCGCTCATAGGCTATGCTTACCCCGTCTTGCAGGATGCTCAAACATGTCGGCAGCAAGGCCGCAGCGAGTGAAGGTCCGAGGCGTACCCTTCAGGGTACGTTGAGGGTCTGAACGATGCGAGAACGACGCTGGCGGCATGTTTCAGCATCCTGATTAGTGGTGGTGCTGGCACCCAGGATCGTGGGTATGTTGCTCCGGCGCCGGAGGCGGCATGAACTGTTGCCCCGGCAAGATGATATGGCCCGGCTCCCGCTGTTTGGTCAGGTGCGTGGCAATCTCAGGATGGTAGGCGCGCACGTAGCCGACGAGCCCGTCCAAAAACTTGTGTGATTGAAAGTCCGAACCGGAAAAGTTCGAGACGAAGGCAATCGCACGGTCCAGGATCTCTGGCGCGGAGGACGTATCGGCGATCTGCTGCGGGTTTTGCTTCTTGAACGCGTCGTATTCCTTCATGAGATGTTCCGCAAAGACCGGCGCCGGGGCGGCCGGCACATGGAGCGGACTCAGCGTCCGTCGCAGGCCCTGGAGCGCCGCCACGATTTCCGCATCCTGCCCATCGCGGCGCGACTGGAAATAGCCGAAGATCACCACTTCGACGAGATTGAACAGGGCCACGGCTTTCTCGCCGCCCAGCTCGGACAGCTCGCGATAGAAGTCCCGCCGCAATGGCATGAACTGCACCGCCAGCCGCTTCTGCTGATAGTCGCTCCCCGATTCGAGATAGACGCAGTCTTGCGGACAGGCTACCCGTACGATGCGATGCTCGCCGCAACATTGGCTACAGATCAGGCCGGACAGGGCTGGGCAAGACCGCTTGCCTTTCCTCTGTGTGCAATAGGCGCATTGGCTCATTTTCTTATGGATCCTTCCGGGGCCGGTTTCGGCGGGGGAGGGATGAACCCATAGTCCGCCAACGTCCGTTTTTCCTGTTTGGGTTTTCCGCCGCTGGGGGTTTCGAGCCCGTTCATTTCCGCGGCATCGGCATATTCATAGGGCACGAGAATCAGGTTATTGGCCCGGTCGATACTCAGGTCTCCCGGCGAGGGGAGGAATTCGGCGATGACTTGAAACCGCTTGTCCCAGCTCATGCGCCAGACTTTTCCCGTCGTGAAGTCCGATACGTACATGTTGTCCCAACGGTCGAAGTCCACGCCGCGAAGGTTCTGGAAGCGGCTGGAAAAGAACCCGTTGGAGACGAGTTCCGTGACCCGGCCCTCCGGCGAGATCTCGGAAATCTTGCCCTTATCCCAACTCACCGCAATGATCTGGCCGGACCTGGGATGGACGACCAGGCCTGAAGGACCTGCCAGAGCTTGGTCCGTCACCAGCACAGCGAATGTTTTGCTGGCCAGATCGACCCGGTAAATCGTGTTGGCCTTTTGGTCGGAGCAATACAAGTGGCCCTTGCCATCGAAGGTCACGTCGGTCAAGGAGGTCTGTGGCGCTGGGGCCTGTGAGGTCGCCGGTGTCCGGATGGTCAGAGCCAGGACTTGCTTGCCGGTGGTCGTATCAAAGCCCCGCAAGGTATCGAGGTCGGCGACGTAGAGCACATGTTCCACCAAGGCCATGCCTTTGGGAGCATGGAGGGTGACGTCGCCCTTCCCGCCTTGGATGAATTTCAGATTGAGGAGCTTGCCGTTCGGATCGAGTTTGGTGATGAACCCGTTGTTGTCGGCGGCGTCGGCTTCGCCGTTGACGCTGGAGATGAAATAGCCCTTGTCGACCGGGTCGTTGACGAAACTATAGGGGGATTGCAGCTCCGTTACGGTGATCTGAGCCCCCAGCGGGCTGACGGCCACCAGGGAGAGGGTCCAGATTAGCCAGGAGGCTGGATGATTGATGATACGTGTTAGAAGGGACATAGGGGGGAGGTTCTGCTCTCAGGGTAGATGGCTGTTGATTGTGCTCAATGAATCCATCGTAGCTGCCAGGCTGAGAGCCTGTCAAGAAACGGCCGCGAGCCTCATGTTTTCCTGTCGTTGACTTGCTTAAAAATGCCCTGCTATGGTGCCTTGGTTTTCCTTGTTAGTCTCTCACTGAGGAGGGTGTTGTGGCGGCACGATTGATTGATGGCAAAGCATTAGCATTGCAAGTACGGGAGCGGTTGGCCGTCGAATCGGCGGCGGTCCTGGCCAAGACCGGGATCAAGCCTGGCCTGGCCACCATTTTAGTGGGAGACGATCCTGCTTCCCAGGTCTATGTGAGAAATAAGCAAAAGGCCTGCGAGTTGGCCGGCATCTACGTGGACGACCATAAGCTGCCTTCCAGCACGACTCAGGCAGAGTTGCTGGCTTTGATTGAAAAGAAAAATTCCGATCCGAAGATTCACGGCATTCTGGTGCAGCTTCCTCTGCCGAAACATATTGAGAGCCGGGTGGTCCTTGAGGCGGTGTCGCCGAATAAGGATGCCGACGGATTTCACCCGTATAATTTGGGACGGCTGGTTGAAGGCAATCCGGTATTTGAGGCCTGCACCCCCAAGGGTGTGATTAAGATGATCGAGTCGGCGGGGATCACGATCGAAGGCAAGCGCGCGGTCGTGCTCGGCCGGAGCAATATCGTCGGCAAGCCGCTGGCGCTCATGTTGCTGCAACGCAACGCCACTGTGACGATTTGCCATTCCAAGACCAAGGATTTGGCTTCGGTCTGCCGGGAAGCCGAGTTGCTGCTGGTGGCGATCGGGAGAGCCAAGTTCGTGACGGCCGACATGGTGCGCGAGGGAGCGGTGGTCATCGATGTGGGCACCAATAAGTTGCCGGACGGCAAATTGTGCGGCGACGTCGATTTTGAGCCGGTCAGTCAGAAGGCCGGCTGGATCAGCCCTGTGCCGGGCGGTGTGGGGCCGATGACGATTGCGATGTTGCTGGATAATACGGTGGAGTCGGCGAAGCGAATGGCGGGAATGCTGTAGGAGAGAATGGGCGCTCCCTTGCTCGCAGAACGCGCACGATAAAACTGTGCTCGTCCGATGCGCGCAGGGGGAGCGCTCCATTCCTCCTACAGTGGTGAGTGGTGGTGGAGGAGTAAGGTGACTATGAGTCGAGAGCCGAAGCGGTTGAAGGATGTGCTCACGCAGGGACAGTTCGCTGTCACGATTGAGTACAATCCCCCCAAGGGCACCAACATCTCCAGCGTGCTGGACAATGCCAAGCAATTGGTGGGGCGGGTGCATGGGGTCAACGTGACGGACAACACGGCTGCCGTGGTGCGGGCCGGATCGCTCCCTGTCTGCCGGCTCCTCTATGAACTCGGCCATGATCCCGTGATGCAGATGACCTGCCGCGACCGGAACCGGATCGCGATGCAGTCTGACCTTATGGGCGCCTCCATGCTCGGCATCCGTAATATTCTCTGCCTCACCGGCGATTATCCGACCGTCGGAGACCATAAAGAAGCCAAGCCTGTGTACGATCTGGATTCAGTCCAGGTCATGCAGCTTGTACAGGGTCTCAATAATGGACTGGACATGTCCGGCAACAAACTGGATGGCGCGACGGATTTTACGATCGGGGCTGCCGTGACGCCGGAGGCCGATCCGCTGGGGCCGATGCTGGCTAAATTCGAAGTGAAAGTGAAAGCGGGCGCCCAGTTTTTCCAGACCCAGGCGATTTACCATCCGGAGCAGTTTGCGTCTTTCATGAAGGCGGTGCGGCCCTTTAAGGTTAAGGTGCTGGCCGGCATTCTCGTGCTGCGCAACGCCAAGATGGCGGAGTTCATGAACGCCAACATCCCCGGCGTGTCGGTCCCCCAGGAGATGATCGACGAGCTCAGGGCTGCCGGTCCCGGGCGCGCGGAGGATGTGGGGGTGGACATCGCGGTGCGGACGATCAAGGCGGTGCGGCCTTACTGCGACGGAGTCCATATCATGGCCATCAAGGCCACCCATCGATTGTCAGAGATTCTCACCAAAGCGGAAGTGGGCTGATGACGATCCCCGAGTTTCAACGGCACAAGCGCGACAAGAAGAAACTCATCGTCGTGACGGCGTACGACGCGCTCTTCACTCGCATCGTCGAACAGGCCGGCATTGAAGCGATCCTGGTCGGGGATTCGCTAGGCGTGGTCGTGCAGGGGAAGGCCGATACCCTCTCCGTGACGATGGAAGACATGCTCTACCATACGAAGCTGGTGGCAGGAGCGGCGCAACGGGCGCTGGTGATCGGCGATATGCCCTTCATGTCCTATCAAGCCAGCAGCGAGGATGCGCTCCGCAATGCCGGCCGGTTTCTCCAGGCCGGGGCCCAGGCGATCAAGGTGGAAGGCGGCGGAGCGGTCGTCGATCGGGTGGCGGCGATGACCGGTATCGGCATTCCTGTGATGGGTCATCTGGGCATGACGCCTCAATCAGTCCATCGCTATGGCGGATACAAGGTGCAGGGAAAAGAGTCGGATCATGCCGCGGCGCTCTTGAAGGATGCCAAGGATCTGGAAGCAGCAGGCGCTTTTGCCATCGTGCTTGAAGCGATTCCCGCCGAGCTGGCCAAGCGTGTGACGGAACAATTAACCATTCCGACCATTGGCATCGGCGCAGGTCCTCACTGCGATGGCCAAGTCCTCGTCCTCTACGATCTGCTCGGTCTGTTCGATGACTTCGTGCCGAAGTTCGTCAAACCCTACGCCCACCTCAAGACCGATGCGCTGCAAGCGTTACGGCGCTACAAAGAAGAAGTTGAGTCCGGCGCATTTCCGAGCGATTCGGAAAGCTACCACTAGCAGGCTGCTGAAAAAGGCCGCTAACCGGGTTTCTCGTGACGGCTTAATGGCCGGGACAGTCCTCGCCGTCGCAGGGCACTTGGAATACCTGACGATCTTCCAACCTGACAGCCGTCAACTCTCTGCCCCACACGCATCCGCTATCCAAGGCCAACACGTTATCACCTAGATGCAGGCCTAATGCGGCCCAATGGCCGCAGAGGATCGTGGCTTCGGAGCTGCGGCGAGCGGGCACCTGAAACCAAGGTGAGAAACCGGGCGGGGCATGGTCCGGCGGGCCGTTATACGATTCATTCATCATGCCATCCACTGTGCAAGTCCTGAGTCTGGTGAAGACGTGGGTCAGGGCAGCGAGCCGCGGTAGGCCGGTCAGGTCATCCGACCATTGGGCGGAGGGAGATGCAAAGGAGGCTCGCAGTAGGTCGTGATGATTCGGACCGGATAGGACTTGCTCGACTTCTTGCGCCAGCCATTCGGCTTGCTCAATCGTCCATTGCGGGAGCAGGCCTGCATGGACCATCACGAAGGGGCCTTCACGGTAGAGGAGCGGTTGGCATCGGAGCCAAGCCAGCAACTCGTCGCGATCCGGTGCAATCAGGATCGGCTGGATCGTATCCATGGCGCGTGGCGCGACGATGCCGGCTGCGGCGGCCAGCAGAAACAGGTCATGGTTGCCAAGCACGGTCACGGCCGCCGGGCCGAGTCCCTTTACATAGCGCAGGACGCCGAGCGAGTCGGGGCCGCGATTGACCAGATCTCCCACGAACCAGAGGCGGTCTCGATCCGGTGTGAAGCGAATTTTGGCGAGTAGTTGCTGGAGAGAAGTGAAACAGCCTTGCACGTCGCCGATTGCGTAGATAGCCATGAAGGGAGGGTTCTCCGACGGGTAAGCCTATCCTGCATCAGGCGAGAACACAAGCAGCAGTCTGACCGGTCGCACCGTGGACGCTTGTTGTGCGTCAGTCCGCTTTGCGTTCAAGCGGGACGGTGAATTGAAAGACGCTGCCCTGGCCTGGCACGCTGTCCACCCGGAGGGATCCTCCCATCAGCTCGACGAGCTGTTGACAGATCGCCAGTCCCAATCCCGCTCCGTCGTATTTTCTCGTGGTCGACCCATCGGCTTGCATGAAGGGTTTGAAAATTCTGGTGCAGGCCTCCTGGGCAATGCCGATTCCCGTATCGGAGACAGAAAAGCGCAGGTGGATCAGCTTGGCGTTGTTTTTTTTGGCGGCCCCCGATGCGGCAGGTCCGCGCTCCTCGATCGGGTTCTGTCTCTTCGGCGTCTCGTCCAGGTCCGCATGGACCTCGATCTGGCCCCGCTCGGTAAATTTGACGGCGTTGCCGATGAGATTGCTCAAGATCTGGCGCAGCCGGTCTGGGTCTCCGCGCAGCCAGGCCGGCACGGGCGGTTGGGTCAGGCAGGATAGGGCGATTCCCTTGCCGCGCGCCCGCTCCTGAAACGGGCCGACGGCGTCGTCGAGCAGTCGTTGCACATCGAAGTCGATGTGCTTGAGCTGCAGCTTGCCGGACTCGATTTTTGAGAAATCCAGCAGGTTGTCGATGATTCCGAGCAGGGTCTGGCCCGAGGCGCGAATGGTTTCCGCGCAGTCTCGTTGTTCCGGCGTCAGCTCTGTGTCCAGCAGCCAGTCGGCCATGCCGAGGACGCCGTTCAAGGGCGTCCTGGTTTCGTGGCTGACGGTGGCAAGAAATTCCGATTTGAGGCGCGTGCCTTCGATCGCCGCGTCGCGAGCCTGGAGCAGGCTTGCCTGGCTGTCCCGCAACTCCCGTAAGACCCGGCTGGCCCTCACGATATAGCGGACGCGGTGCGTCAGGAGCAGTCCGTTCAGCGGCTTGGTCAGGAAGTCGGTGGCGCCGGTATTGTAGGCCCGCGTGATGGAGGGGTAATCGTCCAGACCGGTCATGATGAGCACGGGTGTGTGCGCTCCCTCCGGAAGATTTCGGATCGCCGCACAGGTCGCAAACCCGTCCATCTCCGGCATCATGACGTCCAGCAGCACGACATCGGGCCGGAGCCGTTGGAAGGAGGCCAGACCCTCCCGACCATTCGTAGCTTCTTCGACGCTCCATCCCGCTCCCTCAAGGGCTTCGCGTGTCAGCAGTCGGTTCACGGCATCGTCGTCCACCACCAAGGCCAAGGGGGCTTCCCTTCGGTCAGACTTCATCGTACTTCTCCTCTGCGAGCGTGGTGTGAAAGATCGAGCAGACGGATTCAAAATCTTGCTCCAATTGTCCCACGAGGTCCGAGGCATTCTCAATCCGTCCACTGAGACCCAGGGCTTCCAGTTCTTGGCAGTGGGCCGCCAGGGTCACGGCGCCCAGGATGGCGCTGCTGGATTTGAGGCGGTGCGCTGTGGTGTGGAGCAATTCAGGATCGTTCGATTGGATGGCTTGGCGCAATTGCTCAACTAAAGGTCTGGAATCCTTCATATAGCGGGCCAGCAACTTTCCGAGGGGGTCTGGATGGCCCGGCCGCTTTAGCTGCCTGATGGGTTTCCAGGCGGCGAAGTCGACGATGCTGGCTGGGTCGATCGGTTCTTCCTGAGTCGCCGGGAGAGACGAGGCGGTCGCGCCGTCCTGTGGCGCCGATCCGTGGGTGTGAGCCGATGAGGCGCCTGTCCGGTTGAGCCAACGGTTCAGGATGTTCTCTAGCTGATGCTGGCTGAACGGCTTGGTGAGGTAATCGTCCATTCCGGCCGTTAGGCACCGTTCCCGATCGCCCGGCATGGCATGAGCGGTTAAGGCGATGATCGGCACATGAGGCGCGCTGCCGCCCTCGGTTTGTTCGTCCGGTATTGCGCCTTGCGTTGTACGTGAGGACTGAGCCGTTTCCCGCTCCCGAATGAGATGGGTCGCTTCGAATCCTTCCATCTCGGGCATCTGGCAGTCCATCAGGATCAGATCGTAAGGGGTCGCGGCCGATAGCGTAACGGCCTCCCGCCCGTTTTGCGCCATCGTCACGCGGTAGCCGGCCAGTTCCAGCATGCCGAGGGCCACTTCGCGGTTGACTGCATTGTCTTCGGCCAGCAGGATTCTGCGGCCCTGCCCCTGCCTCTTGGGTGGTGGCAGGCGCGAGTATTCGCGCGGCGCTTGTTCCTCCGGAGCCGTCGCAAGAATGCTCACGAGGCAATCGTATAATTGGGATTGCCTCACCGGTTTGCACAGGGTTCTGAGGATGCCGATGCTTGTAGATTCGTCCGTTCCAAGAGGGCCTAAGGAGGTGAGCAACATCAGGCGCACGGCCTGAATGGCCGCATCGGCTTTGATCGTCCGCGCCAACTCCAGTCCATCCATTTCCGGCATCTGGAGATCCAGGATCGCCAGGTCGTAGGGCCGGCCTTCATGGCTGGCCTTGCGCAAAAGGTCCAGCGCCTGCGCTCCCGATTCTACGCTCCGGTACGTGGCGCCCCACGATTGTAGGTAATGTTCCAGGATCATCCGGTTCGTTGCGTTGTCGTCCACGATCAGGATCCGTTTGTTCGTACAGCCGGACCTGGCTATCTGTGCCTCCGGCGCCGTTCCGGCTGCGACTGGGAGGCGCAGGGTAAACCAGAAGGTCGCGCCCGCGCCTTCCACGCTTTCGACGCCGATGGTCCCGCCCATCATCTGGACCAGTTGCGTCACAATGGCCAGCCCCAGGCCGGTGCCGCCATATTTTCTGGTGGTCGATCCGTCTGCCTGGGTAAAGGGCTGAAAGATGCGGGCTTGCGCATCGGGGGAGAGGCCGATGCCCGTATCCCGTACTTCGAAACGGAGCAGCGCGTCGGTCGGCGTGCTGGCGATCGCGTGGATATGGAGGAAGACCTCTCCCTGTTCGGTGAATTTAACGGCGTTGCCGATCAGGTTGACGAGGATTTGGCGCAGCCGGGCCGGATCGCCCTGCAACAGCGAGGGCACCGTCTCGGCGAGCAGACAGACCAGTTCGATTTTTTTCCGTTGCGCCGCATTGGCAAAGAGTTCTCCGACTTCTTCGACGATTTGGCGGGGCGAGAAGGCGACGGTTTCCAGCTCGAGTTTTCCCGCTTCGATCTTGGAAAAGTCCAGGATGTCGTTGAGGACGTTGAGCAGCGTGGTGCCGGCCCGATGAGCGGTTTCCGCCAAGTGATGTTGTTGCTTGGAGAGGTCCGTGGCCAGGAGCAGTTCGGTCATGCCGAGGACGCCGTTCATCGGCGTCCGGATTTCGTGGCTCATGTTCGCCAGAAACTCGCTTTTGGCGACGCTCGCGGCTTCGGCCGTCTTTTTGGCGTGTCGGAGTTCCTCTTCCGTCTGTTTTTGCTCGGTAATGTCGCGGTTCGTGCCTACGACCCATTCGGTCAGGCCGTTCGCGTCCGTCTTGACCGCTTCCATGGCCTGAATAGTGCGTAGCGCCCCGTCGTTGCGCCGGTGTATCCGGAATTCGCGTGAGCTATATCCTTGGCGGCGCACCGTGTTCTGCAAGAGGGCTTCTTGTTCCGGCAGATCCTCTGGGACGACCGTGCCGCTCCAGTCTGTGTAATTGATAAAGCCATCCTGGGTCGGAGGGATGCCGTAGAGATAGAACATCCTGGCATCCCATCGAACGCGGTTGGTTCTGGTGTTCCATTCCCAGATCCCGACCTTTGTGGCCGTGATCGCCAGGCCAATTCGCTGGTCCTTGTCGCGTAGCGCTTCCTCCGTCTGTTTGCGCTCAATGCCGAGGGAGAGGACCTGCGCGATACGCTCCAATGTCTCCAGGGCTGTCGCGCTTAGCAGGTGCCGGGAGAATAACGCCATTACGCCGACTACGCGTGAGTCAACGGTTAGGGGGTAGCCGGCGAAGGCCTGCAGGCCGTTATCCGTGAGCCACTGTTTATTGGGGAGCCGATCGTCGGTGACGACGTTGTTGGTGGTCATGACGCCCCCCCCTTGGGCGATCCTGCCGATTTTCAGCGCGCCCAGCGGGATACGGCGGTATTCACCGTCGATATTCTCCGAAAGACCGGCGCTGGCGGTCAGGTGCAAACATTGTGTGCGATCAGCGCAGGCCGACGCTTTATGACATTCCCCGCAGAGGTCGCCTGGGCTGATCAGCCAGATGCGGGCAAAGGCGGCGTCCAGATGCCGAATCAGCGCGTCTGTGCATTGCTGGAGCATGGCCTGTAGTGTGGTGCTTTGAATCAGCGCGGAGTTGATCTCTGCGGCCAGCAAGGAGAGCTGCATCTGCTCGTGCAGCGAGGCTTCCGTCTGCTTGCGCTCGGTGATGTCCTCCGACATGCCGAGCAAGTATTGCGGCTTCCCCGCTTCGTCCAGAATGGGGATTTTTTTGGTATGGAGGAAGCGGAGCCCGTGATTCGTGGTGTGGATGGGCTCTTCCGGGATGTCGAGGGAATCTTTAGAGGCCAAGATTTTACGATCGTGGGAGGTGAAGGCGTCTGCTTCTTCTTTGGGAAAGAAGTCGTAGTCTGATTTTCCGACCAGCTCGTTCCGGCTCAGGCCGAGCAGTGCCTCGCCGGCTTTATTGAGACGGACGAATCGCAAGCTTGCCGCATCTTTGACGAATACGGTGATGGGCAGGTTTTCGATGATGGAGGAGAGGAACTGCTGGCTTTCTTGCAGCGTCGCGAGCGCCTGCGAGAGTTCAGTCGTGCGCCTGGCGACGTCTCCCTCCAGTTGTTGGCCATATTGATGGAGCCGGTTGTCTCGCGTTTGGATCTGGGCCAGCATCTCATTGAAGCCTGAGATCAGGACACTCAGTTCATCGCGCGTCGTCGGCAGCGGGACCCGAACGGTGTAATCCTTTTCGCGCGACACCTGTTTCATGGTCTGTGCGAGCGAAAGGATGGGAGCCGAGATCACACGTTGGAGCTGCGAGGAAAGAAGGTAGGCCAGCAGCCCCGCAATGCCGAAGCACACGAGCGCGATGGCAGCCGAGGACCGAATGTGCGAGCGCGCCTCGCTTAGATCAGACCGGATGTGCACCCAGCCGATGCGCTCCCCGTTCA
>CAMDPZ010000014.1 GCA_945905765.1 Nitrospira lenta
AAGGCCCCTTGATTCTCTTCCAACATCTGACGAGCCGACCGGCCCATTCGCTCCCGTTCCTCGTGATTGGCAAAGAGGCCGATGACTTGTTGCGTGAGATCCTCCGCCGTGGACACGCGGCGCCCCCCTCCCGCCTGGATCAAGAGGTCTGCAATCTCCGCACAGTGATCGGTGTAGGGACCGAACAGGACCGGCTTCGCCCACTGAGCCGGCTCCAGCAAATTATGTCCTCCCACCGGAACGAGCGTGCCTCCGACGAACGCCACCACCGCTTCCCGGTAGATCGTAGCCAACTCGCCTCGCGAATCGAGCAGCAACACGCGGGGACCGATAGGCCTCAGCACGCCTGCCCGCCCAATCGTACTGCATCGCTGCACCGCCAGCCCCTTTGCCAGAACCATCGCCTCCACCGACTCAGCCCGCTCAATATGCCGAGGAGCCAGCAATAACACCGCTGAGGGATAGCGGGCCGCAAGCGCATGATAGCAGTCCACCAGAATCTCTTCCTCTACCGGATGGGTGCTGCCTGCGACAAACAACTGTTCCGTCTCTTGCAGACCCAAACGGACCCTCGTCGATCCATCCTCCAGCACAACCGGTATCGGCTGATCGAACTTGATATTCCCCGTCCGCCTCACACGCGATACCTCCGCTCCCAAGGCTACAATCCGCTCGACATCCCGATCTGACTGCATCAAACAGAAACTAAGCCCCTGCAACATCGTCCGATAGAACGATCGCACCGGCGCCCATTGCTGCCTGGCAAAAGACCTGGTCGAGAGCCGCCCATTCACGAGGACCGTCGGTGTTCCACGACGACGCAGTTGCCACAAGAGATTCGGCCAGAGTTCTGTCTCGACAAAAAGATAGAGGCGAGGTTGCAGTCGTTCGATAAAGCGGGAGACGACCCAGGGGAAATCGAGCGGCGCGTAACAATGGTCGGCCACGCCGGCCAACCGCTGCTCTACAGCTTCCCGTCCCGTCTCGGTCACAGTCGAAACCACTAAACGGCAGTCGGGATGGCGGCGAGACAGTTCCTTCACGAGCGGTGTGACCGCCACCACTTCCCCGAGAGAAACCGCGTGGATCCAGATGACTGGTTTATCTGGTCTGTCCGGTTCGTTTGGTCTGTCTGGTTGACCCGATCGACCAGATAGACCAGAAAAACCGGATAGACCTCTCCCCCACCCGAGCCTTTCCAGCAATCCTCGGCGACACCGCTGTTTCGCCAGCAGGACCGCCAGGATGGCCGGAGACAGGAGCAGGAGCACAATATTATAAAAGAGACGCCACATATGATGAGCTATCAGCAGTCAGCCCTGGATCAGGGCGCATGAAATGCGAAACAAGCGAGAAATGCGCAACTCACAGTTCGAAGTTCTGGGTTCGACGTTTGAAAAACCTCGAACTTCGGACCTCGAACTATCCCCCATCTCGCCCGGCCACGGCCTCCTCCGCCTGATCCGTCAGTCGATTCAGGACCGTTTCAAGCTCGAGCCGTGCCGATTCCAACGTCTGGTCGTCGGCGTCGCGCGGGACCCAGATGGGGGCGCCCCAGAGATAGAGGCCGCGAGACCAGGGGAATGGGACCATGAACCGATCCCAGCTCGCGAAGAGTTTTTTTTTGAGCAGCAAAAGGCTAACGGCACAATCGGCAGGCCCGTGGCTTTTGCTAGCTGCACCACCCCGAGCTTGACCACCTGCCGAGGCCCCTTGGGTCCATCGGGAGTCACCACCAGATCCGCACCGGATCGCCCAAGCCTGATTAATTCTCGCAGCGCCAACGCTCCACCCCTGGTGCTCGATCCGCGAACCGCCCTGTGGCCGAATCGGGAAATGATGCGCGCGATGATCCCGCCATCCTGATGTTGGCTAATCAACACATCGACCTCGATCCCGCGATGTTCCAGCTCTAACGCGACCATGAGCTGCTGCGCATGCCAGAACGAGAGAATGAAATGACCCCCCTGGCGACGCAACGCCTCCACCGGCTCATAGCCCTGCGCATCGATCGTCATCGTCCGCCCCAGCCCTCGAATCACCGCAGCCCCGATTGGAGGGAGCACGGAGAGCTTCAGCCACTGTTCAACTCGTTTTTTCACGCGGACTCCAATTCGACGCTCATCACTCATCGCCGATCACCCATCACAGCAACCTTACGCATCGGCCACATCCTGAAACTGCATGGCATGGAGCTTCTGATACTGTCCTCCTCGACGCAACAGCTCGTCATGCGTTCCCACTTCGACGATCGAGCCTCTGGACAAAACCATGATCCGATCGGCCCGTTGGATCGTGGACAAGCGATGGGCGATGACGAGGGTCGTCCGATTCTTCATCAAATTGGCGAGCGCCAGCTGCACGACCCGTTCCGATTCGCTGTCCAGCGCCGACGTGGCTTCATCGAGGATGAGCAGGGGGGGATCGCGCAGGATCGCGCGGGCAATGGCCAAACGCTGCCGCTCCCCGCCTGACAGCTTCACCCCTTTTTCTCCCACCACCGTCTGATAGCCCTGCGGCAGACGGTCGACAAAGTCGTGGGCATAGGCCAGCTGCGCCGCCCGGAGAATCTCTTCGTCGGATGCGTCCTGCCGCCCAAAGGCGATGTTATTGCGGATGCTGTCGTCGAACAGGACGACATCCTGCGAGACCATCCCGATCTGCGACCGAAGCGAGCGAAGGGTATAGGATTGAATATCGACCCCGTCGATGAGAATACGCCCTGCCGTCGGCTCGTAAAAGCGCGGGATGAGATTCACCAACGTGGTCTTGCCGCTGCCACTGCTGCCCACGAGCGCGACCATTTCCCCGGCGCGAATCGTCAAATTAATCCCATTGAGCGCCGGCACCACCTGACTCTCATAGTGAAACGTCACGTCCTCGAACGTCACCGACTGGGCCACCCGCGGCAACTCCAAGCGGCCACGATCCCCATCCTGCTCGGTCTTGATATCCAAGACATCGAACACCCGTTCCGCCGCAGCCAAGGCCTGCTGAATCGAATTATTCGAGCCGGAGAGCCGGCGAATCGGCGTATAAGCCATGAACATCGCCGTCAGAAACGAGAAAAACTCTCCCGGCGTCATGGAGCCGGCAATCACGAGAAAACCGCCATACCAAATAATCGCCGCGACCCCCACGACACCGATCACTTCCATATGCGACGACCCGATGGAAGAAACCTGAATCGCCTTCATCGTCGTGTTGAGAAACGCGCGATTGCTCTCCTGGAAACGCAGCTCCTCGGTCTCTTCGCGCCCATAGGCCTTCACCATGCGAATGCCGGACAGCGTTTCCTGCAGCGTGGAGGCCATATCCCCCATCCGCTCCTGGCCGCTGGCCGCCAAAGCCCTCAGCCGTTTCCCCATCCGCACCATCGTAAATACGGACAAGGGAATCACAATCACCGAAAGGCCGGCCAGCCGCCAATTCTGATAGAACACCACGCCCATCATGGCCAGGAAGGTGAGGCCCTGCTGGAACACATCCTTCAGCACCCCGGCCACCGCATTCGCCATCATCGAGACGTCGCTCACCACCCGGGACACCAATCGCCCCGAGGTGTTCACATCGTGATAGGGAACAGGTAAGCGAATGAGTTTCCCGAACAGCTCCTGCCGCACGTCGGTGATCACCTGATTCCCGACATAGTTCATGAGATAGTTTTGGCCGTAATTGAAGACGCTCTTGCACACCGATACAGCGAAGAGGGCGAGCGGGAGAACGACCAGGAGGCTTTCGTTCTTATTGATGAAAATTTCGTCGAGAACCGGCTTGATAAGCCAGGCATAGGCGCCGGAGAAGGCCGCCACCATCCCCGAACACACGAAAGCCGCCCCCAGGCGAACCTGATAGGGCTTCAGGTAATGGACCAATCGTGTCAAACGATCTAACGTCGACATTCAGACAATGCCACCTGCGCGGCTCGACGGGACGCACCGGGCTCTCCCAATGATTCCCGAACCTGTCGCAGCCCTTCCTTCATGCCATTATACGCCGACGGATCGCGCAAGAGATGCAGCGCCTCCTGACACAACCGCTCGGCCGTCGCCTCATCCTGAATCAGTTCCGGCACGACCGACCGGCCCGCCACCAGATTGACGAGCCCGATCCATTTCACATTGATCAGCCACCGCGCCAGCCGATAGGTCACCGGCGTGGTCTTGTACAGAAGGACCATGGGGGTCCCCACCACCGCCGCCTGCAGGGTCGCGGTCCCGGACGCGATCAACAATACATCAGATAAGGCCATCACCTCGCTGGACTGGTCATGCGCCACGCGCACCGGCACAGGGCTATGCCGCAACAGGGACTGAAGCAGATTATCGTCGATTGAGGAGGCCTGCGCTAGGATAAATTGCGTCCCAGGCTCCGCGGCGGCCAGTTGTTCCGCCGCCTGAAGAAGCACCGGCAGGAGCATTTCGACTTCGCCCACGCGACTCCCCGGCAACAACCCGACAACCGGCGCAGACTCGTTCAAGCCGAATTGGCTGCGAAGCTTCGCGCGATCGTATTGCGGCGCGACGACATCGAGCAGGGGATGGCCGACGAACGTGCAGCGGACGCCGGCGCGGCGATAGAGCTCCGGCTCGAAGGGCAGGATCACGACGACATGGTCAACCCGGCGCTGAATCCATTTCATCCGTCCTGGCCGCCAGGCCCACACTTGCGGGGCAATATAGTAGAGCACGCGCCGTCCGGCGGCTTTGGCGACCCGGGCGAAATGAAAGTTCAGCCCTGGATTGTCGATCAACACCACAAGATCCCAGGCTTCCGACTTCAACACCCGCCTGATGGCCAACACGCGCTGCACCATGGCACGGATGGCGGACAACCCGATCAAGCCCATCACATCCAGCTGCGGAACGCCCGGCACAAGCTTGACACCAGCGGCGCGCATCGCAGCCCCGCCGATCCCCACCAACTCAGCCTGTGGGTCGAGCGCCATCATGGCTTTAGCCAAATTGGCCCCGTGAAGATCCCCCGAGGCTTCGCCCGTCACAATTAAAATTCGCATAACTTCTTGGGAGGGGTATAGGTGTAGAGGGGTAAGGGGGTAAAATCCATGCCTTCCGTCCCACTACCCCGACTATCCCTCTATCCCGTTTGCCCCTTCTTTATGACGGGCCGCAAAGGCTTCAATGGCCTGCAAGACTTGATGCGCGACCTCCACAGCTGCCGCGCCATCCTCGCCCGACACCACCGGCCTCGTGCCGGTGCTGGCTGCGTGAAGAAACGATGCCAGTTGCAGCTTCAACGGTTCTTCATCTCCCCCTTGCAACTGCTCGACCTCGACCGTCGGCTTCTCCCCTGCCTTGGCGTGGCGTCTCGAAATTGTGCCGTGGCGTGCCTGGAAATCGATCGAGACATAACTGTCCTTTTGGAAGAGACGCAACCGGCGCATCTTCGTCATCGACACGCGGCTAGAGGTCAGGTTGGCCACACAGCCGCTGGTGAACTGAATGCGGGCGTTGGCGATATCGATCGAGGAGGACAAGACGGTCACCCCCGCAGCCCGCACCTCTTCAACGGGACCGGGATTCAAGGAGAGCACGAGGTCCAAATCGTGGATCATTAAGTCTAGGACCACGTCCACATCCGTGCCCCGTTCACTGAAGCTGCTGAGACGGTGACATTCAATGAACACAGGCCTCCCGATATGGGGCCGCATCAGCGCCATGATCGGATTGAACCGTTCGCTATGGCCGACTTGCAGGCAACAGCCCTTCTGCTTGGCCAGCTGCACCAATTCCTGCGCCTCTGCCGGCGTAACCGCCAGCGGCTTTTCGACCAGCACATGTTTGCCGGCTAAGAGACAGGCCTTGGCGACGGCATAATGGCCGGACGTAGGCACAGCCACGCTCACCACATCGACGTGCGGCAAGAGTTCATCAGCCGTATGAAAAACCCGTACCCCATGCCGGTCTGCGACGACTTTCGCCCGCTCGATCGACTGGTCCGATCCCCCGACGAGCTGCGCCCCTGGCAAGGAAGCATAGAGCCGCGCATGGTGCTGCCCCAGATGTCCGACGCCGATGACGCCTGCCCGAATCGACTTCATAGAATACCCTGAAAATGATGGGTGATGAGTGACGAGTGATGAGACGAGATGAAGAAAAGAGGCGCAGTGGCTCGCTTCTTTGCCAGGCACTCGTCACGCATCACGGCTCACCCATCACGCCGGCCTTGATCCCGACAATGGCAATGCGGGCGGACTTGGCTTTCTCCAACATGATCTCGCGGTCCAAGAGAATCGTCCGTCCTGCTTCGATAGCCAACACAGAAGCCTTGACCGACGCCATCACCTCAATAGTCCGGGGACCCACGGCCGGGAGATCAAATCGCATGTCCTGCTGCGGCTTCGACCGCTTGACCACCACCGCCCCATCCTTGGCCAAATCGCCGCCTCGTTTGATAGCTTCGTCTGTGCCTTCGACCGCCTCGACCGCCACCACCACGCGATCTTTGATCACGACACATTGCCCGATATCCAGACGCCCGATGGCCTCTGCCACGTCCCATCCGTACCGGATATCTTCCCACTCCTTTTCCGAGGGAGTGCGCGCGGTCAACGATCCTTCTTCCACGAGAATCCCCTCAAGCCCGAAGGTCGATTCGCAGATGACGATCCCTTCCTGCTCAAGCTCCTTCGCCAATTCGCGCAGAATGTCGTCGTCCTTCCAGAGCGCCAGCCTCGTCGCCAGGGCCAGAGTGCGAAAATCCGGACGCAGGGTGGTAAAGACATGGGTCTTCTTGATCCCGCCCAGCATCACGGCCTGATGGACTCCGTCTTCCTTGAAGGCCTTGATCAGCTTGCTGAGCTGGCCGATCTTGACCCAATGGATCCGATCCACATGGCTGGCCAACTCCGGTTCCGTCTCGCCCTCATGCGCCACAGCCGACACGTGATAGCCGAGCTTCCTGGCATTGTCTGCAAAAATGATCGGGAACCGGCCGTTGCCGGCAATCAGCCCGATCCGCTCTCCATCCACAACCTGAGGCAGTAATGCCACGCGCTACTCCTCATCCTCTTTATCTTTGCCCACCGACCGGCAGATGCCGCGTTTCGTTCCCTCCAGGAAGGCCACAACCGTCATGACATCCGGCTGGTCGGCGAACTCAAGCTTCGCCAGCTTGGCTGCGTCCGCGGTGCGATGCCCAGAGCGGAAGATCATATCGTAGGCCCGCTTCAGCACTGAGATGCGATCGTTCGAAAACCCCTGCCGACGCAACCCCACCGAATTCAAGCCATACATCCTCGCCTGATAGCCACCGGCGGCCCGCATGAAAGGCGGGAGATCCTGCCCGAGCGCGCAACAGCCGCCGACCATAGAATAGGGCCCGATCCGCACATGTTGATGGATCCCGGTCAGCCCCCCGATGATGGCATGGTCGCCGATGGTGATGTGACCGGCTAAGCTGGAGGCATTGGCCATAACGATATGACTGCCGAGATAACAATCGTGGGCCACGTGGACATAGGCCATCAAGAAGTTTTTGGAGCCGATGCTGGTCGTCCCGCCGCCTTGCACCGTCGCGCGGTTGACCGTGACATATTCCCGGAAAATATTGTCATCGCCGATCACCACCTTCGTCGGCTCGCCTTTGTAATTAAGATGTTGGGGCGGGGCGCCGATCGAGACGAAGGGATGCAGCTCGCACCGCGCGCCGATCTCCGTCCAGCCCTCGACGGCGACATGGGAAACCAGACGGGTCCCAGGCCCAATCGTCACATGCTCGCCGACGACACAAAAGGGGCCCACGACAACATCGTCGGCCAATGTGGCCTTAGGGTGAATGACTGCGCTCGCATGAATCTGCACGATTAACCTCCGGTGATGAGTGATCGGTGATGAGTGATCGGTTCCGGGCAACTGCTTCCCCATGAAAACTCGTCACACATCACGCGTCACCCTTCGCAGTTTTCTCTTCTGTCACCATAGCCGTCACTTCGGCTTCACAGACCAGTTCATCCTCGACAAAGGCCTTGCCCTGCATCTTCCAAAACGGCGCCCGCTTCTTCACGACATCGATCTCGAAGCGCAAACGATCGCCTGGCACGACCGGCTTTCGGAACTTCGCGCCATCGATACCGGTCAGATACACGACCGGGCGCGTCGCATTCCCCATCGACTTAAACGCCAACAGCGCGCCGACTTGGGCCATGGCTTCAAGAATCAACACCCCCGGCATGACCGGGCGTCCGGGGAAATGCCCTTGAAAGAAGGGTTCATTGATCGTCACGTTTTTAATCCCGACGATCCGCTTGTCTGGATCCAACTCCTGCACGCGATCGACCAGAAGAAAGGGATACCGGTGAGGCAAGAGAGCTTGAATTTCGGCTTGTTCCATTACGGACATCGGCAGAACCTCCTCTATCAGAATGCTGAAAAAGTCTGCCAGCTTCGTTCTCGCATCGCTCAGAGGCTCAACGTACCGCAAGGGTACGCCTCGCCTCTTCGCTCGCTGCGGCCTTGCTGGACAGCCTTTTTGAGCATCCTGATGCTTATGTTGACATCAACACCATCAAGAAAGATTTTAATGGCGATGCTTCAAATTCAAGGATGGAGGCTGACGGAGCTTTCACTGCGCGCGTCATCCCAATTCCACCCTTCACTTCAAGGGCAGCCTGGTCGATCCTCGATTGCGCGCGTCGCACGAGCACATTCTTATCGTGCGCGTTCCGCGAGCAGGAGGACGACCAGGCTGCCCTCCCCTCTTCTACTTGTTCTGCCGATCGAACTCCTTCACCAGCTGATCGGTCACATCCAGCGCAGGCTGATGATAGAGAACAATCTTGATCGCCGCCTCGCTTCCCTTATCCAGGATCGCGGCATAGCCGTTCTTTTCCGCCACGGCCTGCGCCGCCGCATGCACTTTCTTCGAATACTCCGCCACCATCTCACGCTGTTTCTGCTGAATTTCGCGGTTAAAATCGGCCAGCCGGCGTTGATAGGCCTCCAACTTGGACTGGAACTGATTTTGCTTTTCCTGCCTTGCGCTATCGGTCAACTTCCCGTCCTGGATCTTCTGTTCCAATTCCTTCAACTCCAGATCGTCGGCATTGATGATCTTCTGCCTGGTCGAGGAATAGGCCTTGAGCTCTTCCAACGCGCGCTTGCCGGTCTTCGACTGTTCGATCACCGCTTGCTGATCCATCACCCCGACTTTGAAGGCTTCAGCCGACAACCCCGGCAAGACCATTGCCAGCCACAGACCCACGGCACCGATCACACCGGCCACTTTTATTCGCTTCATCGAAACCTCCTCTTTTTCTCACAACCACGTCTATCTAGTCTGTTCGGTCTATCCGGTCTGTCTCGTGCAGTGACGATCTCCGAATCAAGCGACAAAACAGACCGAACAGACCAGACAGACGAGATTACGGATATTCACGATTGAATTCCTCGATCACGTGGCCGGTGATATCGAGCCCCTCCTCGTTGTATAAGGTAGGGCCGCCCTTCCCCTTATCCATAACGATTTGCAACCCGAGGCGCTTCGACACTTTCCCCACGACCAGCTCCACCTTTTCACGGAACCCTTCCAGCACGTCCTTTTGCTTCTCCTGAACCTCCCGGTTCATTTCGCCCGCTTTCTGCTGGTACTCCGCCATCCGGCGCCGAAACAATTCTTCACGCTCACGTTTCGCGGGCGCACTCAAGACACTGGCCTGCCGCCCAAAATCTTCTTCCATCCGGCGAAGCTCTTTTTCCTCTATCTCAATCAAGGCCTGGCGATTCTTGGAAAACGCGCCCAGGGACTCCTTCGCCTTTTTCCCGGCGTTCGTCTCGCTCAAGAGACGGGCCGGATCGACAACTCCTACGGTCCCTTGAACCTTCACCCCGCCTGCAGCACAGCCGGCCACGGCCAAGCTCATCACTAGACAGATCGTGGCCAGCACGGTTTTGAATACATAATCAGCTCGCATCACACCCCTACCTCTCGCACATAACCATGCCCTGCTCCCCCTAGAACAGAGAGCCCATCGTAAACTCGAACACCCCTTCACGCTCACCTTCACGCGGACTCAAATTGAGCCCATAGGCTGCCCGCAAGGGGCCGAACGGTGAAATCCATCGTCCTTCGATGCCAGCCGTTTTCCGTAACTTAAACGACACGGACTCGTTGTCGTCGAAGCCCTTTCCGTAATCAAAAAAGATCACCCCGTTCAACTTCGCCTCGGAGGAAATCGTAAAGATGAAATCATTATTAAAAATCAGCTCTTTGGTCGCGCCAAGCAGCGTCTGACCGGTGGTGACAGGCCCCGCCTGCCCGAACACGAACCCGCGCATCGTATTGATACCTCCAACGAAATACCGTTCGGTCAGAGGAATCGGCTTCCCATTGATGCCCTCTGCAGCGCCAAAGCGCCCATGGATCGAGAATCGCGTATCAAACGGGAGCGGGGTGTACTTGATCACGTCCAGAGTATATTTATAAAAATCGTTGGACCCCCCCAAATAAGGCGTGCCCAGATCGAAGCCAACGGAGGTGCGCCAGCCGGTACGGGGATCCAAATAATAGTCTCTGGTGTCGCGGGCCAGCGAGGTCCGGAACCCGGTCGTCGTCTGATTTCCGAGCTGCCGGCAGACCATCGGGAACACATCAGGGCAAATCCCTTCTTGAGGATCGCTGAAGTTCAACTGTTCCGCAAACAAGCTCACGCTGCCCGAGGCATATTCAGAGAGCCATCGAGAAAACGTCATGCTGGCGCCGGACTTTTTCTCGAAATAGGTCATGTAGTTGGTCATGCTGCGATAGACATCCAGCTGCATCGACGTCAGGGAATCGTTTAAATAGGGATTGCGGAAGGTCACCAACCCCAAGGTCCGCTGCTGTCCCAACTGACCACGGATTCGCCCCATCCAGCCGTTCCCGCCGAGGTTGCCCTCTGTAATATCGGCAATCGCAACCAACTTGTCCAAGGTGCTGAATCCGCCGCCGACACTGAATTGGCCGGTCGGCTTTTCTTTCACGCGGACGTTGAGATCGACCTTATCAGGACCGACCTGCGCGGGAAGGATTTCCACCGTCTCGAAGAAGTTCAGGTTGTTGAGCCGCTGGAAGCTCCGTTTCAACGAGGGAGTATCGATCACGTCCTGCTCATCGACGCGGACTTCCCGGCGGATCACATTATCTTTGGTCTTGTCGTTCCCATTGATATTGATCTGGCGGATCCGCATCATCTCCCCCTCCTTGATGGTCAGGGTGATGGTGGCGGTCCGGTCTTCCGGATTCGGAGTCACCGAGGGGGAAGCATCGGCAAAGGAGTACCCCTTGCTTCCGTAGAGATCGTTCAACCGGGTAATCTCGTCACGGATTTTCTGCCGCTGAAAGATCTCCCCCTCTTTAATCTTGAGCCCCTCGCGCAGCTCCGGATCTTCAAATACTGTGTTCCCGCGGAACCCGACTTCGGCCACGGTGAACGGTTCTCCCTCCATCACCGTGTAGGTCACGGTAAACCATTTTTTGTCCTCGCTGAGCTCCACCGTCGGCAACCCGACCTGGATATTCAGATAGCCTTTGTTGAGCAAGATCTCCTTGATCCGCTCGGCGTCGTTATTCATTTCCTCCCGCTTCAGCACGCCGGCATCCGAAAGGAACGACGGCAACTTCATCTGTGAAAACGGACCGTGCCAGGGCACCCATTCCCGCGTCGCCATCACCTTGAACAGCTCGTCTTTCGTCGCCGCGAACAGGCCGTCAAAGTTGACTTTCTTGACGCGCGCCTTGCTCCCCTCTTTCACGAAAAACGTCAGCCGCTTCCGATCCTCGTCCAAAGTCTGCACGATCGGGGTCACATGGCAATCGAAGTAGCCGTCTTCCTGATAGGCCAAACGAATCTTTTCCGCGCTTTCTTTGGCCTGAAGCTGATCGAGAAAGGCCTGGCTTTTGATCGTGATCTTCTCTTTGAGCTTGTCATCGCTCAGTTCTTGATTCCCGTCGAAGACAATCTCGGTGATAAACGGCTTCTCGCGAACCAGAAAGGCCAGAGCCACCCCGCCGGCTCCCGGCTCTGTCTCCAGCTGCACATCTTCAAAGAACCCCGTCTCGTAGAGAATTTTGATTTGGCCCCGGACATTTTCAGGGGTATAGGGATCGCCCGGCTTCAAGGTCAACCGTCCGGCAATCGCCGGCAACTCGATCCGTTTATTGCCCCGGATCTCGATCGCCGTAACTTTCACCCCGACCTGTTCCGCTGCGACCACCAGCATCGGCAGAGACCCGCAGAACAAGGCGACAAGTAACAGGACCAGGAACCAACGAGACCCTGAGAAGCCGTGCGTCATCCTCATCGGATCTGAGCCCCGGAGAAAGGAAACGATATTAATAGCATCATGGATAATCCTAATTTTAGCCGTGACGGCACAGCATGGACCAACGTTGGCGTTAGCACGGCCTTCATTGGCGCAAGAGTTCTATTGAGCTCCGCGCAGACCCCACCCCCACCGCGACATGCATGCGAAACTGCCGGATTATATTGGGCAAGTATTTGAATGTAAAGCAGACCCTTTGCGCTCCTGCATTCCTTGACATCCCCTACCCCATCACATAGTATCGATTCATGTCACGCGTCGAAGTCCGCAAAGCCGTGATTCCCGCCGCAGGCCTGGGTACGCGCTTCCTTCCCGCGACGAAAGCGTCTCCGAAAGAAATGCTGCCGCTGGTCGATAAACCGCTCATTCAATATGCAGTGGAAGAAGCGGTCGCCTCCGGCATCGAAGACATTATCATCATCACAGGACGCGGGAAACGCGCGATCGAAGACCATTTCGACCGCTCCGTCGAACTGGAAGAAAACCTCAAGGGCAGCGGCAAAGCGCAGCTCCTGAGCCAGATGCGGCACATCTCCACCCTTGCGAACTTCTGTTACGTCCGGCAGCCGGAAGCTCTGGGACTCGGCCATGCGGTCCTCTGCGCCCAACGGCTGATCGGCGACGAACCCTTTGCCGTCATTCTCGGCGACGAAATCATCGACGCCCCCGTGCCAGGCCTCGCGCAACTCATTCATGCCTACAAAAAACGACAGGGCGCAATCCTCGGCGTGCAGGAAGTGCCCCACCATGAAGTCAACCGCTATGGAATCGTGTCGCCCAGAACCATTGCACCGGGAGTCCATCGAGTCGAGGGCCTCATTGAGAAGCCGTCACCGGACGAAGCCCCCTCGAATCTCGCCGTCATCGGTCGCTACGTCCTGCCGCCGGAGATTTTCTCCATCCTGAGGAAGACCACACCAGGCAAAAACGGCGAAATCCAATTGACCGACGCCCTCCGGGAATTGGCCAAGCAATCGCCGATGTTCGCCCTGGAAATCCAGGGCCAGCGGTACGATGCAGGGGACAAGCTGGGGTTTCTCATTGCCACCGTCGAGTTTGCGCTCAAGAATCCCTCCCTGGGACCGGACTTCGGCGAGTATCTGAGGAAGCGCCTGACGTCTCTCAAAAAGCGCGGCACAACACGATCACGAAAAACCTAGGCGCGGCGCCGCTCATTCACGACTGCACACAACAGGACCACACAGATGAACGACTCGATTGAACAAGACTTACAACCGCCGCAAAACGCTGAGATCCCGGATCACCTTCCCCTGTTGCCCGTCCGGGACATCGTGGTCTTCCCCTATATGGTCCTCCCCCTGTTCGTCGGACGGGACATGTCGATCAAAGCGATTGAAGCCGCCTTAGCCGGCAATCGAATGATCTTCCTTGCCACACAGAAGGCCCTGGACGTCGAAAATCCGACGGCGGACGACATCCATACCGTCGGCACGGTCGGCATCATCATGCGCATGCTGAAACTGCCGGACGAACGCATCAAGGTGCTCGTGCAGGGGCTTTCGAAAGCCAAGATCACAGGCTATATCCAGACCGAGCCCTACTATTCCGTGCGGATCAGCAAGTTCCCCGAACAGAAGTCGGTCGGCGCCGCCCTCGAAACCGAAGCCACCATGCGGACCGTGAAGGAACAGATCGAACGGCTCGTGAGCCTTGGGAAGGTCCTGATCCCGGACGTGATGGTCGTCATCGAAAATCTCGAAGACCCGGGGCGGCTCGCCGATATGGTGGCCTCCAATCTCGGACTCAAAGTCGAAATCACCCAGGCTGTCCTGGAAATCATCGACCCGATCAAGCGTCTCCGGCATGTCAGCGACATCCTCGGCAAAGAGATCGAAGTCCTCTCCATGCAGCAGAAGATTCAAGCGCAGGCCAAGGGGGAGATGGACAAGACCCAGCGTGAATACTTCCTCCGCGAGCAACTCAAGGCCATTCAAAAAGAACTGGGCGAGCTCGACGAGCGAGCGGAAGAAATCACCGAATTCCGCAAACGCATCGCCGAATTGAAAATGCCGGAAAAAGTGCTGAAGGAAACTGAAAAGCAGCTCAAGCGCCTGGAGAAGATGCACCCGGACACAGCCGAATCTGCCACGGTCCGGACCTATATCGAGTGGATCGTGGAACTGCCCTGGTCCAAACGGTCGAAGGACAACCTCGATCTCAAGGCCGCCTCCAAAGTCCTCAACGAGGACCATTACGATCTGGAGAAGGTAAAGGAGCGCATCCTCGAATATCTCGCCGTGCGGAAGCTCAAAGACAAAATGAAGGGCCCGATTCTCTGCTTCGTCGGCCCGCCCGGCGTCGGCAAGACCTCGCTCGGCAAATCGATCGCCCGCGCGCTGGGCCGCGAGTTCGTTCGCATCAGTCTCGGCGGCGTCCGCGACGAAGCCGAGATCCGCGGCCATCGCCGCACCTATGTCGGCGCGCTTCCGGGCCGGATCATCCAAGGCATGAAACAAGCCGGCACTAATAACCCAGTCTTCATGCTGGACGAAGTCGACAAGGTCGGCATGGATTTTCGCGGCGATCCCTCCGCAGCCCTGCTCGAAGTGCTCGACCCGGAACAGAACAACTCGTTTACGGACCATTACCTGGGCGTGCCCTTCGACCTGACCGACGTGCTCTTCATTGCCACAGCCAACCTGATCGACCCCATCCTGCCGGCCCTGCGCGATCGGATGGAAGTCATCAGCATCCCCGGCTATACCGAAGAAGAAAAGTTGGGCATCGCCCAGAAATACCTGGTCCCCCGGCAACTGAACGAACATGGCATCACCGAGAAACATGTCCGTATCACCGAACCGGCCGTGCGCCAAATCATCAGCAACTATACGCGTGAAGCCGGAGTCCGGAATCTCGAACGGGAAATCGCCAACGTCATGCGCAAAGTGGCGAAGAAAGTGGCGGAGGGCAAAGGCGTCGGGTTCCCCGTCAATCCGGCCAACCTGCACAAATATCTCGGGGTCCCCAAATTCGTGCCGGAAGAGGAATTACAGATAGACGAAATCGGGGTCGCCACAGGCCTGGCCTGGACTGAGTCCGGCGGCGACGTGCTCTATATCGAAGCCACGGCCATGAAGGGCAAGGGACAATTGACCCTCACAGGCCAGCTAGGCGACGTGATGAAGGAATCGGCGCAGGCCGCCCTGAGCTATGTCCGGTCGCGCGAACGCACCCTCGGCATCAATCCCGACGTCTTCACCACGCAGGATCTCCATATCCATGTGCCGGCCGGAGCCATTCCCAAGGACGGCCCCTCAGCTGGCATTACCATGGCTACGGCCATTGCCTCGACCCTGTCGCAAATCCCCGTGCGCCGCGACCTGGCGATGACCGGCGAAATCACGCTCCGGGGCCGGGTGCTCCCCATCGGGGGATTGAAGGAAAAACTGTTGGCGGCCAAACGGGCCAAGCTCACCACCGTGATCCTGCCGAAGCGGAACAAAAAGGATCTCGACGAGATTCCTAAACACATCCTGAAGGGCCTTCACCTCGTTTTTGCCGACACGATGGACGATGTGATGAAGGTGGCGCTCCGACGGGGTCCGAAGCCCAGGCCAGCCGGCAAGCCCCACAAGGCGCAACCGCCACAGAAGAAACAGGCTGCCCGCGCAAAGACCGGACGGGCCTCTCGCTCACAGCCGGCACAGGCAACCACCAGGGCCTCGACGCCCCGCTAACATGGCGCCCACAGCCCGCTCGAAGTCCCGCAGCGCGATTCACGAATTCGATCTCATTCGCACGCTCCAGCAACGGCATAGTCGTCACGATCCCTCGGTGATCCGAGGGATCGGCGACGATGCGGCCATCGTGACCTCAGGAGCCGGAAAATGGAGCCTCCTGACCACCGACCTATTAGCGGAGGGCATCCACTTCGATCTCCGAACCGCCACGATGGCCGACATCGGCTTTCGCGCCGCAGTGGCCAACCTCAGCGACATCGCGGCAATGGGAGGAACGCCTCAGTATCTGCTCGTGTCCCTGGCCATTCCCCGCACCGGCGCCAACAACCAGGTCCATCAACTCTACCGGGGCATGATGGCAGCCTGCCGCCCGCATCGCGTCACACTCATCGGCGGGGACACCTCTGCCTCAGCCAACGGATGGTTTATCAACATCACATTGGTCGGAATGGTCCCGCCCCGCAAGGCGCTGCTCCGAAGCGGTGCGCGAACCGGAGATCTGCTCTACGTGACCGGCACGATCGGCGATGCCTTGGCCGGGTTGATGCTCTTGAATGAACCGCCCAGCAAAAAACGGCCCTCGCACACTGCGGCAATCTCAACCAGGCACAGACAGTTTCTGGTCGGCAGGCACCTCCATCCGACAGCACGGCTCGCGGAAGGCCAATGGCTCAGTGCCCACCGCTTCGCAACGTCCGCGATCGATCTCTCAGACGGCCTGTCCGGCGATCTCCGCCATATTTGCGAAGAAAGCCATGTCGGAGTGGAGCTCGATCTAAGTGCGCTCCCGCTTTCTCCTGCCTGTCGCGCCTATGCGGCATTTAGAAAGCTCGATCCAGCGGCTCTGGCCCTGACGGGAGGAGAAGATTATGAATTACTCTTTACCCTGCCGCCACGTCGCAAGGCAGAGGTTGAACGGGCCGCCAAACTTCACCGGTTTCGCATAACCTGCATCGGTGCCATTCGTCCGGCTCGACAGGGTATCCAGGCGATCGGCCAAGACGGGACGACACATCCGCTGCCGAACAGCAGTTACGAACATTTCAAATAACCGGCTGCAGCAACCACAACTATGGCCTTGATTCCCTCACTCCGATCTCTGATAAAGCGGGTCCTCCAATTGCGAGAGTCACCGCAACGAACGGCGCTGGCCTTCGCCATGGGGGTCTTCATCGCTTTTTCCCCGACCTATGGCCTCCATACAGTCATGGTGCTCTTCTGCGCCTGGGCCCTAGGCCTGAACTTTCTTGCCCTCATGGTCGGCGCCTCCCTCAATAATCCCTGGACCATCGTCCCGATCCTCGGCGCCACCTATTGGGTGGGCGCGCTCTTGCTCGGCAGATCGGACGGCCCTGCTTTCGATTGGCATGACCTGAGCTTCGGCGCGATCTACGAACAGGTCATGCCCTATGCCGTGCCATTTTTTCTCGGGGGATTCGTCTTGAGTCTCCTCGGCGCCGCGCTCACCTACCCGCTCGCCAACTATTTCCTGACCAAACATCGGCAGCCTCACCCCCCGGAACAGGCGAAGCCATTGCCGCCCCCTCAAGATGTAAGCTAAGATCGGTCACCATGTCAGACGGTCATCAATCCAATGCTCCCTACGATGGATCGGCGCTGATCGCCGATCCGATCCATCAATATGTCTCCTTCACCGTGCCCTTCTCCGCTGCGGACCAGCATGAACGGACGGAAAAGAACCTGATCGACTCCCCCTGGGTGCAGCGCCTCCGCTACATCTATCAACTGCAAAGCGCCAGGTGGGTCTATCCCTCCGCGGAACATACCCGCTTCGTCCACTCGCTCGGCACGATGCATGTGGCGGGCCGCTTCGCGCGCCATCTCTATCCATTTCTCAAGAAAACGGTGAAGGACATCCCCTCCGCGAACTATGTGGAAGAGTTCCTTCGCGTCACCGCCCTCGCGCACGATATCGGGCACGGCCCCTTCTGCCATTTCTTCGACGACAACTATTTGCACGCATTCGGCGCAAGCCACGAAAAACTCGGACAGATCATCATCCGCGACCATCTGGGTCCGATCATCCGCAAGATCCGTCGCAGCCCCTCCGGCCTCTTCGACAAAGGCGAAGAGCTCAATCCGGACCAGATCGCCCATGTGATCCTCAAGGAAAAGGGCAAGGACAACTCCCGCATTCCGCGCTGGATCAATATGCTCCAGCCGGTCATTTCCGGCAGCTATACCGCGGATAACCTCGACTATGTCCTGCGCGACTCCTATATGTGCGGCGTGGCGGTGGGGCCGGTCGATCTCTCCCGGCTCATCCACTACACGATCCTCACGGACAAGGGATTCACGATCCATAAGACCGGCCTGCCGGCCCTGCAGATGTTTCTCAACACCCGCATGTATCTCTATTCCAATGTCTATTATCACCGGACCACGCGCGCGATCGACATCCACCTCCGCGACATCTTCGGCGAGACCATGAAGCTCCTCTTCCCCCACGATCCCCGCAAGAAGATGGACGAGTACCTGGCGCTGACCGATTGGTCGCTGCTGGAGCAGGTGCGGGGCTGGAAGACCAGCCGCCATGCCACCGAACGGCGGCTGGGGGCGGAATGGCAGAGGATTCTCGGACGCGACGTCAAATGGAAGATGGCCTACAGCGCGGTGCTCAAGGAAAAGGGGCAGGAGCGCGGCATGGACTTTCCCAGCCACCAGCACTTCGAAGAACAGATTAAAAAAGAATTACCGGCAAAGCTGAAAAAAGTGGAGTTCCGCGTGGATATGGCCCCGCTCGACCCGCGGCCTGATCCGAAAGACCGGCGTGGCAATCCCCTCTACGTCTACGACCCCAGCACCAAAGTCGTTTCAACAGACCCCTTGGAAGAATTCCTCGACCTGCTGCCCACCCGCTTGGTCCAATTCCGCGTCTATACCCTCGACCATGCCCATGACGAAGCCCTCTCACGAGCCACAGCCACCGTGCTCAACAAGACCCCGTCGAGCCTCGAATCGAACGAATAATCGGCTGCTGAAAAAGTCCGCCAGCTTCGTTCTCGCATCGTTCAGACCCTCAACGTACCCTACGGGTACGCCTCGGCCCTTCACTCGCTGCGGCCTTGCTGAACGGCCTTTTTGAGCAGCCTGTGGTTATTCCCTGACTGGAAGAGCTTGTGAGGCTGACGCAGGTTCAGAAACGGGAGCTGCTACAGGGGTAGAAAGCGTTGCACTGCTCTTGAACGGTAGATCCAGCAACGTATAGGGATTCACTCTGGCGCCGTTGAGCTTGACGCCCCAATGGAGATGCGGGCCGGTGGCGCGGCCGGTGGCTCCCACCTTGCCGATGATTTGCCCGGCTGTGATCAGGTCTCCGTCTTTGACCAGAATCTCAGACAGGTGAAAGTACATCGAGTAGAAGCCCAGGCCGTGATCGACGAAAACACCCCTGCCGGAGAAGATGTGATCGACGGTGATGCGGACGATTCCGTCATTCGTGGCTGCGACATCGGCTCCCATCGGCGCGCCGATATCCTCTCCATTATGGGGATTACGCGGCTTGCCGTTCATGATCCGCACGCTGCCAAAAATGCCGGTGCGTTTGCCGTTGACCGGCTCCACGAAATTGCTGTGCCAGAGTTTCAGGCGTGAATTCTCCGCCAGCGCTTGTTTCACCTGCGCCTGCTCGGCTTTCCAGCGGGCCACAGCCTTCTCGTCCAGATCGACCTTCTCTTTGGGCAGCTTCAGATGTTCGACGGCGAACTTCTCTTTGGCCACCAAGACATTGAAGCTCAACTGCTTCGCCTGTTCCCCCTGCTTCACTTCCACGGCCAGTTCATAGGTCCCGGGATCGTCCTGCATATCGATCCCCAACAATCCGACATAGCCAGCCGGCTCCCCTGGCCTGAACTCACGGAAGAAGGGAATCGTCCGATCGAGGAATGTGCCGGTCACCTCCGTCGCCTGCTCTTCGCCCTTCACCTTGACCACCAGCACCTGCCCCTGCTTGCCGCTATATTGTCCATCCAGGCCCTTCGGCGGAGGCGGCGTATTGGGAAACAACTCGACAGGGAAGACGCTGGAGAGCAACACGACGGCCATAATCATCATCCGGTCCAGTCGCGAGATCCGTAGCTGCGCCTGTTTGAGAGCGGTCATCATCATCGGTAGAGCCTCAATCCCGACACCTGAGAGACCAACTCATCCACGCGCCGATTCACGGCGCTGAAGGGGTCCATGCAGAGTATCGTTTCTTCCCAATAGCCGTTGAGTTTCAAATAGGTCCAGTCCACCGTATAGGAACGATTCTTCGCGCGGGCGAACCGGATGAAATCGCCTCGCACCTTCGCCCTCGTGGTCTGAGGCGGAGTTGACATGGCCCGCTGCACCGATTCCTCCGCTGCGACCCGTTCGATCATCCCACGGGACTCCATCAGATAATACAACCCACGCGTCCGTTTGACATCATGATATTGCAGATCGAGCAGGAAGACTCGTGGGTCGTCCCAGCCACAGCCCTTTTTGTCGATATAGGACTGGATGAGATGCCTCTTGGTCACCCAGTCGATTTCGCGCACGAGCTGCATCGGATCGTCTTCCAGCTTATCCAGCACCATGGCCCACCGTTTCCACACATCGTCGAGAATCGGATCATGCTCCTGTTGCGCTAAATATTGCTGCGCCCGATCCAAGTAAACCCGCTGCACCTCTACTGCCGTCAGCTGGCGACCGTCGTCCAGCCTGACTTTCTTCTTCAAGGAAGGATCGCGTGAAATCTCCCTGATCGCTTTCACAGGATCCTCTAACTCCATCCCTTGAACCACATATCCTTCCTCGATCATCGACAGGACCAGCGACGCCGTGCCGACCTTCAAATAGGTCGCGAACTCCGACATATTGGAATCCCCGACGATGATATGGAGCCGCCGGTAGCGCTCCGCGTCGGCATGAGGCTCGTCCCTGGTATTGATGATGCTGCGCGAGGACGTGGTCGAGGACGAGGTCTTTTCGTGAATATGTTGGGCTCGTTGCGAGATGAAATACTGAGGCTTGCCGGAAACTTTCAGCACTTTCCCCGCCCCGCTGTAGACCTGGCGCGTCACGAAAAATGGGGTGAGCTGCTCCGTGACTTTCCAGAAATCGACATCCCGGCGCATCAGGAAGTTTTCATGGCAGCCGTAGGTATTGCCCAGCGAATCCGTATTGTTCTTGAAAATGTAGATTTCCCCGGACAGCCCCTCTTCCCGCAGCCGTTCTTCCGCCGCAGGCAGACAGGCTTCGAGGAGCCGCTCACCGGCTTTATCGTGAATGACGAGATCGAGAATGTTGTCGCACTCGGGAGTGGAATACTCGGGATGACAGCCAGTGTCTTGATAGAAGCGCGCGCCGTTCGCGAGAAAGGCGTTGGAGGGCCAGCTGTTGGGAATGAGTCCTTCGAAGATATAGCCCAGCACCTTCTCCATCGGCAGGTACACACGCCCATTCGGAGAGAAGATGAGCCCGTACTCATTCTCCAAACCGAAGATCCGTTGTTTCAGAGGACCGGCTTGTAGCATGTGCGTACAGACAGGATACCAGCCACCCCAGCCTTCTTCAACAGAAGGATCAGATCTGGAGATGCGGTCTATCTGGTCTGTCCGGTCTGTCTGGCTGCTGGGAAGCATGGCGAGACGAGCGGGAAAGGCGGGACTAGTTAGAGTGGTCTTTCTGATCGATCAGGCCAGTCTGGTTCAACCAGATAGACGAGATAGACCGAACAGACCAGATAGACAAAATGGACCGCAGGGACAAGTTATGGAGAGAGAAGCTGTTTCGTGTCGGCAGCCGATAGGCGTCGGAACCGCCGGCCCTCGCGGGTGCGGTCCAGCACCGCGACTTCCAGACTCTCCAGCGAAAGCTTCTGGCTCCCGATTTGTTCGAGCGAGGAGATGCAGAGAGAAAGGGCTTCGCGCAGGTCCGGAGGCTTCGTCAGACCCTTCTCTTTTAACAGAGCCTGAATAGCCTCAGCCTTGCCTCCGATGACCGCAAAGGTGCGCTCGTCGATGATGCTCCCATCGAAGGAAATACGATACATCTCGTTGGCATGGCCGTTGTGCCCGACTTGCACGACCAGAATTTCCACCTCCAGAGGCTTCTGCTCCTGGCTGAAAATGGTGCCCACGCTTTGCGAATAGCCGTTCGCCAACGAGCGGGCCGTCACGTCTTCCCTGCTATACATGAAGCCCTTGAGGTCCGCATGTCTGATGCCGGCCTTCCGGAGATTTTCGAACTCGCTATACTTGCCGGCCCCGGCGAAGGCGATACTGTCGTAGATCTCGGAAATTTTATACAGAGAGGCGCTGGGGTTCTCCGCCACGAGGAGAATCCCGTTCACATATTCGATGGCAATGATGGAACGGCCTTTGGCGATGCCCTTCTTGGCATACTCCGCCTTGTCCTGCATCATCTGCTCGGGCGAGACGTAATAGGGCAACGGCATGGTTAGCTCTCCTTAGAACGGCGGGTCGCGAGCAACCCGTCATAGATATTGCGAATCTGCTGCTCGGACACGTCGGTGATACCACGCGCATCCACAATCTTTGCCGTGGGGTAAATGCCCCGCACGAGATCCGGCCCCCCGGTGCCGACATCGTCGTCTGCCGCATTGTAGAGCGCCAACAGGGCCAACTTCAGGGCTTCCGGCTCGGCCAGGCCCTTGAGAAAATGTTCCCGCATCGTATTGCGCGCATCTTTCCCGCCGGACCCGATGGCATGGTAATCCGACTCTTCGTACCGGCCGCCGGAGAGATCGTACTTAAAAATGCGCCCTTCGGTCCGTTTCACATCGTATCCGACATAGAGCGGCATGACGACCAACCCTTGAAAGACCATGGGCAAATTGGCCTTCACCATCTGTCCGAGCTTATTGGCCTTCCCTTCACAAGAAAGCTGCACGCCTTCCAACTTCTCGTAATGCTCCAGCTCGACCTGAAACAGCTTGGCCATTTCGATACAAGGACCGGCCGCGCCGGCAATCGCCATGGCGGAATAGTCGTCGATCTTAAACACTTTCTCGATCCGCCGTTCGGCGATTTGGAATCCTTCCGTCGCCCGGCGATCTCCGGCAATCACCACCCCCTGCTGATACTTGATCGCCAGCACCGTGGTGGCATGGGGCACGTTCATCGCGCCCCCCCCTCGCATCGGCTCGCCCGACGCCTGCGCCTGCAAGAAGCCGCTCCGTCCGGTCGGAGTCAGCGCCGGATGGTGCCGGGTCAAAAAGTCAAAGAAGCTTGAATCGTCATGGTTGGGAAGAAATGGTAATTTCATAATGTTCGTTGCCAGATTCCTTATGCGTCAGGCCTTCAGCTTCTCCAGCAATGCGTCAACCGTCTCAACCTGGTCCAGCAGATCGCTCGTCAATGAAGCCGTCCCTCGGAGCGGGTCCATCAAGGGCACCCGTTTCACCTGCTTATTGCCGACGTCGAAGAGCACCGAGGTCCAGCTCACCCCGTAGAGCGACTTCGCAAACTGGCTGACGCAACGTCCGCGGAAATAGGCTCGCGTCCCGGGAGGGGGAGTAAACTCCGCCCGCACAATCTCGGCCTCCTGCACGATGCGCTCGATCAGGTGGCTGCGCTCAAGCGTAAAGTAGAGGCCCTTGTCCGGGCGGACATCGTGATACTGAAGATCCATCAACCGGATGCGAGGATCGTCCCAGCCGCAGCCCTTCCGCTCCATATAGGATTCCATGATCTGGCGCTTGGCCACCCAATCCAATTCGCGCGCCAGAAGTCTGGGATCCTGTTCCAACTTATCCAGCACCTCTTCCCAGCGGACGAGGATATCTTTCGTCACTTGGGAAAGATCCTGACAGGCATAGTATCCCATGGCCACCTTCAAATAAGCTCGCTGAATGGCCACCGCCGTCATCGATCGGCCCCCCGACAACTTAAGCGGCTCCTTCATGCCAAAATCGCGCGAGACCTGCTTGATGCCACGAACCGGGTCTTCCAACTCAATCTGCGGCATCTCGACTCCTGCATCCAGCAATTCCAGCAGGATGGCCAAAGTGCCAACCTTGAGGTAGGTCGACAGTTCCGCCATGTTGGCATCCCCGGCAATCACATGGAGCCGCCGGTACTTGGCATGTTCCGCATGGGGCTCATCGCGTGAATTGACAATAGGGCGGCGGACCATCGTATTGAGATCGACGAGACATTCGAAAAAATCCGCGCGCTGCGAGATCTGATAATCAGCCTGATCAGCCTGATTCTCCGCCCCGACCTTCCCTGCCCCGGCGAAAATAGGCCTCGTCACCAGAAACGGCGCCACCGCTTTGACGATGCGGCCGAAAGGCACCGCACGAGACATGAGATAGCTTTCATGATAGCCGTAACTATTCCCCTTGCCGTCCGAGTTGTTCTTATACAAAACACACGGATCCCGCCCTGTGGCACGCGCCATCTGTTCGAGACATTGGGCCAGAATATGGGCGCCAGCCCGTTCGAAAGCCACGATTTCACGCGGGTTGGTACATTCGGGCGTGGAATATTCAGGGTGGGCGCCATCGACATAGAGTCGGCCACCGTTGGCCAGCACTTTGTTCAACTGGCGGTTGTAATCGGGATTGGGCCGCTCCCGCTCCCCCGCGACTTCAAACCCACGCGCATCGAGCAGCGGATTTTCATTTTCATAGTCCCAAACTGCCAGAGGAGCCGGAAGACCCGGATAATGTCCGATAACCGCGATGGAATTGGCGACAGGGTCCGCAGCGGAATGGTCGCGTGACGCGATGCCGAACTCTGTTTCTGTACCCATCACGCGAGATGTCGTTGGCGAGGTAGATTCCTGCATGGGTATGACGGTTTAGAGATAATGCCCGGTCGTGACGGTTTCGATCTGGCGCGACTCGCCAAGGCTCCCGCTGATCGTGCGAAGATGCACGATCTTTTCGCCCTTCTTCCCGGAGACCTTCGCCCAATCGTCAGGATTGGTCGTATTGGGGAGATCTTCGTGCTCCTTGAACTCCTCACGAATCGCGCGGATCAAATCCTCGGAACGGAGGCCCCGGCCCTCCTTCGCGATCACCCGCTTCACGGCAAATTTTTTCGCGCGCGACACAATACCCTCAATCAGCGCCCCGCTCGCGAAATCCTTGAAGTAGAGCACTTCCTTTTCCCCGTTTGCGTAGGTGACTTCGATGAACTTATTTTCTTCCGAGGACGCATACATCGCCTCGACCGTGAGATCGGCCATCTGCGCGACCAAGGCCTTGGCATCTCCGCCATGGCGTTTCAGGTCCTCCTCGGCAAAGGGCAGGTCGACGCTCAAATATTTCGAGAAAATATCCTTGGCCGCCACCGCATCGGGACGTCCCACTTTCACCTTCACATCCAGCCGGCCGGCGCGAAGGACCGCCGGATCGATGAGATCCTGACGATTGCTGGCGCCGATCACGATCACATTGCGAAGCCGTTCCACCCCGTCGATTTCCGAAAGAAACTGCGGGACGATCGTCGATTCGATATCGGAGGAGATCCCCGTGCCTCGCGTTCTAAAGAGCGCGTCCATTTCGTCGAAAAACACGATGACGGGATTGCCATCCGCCGCCCGCTCCTTCGCCTTCTTGAACACTTCGCGGACTTGGCGCTCGGACTCCCCGACATATTTATTGAGCAACTCCGGTCCCTTCACATGCAAGAAGTAACTCCGCACTTCCTTGCCTGTGAGATGCCCGAGCTTCTTCGCAATCGAATTCGCGACGGCCTTGGCGATCAAGGTTTTCCCGCAGCCAGGCGGGCCATAGAGCAGGACCCCCTTAGGAGCGCTCAGCTTATACTCTGAAAAGAGGGTCGGATGAAGGAACGGCAGCTCCACCGCATCACGGACCTGCTCCAATTCGTGCTGCAACCCGCCGATGTGCTCATAATCGACATCGGGCACTTCCTCCAACACCAACTCTTCCGCCTCGGACTTGGGAAGCTTTTCGATGACATAGCCGGAACGGGGGTCGTAGAGGAGGTGGTCGCCGACACTTAATCGCTCACCCAGAAGCGGGTCGCCCAGCTCCGCCACCTTTTCTTCATCGAAATGCAGCGTGACCAAGGCGCGGTTGCCTTCCAGCACATCCTTGAGCCTTACGACTTCACCCTGGATATCGAAGCCCTTCACCTCAATGACGTTCAACGCTTCGTTCAGGACCACTTCCTGCCCCTTGCGCAAAGTCTTGCCATTGATCGAGGGATGCAGGCTGACCTTCATCTTCCTGCCCGACACATAGACATTGCCGGTTTCATCGGCATTGAGGCTGGAAAAGATGGCGTAGGTCGAGGGAGGCGCAGTTAGCGTTTCAACTTCGGCGCGCAACGTTTCAATCTGCGCCTTCGCTTCCTGGAGCGTGGCGACGAGCTTGTCGTTCTGTTTGGTGGCCTGGTCGAGCTGGTAGCGGGATTGGTAGAGCCGACGGATTTCTTCTTCCATCGACTGGATCTGCACGCGAAGCTTTTCCACCTCGCGCGTATGTTCGTCGTTGCGTGGGGCCACGTCCGTTTCTCCCTCAGTCAACCGCTTCGTGATCTGCGTGACGGAATCTCGGAGAGACCGGAATCGACTCGGACTGTCTTGCTTGCCAGCCATGGCGCGACTCGAAGAATCCAAAACCCCTTACGGAATCAGGGAGCCCTTGTCAGGGCGAATTCTATCACCAGCCCCAGGGGTGGTCAACCGGACTGAAACAGCGGCAACAGCTATCATGGCAGACACATCACAGCATCGAGCAACTCGCGCGTCGCCGACTCCACATCCTCCGCGCCAAGAATCGCCGTAATCACCGCCACGCCAAAAGCTCCGGCCTGCCGCATATCGCGGGCGCGAGCCGCGGTGACTCCGCCAATCCCCACAATCGGAATGCGGACAGCCAAACAGGCCTTTTCAAGCGTCTGGATACCGAGCGGCGCACCGAAGGCCTGTTTGGAGGGGGTCTCATAGATCGGACCAAGAATCACATAGTCTGCGCCCTGGGACTCAGCCTGCACCGCTTCCTCGACTCCATGCACGGAAATACCCAGCAGACGATCAGCTCCCAGCAACCGCCGCGCAACCGAAACAGGCAGACTGTTGCTGCGCAGATGGACCCCGGCTCCCTCCAACGACAACGCCACATCGATCCGATCGTTGATAAGGAGTTGCGATCCGCCAGCATGCGTCAGGGCCTGCACTTCCTGCGCAAGCGCCACGAGTTCTCTGACCGGGAGATCGCGCTCACGGAGTTGGATGGCAGGGGCTGCAACCGAAAGCACACGTTGGAGCAAAGGAACGAGAGGCCGCCCCTTCGTCTGATGGCGATCCGTAACGACAAAAAGTCGGCTGGAGAGTGTCACCATCGGCAACGCAGTAAATCAAAGGTGCTGAGAACTGAGTACTGGATGCTAAGCAGGATGCTCAAAACGGCTGTCCAGCAAGGCCGCAGGCGAATCGAAACCGGAGGCGTACCCTCAGGGGTACGTTGAGGATTTCGATGAGCCGAGAACGACGCTGGCGGCCGTTTTCAGCATCCGGTTAAAGCATCCCTTCGATCGGGCTACTCGCCGTCGCATACAGCTTTCTCGGGATACGTCCGGCTTTATAGGCCAACCGCCCGGCATAGACCCCGTATTTCATCGCTTCGGCCATGGCAATGGGATCTTTGGCCCCGGCAATGGCCGTGTTCATGAGGACTGCGTCCGCCCCCAGCTCCATCGCAAAGGCTGCATCGGAAGCAGTCCCGACTCCGGCATCCACGATGATCGGCACCTTGATCATCTCCATGATGATCTTCAAATTATACGGATTGCGGATGCCGAGGCCCGACCCGATCGGCGCGGCCAAGGGCATGACGGCGGGACAGCCGACGTCCACCAGCTTCTGCGCCACGATAGGATCGTCATTCGTATAGGGCAGGACGATAAAGCCTTCCTTGACGAGAATCCTCGCCGCTTCGATCAAGCCAGCCGTATCGGGAAACAGCGTCCGCTCGTCGCCGAGCACTTCCAGCTTGATCAAATCTGACACGCCTGCGGCCCTGGCCAAACGGGCGTAGCGCAGCGCATCTTCCACGTTATAACAGCCGGCGGTATTAGGAAGAATGATGTACTTCTTCGGGTCAAGATAATCGAGCAGGTTCTCTTTGGAGCGATCGGTGATGTTCACGCGCCGCACCGCCACCGTCACCACGTCGGCGCCGGACGCCTCAATGGCTTTCTTGGTTTCGGCAAAGTCCTTATACTTCCCGGTCCCAACCCACAGCCGGGACGTAAACTCACGACCGGCAATGATCAACGGATCATTCTGCATGGACGAAACCCCTCTCCCTGACGTGAGAGCCCATCGGCGCGCCGCCGCCGATGAAGCTCAAAATTTCCAATCGATCGCCCGCGTGAAGACTTCGACCATCGAAATCTTTGCGATCCAATATTTCCAAGTTCAACTCTACTGCTACGCGTTCAGTCTTGATGGCGAGATCCCGCAGCAGATCCCCGACCGTGGCATCGGCCCGACAGGCCCGCGCTTCGCCATTCACCTGAATTTGAATCGTCTCTGCCATCGCCGCTCATCCTAGGGGACCAGAAATCTGGTTGTCAACAAACCCCGTCTTGCTCCGCCCCTTGCCTCCACCGCCATGACCACGTCACAATACCAGCACCACAGCCTATGATGCCTACCCCGCAACAGAATCAGCAGATCGCCACCATCTTTCGGTCGATGGCAGAGCGGTTAGCCTCGCAACGGGCGAACCCCTATCGGGTCAGGGCCTACCGAAAGGCAGCCGATACCATCGAAAGCTTGGAGGAAGACATTGCAACAGTCGCCGCACGACAGGCGCTGGAAGAACTTGATGGAATAGGCCGTGACCTGGCGGATAAAATTGAAGAGTTTCTCAAAACCGGCAGGATCCAGGCCTATGAAGCCTTGAGAACGCCACTCCCCGAAACCGTGAAGGCCTGGGCTCAGCTCCCCGGACTGTCCGAATCGCTCGTGGCCTACCTCTACACCAGACTCTGCATCACCACTTTGACCGATCTGGAACGGCTGGTACGGTCGCATCTACTGCGCACCGTGCCAGGGTTCTCAGGATCGGAAGAACGGCTGCTGGAGGCGATTACCGCCTCGCAACAGCCGGTCCCTCTTACGACGCCCGAGGAAGCTCCTTAAAGATCTTCCAGGTCTTCAACATCTCCACCGCCTTCTGCAGCTGGACGTCCTGCTCGAGCAGGGGATCGCCCATGGCATCGACGGGAGCAAGCTGAGGCAGAACGCCGCCCTTTGACTGGCCCGCGTCCTGGCCCTTGGCAGCCGCCGGTTGCTCTTTCCCCGGTGCGACAACAGATTTCGCCTGCTTCGGCTCCCCATCCTTTTCACCGGGGGTCGCCTCGCCGGCCTTCGCAACGGTCACAGGAGGTTGGGCCTTCACGACAATATCAGGCGTGATACCGGTCGATTGGATTGAGCGCCCTTTCGGGGTGTAGTACTTCGCCGTCGTCAAGCGGAGGCCGGACCCATCCCCTAGCGGAAGAATCGTTTGCACCGATCCCTTGCCAAACGACGTCGTGCCGACAATCACGGCACGCCCGTAATCTTGTAACGCGCCAGCCACGATCTCGGAGGCGCTGGCCGATCCTTCATTGATGAGAATAATCATGGGCGAATCGTCCATCTGATCTTTCCCCTTGGCGATCCATTCGTCCTTTTTGCTCTCGCGGCCCTTGGTATAGACCACGAGCTTGCCGCCAGGGAGAAACTGCTCGGAGACCTCAACCGACGCGGTCAACAGCCCGCCGGGATTGTTGCGAAGATCCAGGATCGTCGCCTGGAGCTTGAGCTCTTTGAACTGCTTGAGGACCTTGCCCAGATCCCGTCCAGTCGATTCCTGAAACTGCGTCAGCCGGACGTAGCCGATATTGTCCAGCACCTTCGACTTCACACTCTCGATCTTGATGGTGTCGCGGACCAGCGTAAATTGGAGGGGATCGGGCGTCCCCTCCCGCTGAATCGTCAAATTCACCTTCGAGCCCTTGGGACCGCGCATCTTCTGCACCGCATCCATCAACGTGAGGTCTTTGGTCGTTTCGTCGTTCACCTTGGTAATGAAATCGCCCGCCTTGATCCCGGCTCGATAGGCCGGCGTGCCCTCGATAGGCGCAATTACCGCCAGACGGTTTTCCTTCACGCCGATCTGGATGCCGACGCCTCCGAACTCCCCCTTCGTCTCCACCTGCATTTCCTTATACATGTCCGGCGTCATGTAGGCCGAATGGGGATCGAGGGTGGAGAGCATCCCGCGGATGGCCCCCTGGACAAGATCCTTCACCTTCGTTTCATCGACATAGTTCTTTTGAACCTGAGTCAGCACCTCGGAAAATGTTTTCAGCTCTTCATAGGTTTCCGTGGCATGCCCGGTCCGCTCCCAGCCCTTGCCGAGCATCACACCCAAGACCAAGGCCACCACCACTGTCGGCCCAACCATCCAGAATCGTTTCCGGGGATACTGTTCCATAATAATAACGTCCTTTCCTCTTCCGTTCCCTATCGCCTTGCCAACCATTGGAGAGGATCCAGCGGCTCCGCCCCCTCGCGCAACTCAAAGTATAAAGTATTTTCACCCGTCATGCCCGTATCGCCCGTTTCGCCGATCGACTGCCCGGCGCCCACCTGCGCCCCCACCGCCGCAAGGATCTTCGACGCATGGGCATAGAGCGAAAAGAACCCGTTCGCATGATCAAGGATTATAACGAGTCCATAGCCTTTCAACCAGTCCGCATAGACGACAGACCCTGGCATCACCGCATGGATGGCGCTCCCCTCGACCGCCTTGATCTCAATGCCTCGACGCTGCACATAGGTATTGAAGGTCGGATGTTTCTGGCGCCCGAAGAAGGAAATCACTTTTCCGTCGGCCGGCCAGGGCAAGCCCCCCTTCACACCCCGCGGGGCAAGCCCTCCGACGGGAGGACGGACCGCGGTCGCGCGGCGGCGCGTCTCCAATTCATGCAACAGACTATCGATACGAGAGGCGGACCGCTCCAATTCCTGAAGCGCATGTTCGTAGGATTCTTTTTGCTGGGTGATTTTGGTCAGATAGATGTGCTTTTCCTTCTTGACCGACTTGATTTCCCCCAGATGTTTTTCGGTGCTTTGCTTGTACGAAAGCATCCCGATCCGCGCTTCTTCCCTCTGCCGCTCCACCTGCTCCATCCTGGCCATATCGGCCTTGAACGTGCCCATGAGGGCATAATCCCGCTCGGACACGGCCGAGAGATATTGGAGCCTCCGCTGGAAATCTCCGTACGAGTCGGAGGCGAGCAGGGTCTTCCAATAGCCGAAGCGCCCTTCCATATATTGGACCCGCAACCGCGCCAGAATCGCATCCTGCCGTTCCCGCACGCTAATGCCCAACCCGGCAAGCTGCGCATTGATAGATTCGATTTCCTGATCCTTCTTACGCAGCTTACGGCTGATCTCCTGATGCGCTTGCTTGTACTGGAGCAGCCGTTCATCCAGCGTCTGAATTCCCTGCAGCAGCGACTCGCGCTTCTTCCCTGCCTCATCGGCCTGTTTACGCTTCTCCTCGATCTTATTTTTAAGCTGTTCGAGCGCCTTCCGCTCTTTTTCGATCTTGTCGGTGATCGGATCGGCGACTGCAGCCATGGGCCAGGAGAGAGCCAGGAGCCCCCAAACCATCACTCCGACCCTGAACCAGGCCCGACAGGTCATGTCCTGGCCTCGCCAAAACGCCTGATCGACACGAAACTGCCGGCAACTCCCAGCCCCATCCCCACTGCGATCAAGGCCAGGCAGGCGGAGGGGGGAAAGAAGGCGATGAGATTCTCAAGCCCGGCAAATCGCCCCGTCGTGCGCATTTCCTGCCGAAACAGTTCGTACATGAGCTTGAGCATGGCCAGCGAGAGCGCGCTGCCCAAGGCGCCGAGCACCGCCCCCTCCACCAGATAGGGGATGCGAATGAAGCTGGTCGTGGCCCCGATGAGCCGCAGAATGGCAATCTCATCCCGCCGGGCAAACAGGGTCAGGCGAATGGTATTGGCGATAATGGTCACAGCCGCAGCTGAAAGGATCACGCCAATGCCGACGGCCACCAACTCAATCGACCGAATCACCGTGGCCAGCGCGTCAATCCAGTCCTGGTTATAGTCGACCTTGGAGACGCCGGCGATCCGGCTCACCCGTTCCGCCCATCGCTTGACCAAACCAGAAGACCGGAACGATGGACTGAGCGCGACCACGAAGGAAGCCGGTAAGGGATTCTGGCCCAGCCCCTCAAGCAAATGAGATTCAGAAGGAAACTGCGCCTTGAACTCTCCCAGCGCCTGCTCTTTCGAGATGAACAGCAGGGAGGCCACGGCATGATCGCTCCGCAGCTGCTGCTCCACCTTCGCAATCGAATCGGCGGCGAGCCGATCCTCCAGATACACCATGATCTTTATATCGTCCTGGAGCCATCCGGCCGCCGCCCGCAAATTGACATAGAGGAGCAAGAAGATACCGACGCAAGCCAACGTAAAGGCGGTGGTCAGGATCGCAACCACCGTCGTCATCCGGTTGGTCCGCATATTGACCCAGGATTCTCTCAGGAGATAGGACAGCATCTTCACGACGACACCCCCTGCTCCGGCAACAACCGGCCCTGTGACAGGGTGAGCACCCGCCGATTCGCCTGCGCCATGACCAGAGGATCATGCGTCGCCACGACAACCGTCGTGCCGCGCGCATTAATGGTTTTGAACAGCTCGATGATCTCAACGGTCAAGGCCGGGTCTAAATTGCCGGTCGGCTCATCGGCCAGCAAGAGGACCGGGCTGTTTACGATCGCGCGCGCGATGCAGACCCGTTGCTGCTCCCCCGTCGAAAGGCCGGCTGGAAGCTGGTCCCGCTTATGCTCGATCCCGACCGCCCGCAAGGCCTCCGTAACTTTCCGGCTGATATCGTCGGCAGACACGCCTTGCACCAGCAAGGGCAGCGCCACATTGTCGAAAACGGATTTCTTCGGCAAGAGCCGAAAGTCCTGGAACACCGTTCCCACCTTGCGGCGTAAATAGGGAATGTCGGACTGCTTCAGCGTCGTCACGTTTTTCTGATGGACGAAGACCTGCCCCTCATCGGGCCGTTCCGCCCCGATGAGCAGCCGCAAGAGGGTCGACTTGCCTGCTCCGCTAGGCCCCATGAGCAGAACGAATTCCCCTTTACCGATCTCGAGGGTGACGTCGGAGAGCGCCGACCGCTGATCATACCGTTTCGACACATGGATTAATTGAATCATCGTCCCTTTACCAGCGGAGATCGTCCCCCGCTACTTCGAACGCGTTCTGAATATGCTCGATCTTGGAAATGTCGGCATCCGCCCCCTGCAGCAGGACGACATCGAATCGGCAGGGCCGATCCTTGAGATGGTGCCGGGCCAGATATTGCGCCGCCAGCTGGATCAGCTTCTCCTGCTTCCGCTGATGCACGGCATGGATGGCCCCGCCGAACGCATCGCTACGCCGCGCCTTCACCTCGACAAACACCAGCACCGGCCCGTCTTCCGCCACCAAGTCCAACTCCCCCACCGACGAGCGCAGATTGCGCGCCACGATTCGGTACCCCTTGCGGCGCAAATACTGCTCTGCCGCCGTCTCGCCTTCTTGGCCAAAGAGCTTGCGAGGATCGAGGCTGGTCACGGAGTCGTCCCAGGACATTCGCCCAACCCGCTCAAGAGCTGGGCGACGGGAGCGAAGGTGCGCCGATGAATTGCGCAGGGGCCATGTTGCGCCAGCCGCTGCAAATGTTCTTCCGTCCCGTAGCCCTTGTGGGCAAGAAAATTATACAGGGGATAGGTCCGATGGTACGCGGCCATCATGCGATCGCGCGTCACTTTGGCGACGATCGACGCGGCCGCAATCGAGAGGGACAGAGTGTCGCCCTTAATGATCGAGCGTGAGGGAATGGCGAGATTCGACAGGGTGACGGCATCGATCAAGAGGCAATCAGCCGGAGGATTCAGCGCGGCCAGCGCGCGGCGCATGGCCAGGCGAGTCGCTTCGAGAATATTGAGGCGGTCGATCTCCTGCTCCGTGGCGACCCCCACACCGATCCCGCGAGCCCGCTCGACAATGACCTCGTAGAGCCGCGCTCGCTCAGATTCTGAGACTTGTTTCGAGTCGTTGACACCGGCTAAGCGGCAACGAGAAGGCAGGACCACCGCCGCCGCGACGACAGGGCCCGCCAGGGGGCCCCGTCCGGCTTCATCCAGACCGGCGATGCGGCGATAGCCGCGCCGCCGGGCTTCCAATTCAAATTCGTCGGTCGGTCCCACGATGTGGCCCCGCGATGCGTCCATTGAACGGGCACCCGTCGACGGAACCAGGAAAAACGACTAGGCCTTCGGAGCCGCAGCAGCTTCTGCCGGCGCTTCGACCTTCCGCGCAACCCCGGCCTTCGCCTTCGGGCTTGCAACGAACTCCCGATCTTCAACCTTGGCGAACTTGCCCTTCTTCCCGCGAAGATAATAGAGCTTGGCCCGACGCACTTTACCCTGGCGCATGACCTCGACGCGCGTGACGATCGGCGAATGGATCGGGAAAATTCGCTCCACACCGACGCCGTAGGAAACCTTGCGCACCGTGAAGGTCTCGGTGTTCAGCAACCCTTTACGGGCGATCACCGCGCCTTCAAACACCTGAATGCGCTCTTTTTCTCCTTCGACCACTTTCACATGCACGCGAACGGTGTCGCCGATTTCAAAAACAGGCGCCGCCGGCTTGGTGAAAGACTGTTGTATCCGTTCTAAGCGATTCATGAGACTACCCCTTCCTCCCCACATCGAACAGGCGTGCCAGCCACGCCTTCACGAGTAAGTTCGTCTAGCAATTGTTGATCTTCGAGACTCAAGACCCGATCCTGCAACAGATCCGGCCGTCTCTGATACGTACTTCGCAAGGACTCTTTCCGACGCCATAGACGAATGACCTCGTGATGTCCTGAAAGCAACACTTCCGGCACGGCCATCCCGCGAACCTCCGCCGGCCTCGTATAATGCGGATATTCGAGCAACGAATCCGTAAACGACTCTTCCTCAATCGACTCCGGATCCCCCAACACACCGGGGACCAAACGGGCTGCGGCATCGATAAGCACCAGCGCCGGCAACTCGCCTCCGGTCAGCACATAATCCCCGACGGAAATTTCCTCCGGCTGCAAGGCCAGCCGCACACGCTCATCGACGCCTTCGTAATGGCCGCAGAGAATGACCAGCCGGCGGCTGTCCGCCGCCAGATTCTTCGCATAGGCCTGCGTGAACGGGCGACCATGCGGAGACGGAAACAACAACCGGATCTCTTCACCGGCCACGGCATACTCGGCCTGAATCTGTTCCACCGCGCGCAAGATGGGCTCCGCCTTCATCACCATCCCGGCCCCGCCGCCGTAGGGCACGTCGTCCGCCACTCTGTGGCGATCGAGCGTGTAGTCGCGCAGGTTCCGCACATGAACATGCAGCAAGCCCTTTTCCTGCGCCCGCTTGAGAATGCTTTGCGCGAGCACCGGCGCCACCATATCGGGGAACAGGGTCAAGATGTCACAGCGCATGGCGATCCTCAACCAAATCGTCGATCCCGCGAACCAGCATCCGGCGACGCACCAGATCCACCGACGTCACAAAGCTCTTCGCGGCCGGAATGAGGACTTCCTCCGTCCCCTTGCGAACCACGAAGACGTGATTGTCCGGTATCTCCAAAATCGTCTCCACCACGCCGATCTCGTCGCCCCGCTCGTTCTCGACCGTCATCCCGATGAGGTCGCACTCAAAGTAGACGCCCTCGGCCAGCGTCGCCGCTGGACGTCGCGGCACTTGGATCAATCCCCCGCGCAACGCCACAGCTTCTTCCGGCGTCGTCACACCGACAAAACCCATAATGTAGGTCGAGCCGGCGCGTCTGACATGCGCCACCGTCTTCTCGACCACCTGTCCCGTCGGCGCCACCACCTGCACCTGCTTCAGATGGTCCAACCGGCCAGGCACATCGCTCAACAATCGCACTTTAAATTCGCCGCGCACGCCAAAGTGGCGCTCGATCTTGCCGATCGTCACAAGATCTGCCGGCGCCGTGGTCACGTATTACGCGCCCTTCTTCTTCGCGGCTTTCCCTGCGGCTTTTTCCGCTTCAAACGTCTTCCAGACGCCGCAACGACGGAGCAACGTCTTGACCGTGACGGTCGGCTGCGCGCCCTGGCGCAACCAGCTCAACACCCGTTCCTGCTTCAACTCCGGCAGACCCGCTTCCTTCAACGGATCGAAGATCCCCAGAATTTCCAGGAACCGCCCATCGCGCGGCTTCCGTGAATCCGCTGCGACAACGCGATACAGCGGTCGTTTATGTCGTCCCGTTCTCGTCAATCTCAAATGAACAGCCACTAGACTCCTCCTTCTATACAACACACCGTGATGATGACTATCGACCCTTACATAGATCGCAGAAGTTGCGCCAACTGCCGGCGGCCTCCCGACCCTGCCATAACCTTGGCGATTTTCCTCGCCGAGAGAAACTGCTTAATCAACCGATTCACTTCTTCCACCTTCGTTCCGCTGCCCCGGGCAATCCGCTTCTTCCGGCTTCCGTTGATGAGCGTATGATCACGCCGCTCACGCGCCGTCATCGAGTCGATCATCGCCGTGACCCGCTTCATCTCCCGCTCAGGCACCTGCCCGTCCATCGCCCCCTTGAGCTTCTGGCCGCCCGGCAGCATCCCCAAAATCTGGTCCAGCGAACCCAGACGACTGACCTGACTCAACTGCGCGCGAAAATCTTCCAGCGTAAACGTCGTGCTGGTCAGCCGCTTCTGCGCATCCGCCGCCTGCTCGATCGTAAAGGTCTCTTGAGCCTTTTCGATCAGCGAAAGCACGTCGCCCATGCCGAGGATGCGCGAGGCCATCCGGTCGGGATGAAACAACTCCAGCGCGTCCAACTTCTCGCCCACGCCCAAAAACTTGATCGGCTTGCCGGTCACCGCCCGGATCGACAACACCGCCCCGCCCCTGGCATCGCCTTCCACCTTGGTCAGGATAATGCCGGTCAGGCCGATCCGCTGATCGAACTGGCTGGCCATCGTGACCGCATCCTGCCCCGTCATGGCATCGGCCACCAAGAGCACTTCATGCGGCTGCACGGCAGCCCTCACCGACACCAACTCTCCCATCAACTCATCGTCGATGTGGAGACGCCCGCCTGTGTCCAGAACGACGAGATCGTACCCCTGCTCCCGTCCCCGCTCCACACCGGCCTGGCAAATGCGGACAACATCCGCATGGGAAGCCTGGGCCGGATCGACTCGATGCACGTCGATCTCAAGATCGCGCCCCAGACTCGCCAATTGATCGCCGGCTGCCGGCCGCCGAGGATCTGCCGCAACCAGAAGCACTCGCTTCCCCTGCGCCTTAAAATACCGACCGAGCTTACCGCAAGTCGTGGTCTTTCCAGCTCCCTGCAGCCCGACCATCATCACGACAGTGGGGGGATGCGACGCGAGAGCCAACCCGGCCCGCTCGCGGCCCATCATCTCGCAGAGCTCGTCCCACACGACCTTGACCACTTGATGGCCAGGGGTCAAACTCTGGAGGACTTCCTGCCCGACTGCCTTGACACGAACCCGCTCGATGAAATCCTTCACGATCTTGAAGTTGACGTCGGCTTCGAGCAGCGCCAGACGAACTTCCTTCAAGGCTTCCGCGATGTTCTGTTCTGTCAGGACTCCAGAACCGCGCAGCTTCTTAAAAATCTTCTCAAACTTTTCACTGAGAGAATCGAGCATACCGCCACATAGCAAAAGGCAATCGAAACCCCTAGCTCCAGATCTCCGATCACCTCGAAAATTCTAGCAAAAGAGCATCGGGGAGTCTAAAGGACTAAACGGGATGAAGTCAAGGGAGAGCGGGGCCTTGGAGCGGGCAGTTTAGCCCGTACATTTTATTGACATGTTAGAGGCCTTTCGCTATGGTCCTATCGTTATCTCCTGAGACTACACAAAGACTTATGAGGCGGTTGCCGTGAAGAAATCACCCTTGATTTTGCTCGTGTTTGTGCTCATCGGCGGACTATTAGGCGGAATCCTGGGAGAAATTCTCCGGGTCATGGCCCCACAGGGCGCGATTCAGGCGATTTTCTCCAGTAATTTCAACCCTGGTATCAGTCCACCGCTGACAATCGATCTGGTCCTCATCAAGCTCACATTTGGCTTGCTCCTGAAAATCAACCTTCTCAGCCTTCTCGGGATGTTCTTGGGCATCTATCTCTACAAAAACGTCTAGCACCCCACTGGCAGGCTGCTAGACATCCGACTTCAGCTCTAACTCTCTCAACTTCAGCGCGCGGATCTTGTTTCGGATGGCTGCGGCCCGCTCAAAATCCAACTGCTTCGCGGCAGCCTTCATCTCCACTTCCAGCCGCTTGATAACCTGTTCGGTCACTTCCTCCGCTCCATAGAGAGCCGGCGACTCTGCCACCAAGTCCAATCGCACGACCGCCGTTTCTTCCGTGGCATAGTCGAGAGACCGCACATCCTTCGTGATGCTCGTGGGCACGATGCCGTGCTTGGCATTGTAGGCTGCCTGAATCGTACGTCGGCGTCCGGTCTCATCGATCGCCATTTGCATCGACGCCGTAACGGTATCCCCGTACAAAATTACATGGCCCCTCAGATTCCTCGCAGCCCGCCCGGCCGTCTGGATCAAGGCTCGATAGGACCGCAGATAGCCTTCCTTGTCCGCATCCAGAATCGCCACCAGCGTCACCTCCGGAAGATCCAATCCTTCACGCAGGAGATTGATCCCCACCAACACGTCGAAGACCCCGCGCCGAAGATCGCGAATGATCTCAGCCCGTTCCAACGTCTTAATGTCGGAATGCAGATACCGCACCTTGATCCCGAGATCGTGGTAATACTCGCTCAAATCCTCCGACATGCGCTTGGTCAGGGTGGTGATCAATACCCGCCCGCCCTGCGCCACTCCAGCCCGCACTTCTCCCAGGAGATCGTCGACCTGCCCCTTGGCCGGTCGCACCTGGATGACCGGATCCATCAGACCGGTCGGACGAATAATCTGCTCAACCACTTCTCCTGCCGTGTGCCCCAGCTCATAGGGGCCCGGCGTCGCGGACACATACACCGCCTGCGCGAGACATTGTTCAAACTCGGCAAACTTGAGCGGCCGGTTATCGACCGCCGACGGCAATCGAAAACCGTACTCGACCAAGGTCCGCTTCCGCGAATAATCCCCCTCGTACATCCCGCCGACCTGGGGAACCGTCGCATGAGATTCGTCCACGATCAGCAAAAAGTCTTTGGGGAAATAGTCGATAAGCGTCGGGGGCTGCTCGCCTGGCGCGCGGCCACTGAGATGCCGCGAATAGTTCTCGATGCCATGGCAATAGCCCATCGCCCGGATCATTTCCAGGTCGAACTTGGTGCGTTGCGCGATCCGCTGGGCTTCCACGAGCTGATTCTGTTTCTTGAAATAGACGACGCGCTCGTCCAATTCCTCTTCGATGCCCGTAATCGCCCGTTCGTACCGATCCGGCGCAATGAGATAGTGCGTGTTCGGATAGATCGCGACTTTCGGCAGCTTCCCGAGCGACTTTCCCGTAAGCGGATCGATTTCATGAATGGCATCGACCACGTCGCCGAACAGTTCGATCCGGACGGAGACCGCGTCATTCGAAGCGGGAAAAATCTCGATGACGTCACCGCGGGCCCGGAAGGTACCGCGGTGAAAATCCACGTCGCTGCGGGCATATTGAATCTCGACCAGCTTGGCCAGAATTTTCTCCCGCCTCATCTCCATCCCCTCTTCAAGGAAAATCACCATCTCGTGATAGACCTCTGGCGACCCCAGGCCGTAGATGCAGGAGACCGACGAGACGATCAGCACGTCGTTCCGTTGAAGCAACGCGGACGTTGCCGCATGCCGCATCTGATCGATCGCATCGTTTACGGAGGCGTCCTTGGCAATATAAGTGTTGCTTTGCGGGATATAGGCTTCCGGCTGGTAGTAATCGTAGTAACTGACGAAATACTCCACCGCATTGTGGGGGAAGAACTGTTTAAATTCTTGATAGAGCTGACCGGCCAGCGTCTTGTTATGGACCAGCACCAAGGTGGGCTTCTGCACCTGCGCCACCACGTTGGCCATGGTAAAGGTCTTACCGGATCCGGTGACGCCCAGCAACGTTTGATGCTTTCGGCCAGCCGTAATCCCGGCCACCAACTTGTCGATGGCCTGACCTTGATCTCCGCAGGGCTTGAAGGGGGCTTCGAGTTGAAACAGCGGCATGGAACGACCTTTCAGCCGTTATCTTACCATCGAACCAGCATGGCGCACAGCGCGCACAAACCGGAGAGGGGCTGGCCCTCAACACACCACCGGCCCCTTGCGGGGCCGGCAGCAGCTGAGTGTCTTAGTAGCGTGAATGCCTGGTCGCGCCGACCGGGGCTCCCGGCCTATGAGCGGAACCACGGTTCTCACCCCCGAAGGATCGGCGGCCACCTGGCTCCGAGCTTCGGCGGGGCCGCGCGCGAGGATCCTGATAGTCGCTCGCCGGCATAGGGGCCGGAGTGGGAAGCGCGGCCAGCACGGGAAGCGCGAGCTTCGTCGTCTCGATCTTCAACTGTCTCACCATGCGAAGATACTCTCGCTCTTCGGACTGCGAAAGAATCAGGAAGGTCGATCCTTCCTTCTCCGCGCGGCCGGTCCGGCCGGTCCGGTGGACATACGAATTCGGATTGGTCGGCAACTCATAGTGAATCACCTGCACCACATCCTGAATGTCGAGGCCTCTGGCTGCCACATCGGTCGCCACGAGCGAACGGATCTTGCCGGCCCGAAAGGCGCCGAGCGTCCGCTCCCGCTGTGCCTGGCTATGGTTGCCGGTCAAGGAGCCGATCGAAGCCGGTTCCCCGCCCAAATGGGCCGCCAAACGCCGCACCTTATACTTTTGATCGCAGAACACCATCGACCGCTCTCCACCCTTCAACGCATGGAGCAAGGTATGCACGAGCTGCGTGCGCACCTGATCGCTTTGCACCACATAGTAGGCATGCACGATCGTCGTCGGACTGTTGATGCCAGGATCGACCGCGATGCGCGCGGGATCGCGCTGCATGCTCTGCGCGAGCGTCTGAATGTCCCCCGAAAAGGTCGCGGAGAACAAGAGCGTCTGGCGCTCAGCCGGAAGGAGACGGATAATCCGCTGGATGTCGCGCAGGAATCCGCGGTCCAACATCTGATCGGCTTCATCCATCACGAGAAACGTCACGCCGCCCAACTTCAAGTGACCGGAGCCGGCCAAATCGAGCAACCGGCCAGGCGTGCCGACCACCACCAAGGGAGGCCGTTGCAACGCGCGGTATTGCCGCTCGATCGGCGTGCCGCCGTAGACCGACAAGGAGGTCACGGACGCTGGAGCATACTTGCGCAGCTCCATTTCAATTTGAAGCGCCAGCTCGCGCGTCGGCGCCAGCACGAGAAACTTCGGGCCAGCTGAATGGCTCGGTCCGCCAGACTTGGCATAGGGGCCAGGCGCGGTCGACAAGGCCTCACGCCGCATCACTTGTTCAATAATCGGTAGCAAGAACGCCAGGGTTTTGCCGCTCCCTGTTTTGGCCTGCGCCATAATATCCCGGCCTTCCAGCGCCACGGGAATGGCAGCCATCTGCACCGGTGTCGGTGTCGTCAGGCCAGCCTGAATCAGGCGCTGGGCAAGGGAGGGCTGTAGATTCATATCAGCAAACGTAGACATAGAACTCCTTGTACGGGGCAAACTTCCTGGGACTGCACGGTCCGACCTCGTCAGAGGGCCGGGAAACGCATCGAAGTGATGGGCAATTCTAGGAAGGAAATAGCGGGGCTGCCGGATAGGCAGCCCCGACGTGAGAAACACTCGCTAGGATTAGTACCGGTCTCCGCCGCGGCCACCGCCGCCGCCGCCAGTGCGTGGCTCTTGCGGACGCGCTTCGTTGACGGTCAACGTGCGACCACCCAACTCAGTGCCGTTCAGCGCAGTGATCGCTGATTGCGCTTCCGAATCCGAGGACATTTCCACGAATCCGAATCCGCGGGACTGGCCGGTGAACTTATCCGTGATGATTCTGGATGAGGTCACTGCTCCATGAACAGCAAACAGATCGCTCAGCTGTTGTTCAGTTGTGGAATAAGGCAAACCGCCGACGTAAATCTTAGAACCCATTGGGCTCCTCCTTTGAAAATATGTGTTGTCTTGGACTGGAGATCAAAGTGAGGAAGGAATGGGCCGAAGACGCAAAGACCATGGCGACTCAAGGCTGGCTTCCGATCAAATTCCCACACAAAACCAAAACAACATCTGTCTGAGGCCTTGTCACTCTCTGCAGTATCACCACCAGGCCCTTCGCGATGACACACAAACGACACTGTACTCCTCAGTTCCCTCAAATGCAAGCGATGGCGCAATCATGCGCGAGACGGGATCGTTCGCTAATAGGCCGCTGGGGCCGATAACGGGCGCTGTGAAAACAAGGGGATGGCATGCAAGCTGTCAAAATCTAAGGAGGTTTCACCTCGAACCAGGAGCCCGACTTGCCCGATCGCCA
>CAMDPZ010000015.1:7500-42396 GCA_945905765.1 Nitrospira lenta
TCAATGGAGACCTTGCCGAGGCGGGGATGGCTCCGATTGATTGGCAGATCCCAGATGTCTAATGGGGACGTAAAATGTGAGGCGTAAGGCGTGAAACGAGAGGCAGCCGCTCGCCTGCGGCCTTGCTGGACGGCATTTTCGAGCATCCTGTAGGAGTGTTTCTTTTTTGGTCCTCATCTCAATCCTCTGTTTCATGCGACAGAGCTGAATAATTATTACTCCATGATATCCATCTGTTACGGACTATTCCTGCCTCCCTTCCGTTGACTCATGGCGCTGCGCCCTGTAAGGTGAGGCACGACGTATTGAGCCACGCCGACTGTCCCATCTCTCGCACTGCACTCCCTCCCACGTTCCTGTGCGTCTGATTCTCCGGTCTCCGCCGCTGCTACGCCAGAGTGCCCATTGTTTGCCGCATATGTCGTGGTCCGCTATTGCTGTCTCCTGGAGGCAGGGTAGCTGGAACCATGAGATGCGTGCATGGGGGCATTTCCTATTTACGGCTGTCAGTACAATCATGTCTGAAAGGAGTGCCAGATGAATCAAGAACAATTCAGCGCGTTTTGGACCCAATTGAAGGCGCCACTTAAAGCGAAGTGGGAGAAGATTACGGATGCGGATCTTCTGGAGATTGCGGGAAATCTTGTGACGTTCACAGCCGTGCTGGCGAAGCGCTATGGCGCAACCCAGAATGATGAGGTGAATACCTGGGCCAATCGACGCTACTCCCATTGGAGCAGCAACTATACGAGTAAATATGCAGACCCAGTGAAGGTAGCCTGACGAGCCGTGTAGGGCGATGGGCCTGAGAGGGTCCCGTTCGTGACGGCTGCATTCTTGAGAACTTCGATAGAGGAGAGGGAAGGATCGGTCCATGAAAAAGATTGTGGTCAATAAGAGCTATGACAAGTTTTCGGTGAGTCATTTAGCGTTTCTCAGATTGCGTGAGCTGGGTCAGCAGGATGCGCTTAAGGAGACAGATCTTGGAGCCTACTGGCCCGAATCGGCGACGCCGCGCGAGCCAAGCCTTAACCAGTGCGGAATTTTGATTCCACGCGATGATCTAAAGTTGGCTCAAGTCGTGGAAGAACTCGGCGTGGCGGCAAACGGCCATGGCGCAGAGTTGCGTGTGGTCACGATCCCGGACGATGTTCGCTGGGAAATTAGCGCAGTGGGTGGGATCGAGCACGTGAGCGAAGTTCACCGGACCTGGGCGTAAGAGTTTCAAAACGAGCGCCTGCCTGCACGGTGTGAAGCCAGTGCGGGTGGGCACCTCGTGCTGACGGTGAATGTAGCGTTTCGTGATGGTCTGATGAGCGGATGATGAATTCGATCCGTTGCGCGTAAGGATCGGAACAGTTTGAGTTGGGGTCTGCCGAGTGAGCTTCTTCAGCTGAATTGAGCCAGGGCTACTGCGAGTAACTCCACAATGGTTTGTTAGGTCTTCTCAGGCAGGCGTCCCTCTGCGACCTCTTGCGACCCATCCAGCAGCAACTTTGCTCGTTGAAACGCGTTGCTTCTGGCTTCCCATTCCGTATTGTAGCCCTTCGACGAATCTTGGCCATGAAGACCTCCGTCGAGATGGCTGGACCCAGGAATCGTAAACTTGCATAGCCATTTACCGTTTTTGATCTGGCTGGTAACCAAGATCACTTTCTGGCCTTTTGAGTAGCAAGTTTCTGTCATGGGTACTCCGACTCAAGCTAGCTCTAACAGGATGCCGAAACTGCATAGGCGCTGCTGTCGCTTGACGCGAGGTTCCCAGTTTCGTAGGCCTCGCGCCGATTCGCTAGGACAGCTTGATAAAGCGATCCGCTGCCAGCACGCCCTGTAGCGACTGTGTGACCGCGCGGCGATAGGGAGCCTTCTGGCGCAACATAATGACGAGTTCTTCATCGTCGATCAGAATCGACAAGTCGTCCTCGGTTACGAGTTGCCGATCCGGCGCCCCGATATTCATGCGATATTGGGTTTTCCCATCAGGATTACGGTTGGGGCCGGTGACGATTTCGGTGAGCCCATCGATAAATCCGATATGTCCTTCATGTCGGTGCTTGACCTTCGTGCCATCAGGGATGCGGACCCAGGAGGACTTGGTTGTTCCTGTCGGTACTGGCTTCACGGTATTCATGGTCATGGTCTCTCCCTGTAATCCGATACGAAGTGAAGAATATCTGCCGGGTCTGTATCGCCTGCCTCACGATGACGGAGAGGCGGCAGCGTCTTTCTTTGTAAAAGCCTCAAGCAAGAACGAAATAGGTTAGCGCACTCTTACCGGAGAAACAATGGAAGCGTGGCACCTGGTTGCATCAAGGCAACGCTGCCACGCCATGAACCATGAGGGGATGCATAGTATTTCTGATTCAGCCTATGGTCAACATCGTACCACAGGCACCTTCGCCATAGCGAACAGGGCGGGAACCCCTTAGTTGGTCATTTTTGTCCTATGTGGCTGGTTGGGGATTGGTCGTTTCGGCCTTCTCCAGGCAACAGTGCTTATATTTCCTGCCGCTGCCGCAGGGGCAGGGTGTGTTACGGCTGATCCCCTGGCGGCGCCTGGGCATCAGGGGGAGCAGCGATTCTGTGTCCTGGTGAAACAGGTCCCGGAGCATGGAGTACAAGACGGGATCCCGACGTTTCAAGAGCTCGGGGGAGGTAAAGAAATACTCCGCCAATACCGCGAAAAATTCATGTTCGTTCGTATAGGCATAGGAACTGACGTGGGCGCGATACTTCATGGGGCGGGCCAGTTCTCTGGCCACATACCGCACCCATTGCCGGACGACCATCCAGGGTACTTCCGGCGGGAGCCCATACTCGCTCGCTTCCTTTTCAACCAGGTGGGCAAACTCATGCACGCCCACGTTCTGCTTGCCTGATTGATGGGCGAATCCAGCCAGGAGGGCCGGTTTGGATAAAATCATCACCCCGCTCAAATGGTGTAGGCCGACCATTCCGAGAATGTTCTCATCGGGTCCTCCATGGCTTTGATAGGCGTCGTCGAACGCATCAGGGTAGATGAGTACCTCGTGGAGCCGATGATATTCCCAATCGTGGAACCCGAAGATGGGGATGGCCGCACTCGCCGCCACCAGCACCCGAATGGTCTCATCCACCTCCGTGCGAATGCCCGTGATCCGGACCTCGTCGAGAAAGATCTGCACCAGTTGCCTGAACCGCGCCTTCCCCGCCTCGTCAAGCGCTGCGAAGAAGGCGACGTGTGTGAGAAGGATCTGTTCCCAGTTGTTAGAAAACGGCTGCTGTACGATCGTCATTCGCCTGAGGCACCGTCGTCGTCCCCACCAGTAACTGAACGGACTGAGTCCCAGCAGGAGCCAGAGAGGAGGGAAGAGCCAGCCCAGCAAACCGGCTGCCCAGGCGACTAGCCCCGCAGCCACAAGGGCCTGTTGTTGATTCCGGCTATTGGCTTCCGATGTGACGATCATCCTCGAGCGCTCCAATGTCGAGATTCGGGCTGAGCCGGAATTCTACTCCGGATAAGCAGGCTCTGGCGACGAGTCCTTTCCCGCCAGGTGGCCCTCATCTATTTTTGCCAGGTAAGGATGCTATGATCGCTGTTGCTTGGCAGACCGAATGTTCATCCATCCTGTTGAGAGGAGATTATGGTCATGAATCTAACGCGTCATATTATCGGCATCTCTCTGGGCATCGTGTTGTGTGCCGGGGTCGGCTTTGCGGCAGAACCGGCGGAGGTGGAAAAGTTCGTGAAGGCTCGCATTGAGATCGGCGAGATGATGACGAATTACTTTCAGGGTGGAGAGCGGTTCAAGGAAGGGCAGAGGCCGTCGCCTGAGCAGATGCGTGAAATGGGCGTGGATATCAACGCGAAGCTCGGTAAGCTATTGGGGCAGTATGATCTGACGGTCGAGGACTACAGAAGGCGGAGCCCAGAGGTCTTCGCCGATGAGGCGGCGGTCAAGCGCTATCTCAACGAGCATCAAGACTTAAAGGCACGGTACGATGCGCTTCCCATGGATCGGATGGGACGAGGCGGCAGCGGGCGTGGGTACTAGTCCTTCTCCCTTTGCGTACGTGGCTGGACGAGCGAAACTGGTCGTTCGTTCCAGCGGATTTTCATTTGGAACGTGAGCGGGGCGCTACGATGAAACAGGGGTATCGGTTGATCATTGTCGATAAAGATGGTGTGTTGGTCTCTGAGTTTCAACTGACGGAGAACGCGTTGGCTCAGCCGGAAGCCTTTGTGGCGGGGATTCAGGCCGCGATTGAGCAGGTCGAAGAGGAAGAGTCCTAAGGGGCGACCTGTCGTACGTACAGTGCCGCGGTGATGGCTGATGGTGATTAATACTGCTTGACCAGGCTCGTTACGGCGTCTAGCATAGAGCGGTGCTGTGTTGAGCCTCGCTGACTGTTCTATCCCTCGCGCCTCAGGCTTCTCCCCGCGCGTTTGATTCCCCAGTCTCCGCCGGTCCTGTGTCGGAATGTTTCTGCAGTGCTGTGATAAATTCGTGGGTGTGATCACCGGGATCTGGCTGAGCCGGTTCCTGGCTGGCACTGGAGTTCGCGGAGAGACGCGGATTCCTCTCGATAGCCCCCAACTGATGAAGGAGCGATACGGTGACACCTGAAGAACAAATTACGAAGATGAAAAAAGCGATCACTCAGGCCTTGAAGGTGATGGGGGATCGCTTTGGGTCGACGGAAGCCGACGTGGCGAGGGCGATGGATGAGCTGAAGGCTTCCATGCAGACAGCTCCAGCCGCAACGGCTCAGCCTCCTCAGGCCCAGGCTGCTGTAGGCGCCGGGGCATAGGGTTCGTACGAGCAGAGTGAGCCGCACGATCATGGTTGTGAGTGATTGACTCGCCGGCGGTTGCGCCATCACGGTGCTGGCGACGGGCGATTCCTCTTCCATCAATCGCTGTTGATAACGTGCGCTAGGAGTAGGTGCCGCTGTGGCGGCCCCTGCTTACCAAGAAAGAGGACTGCCATCATGCCGGACGATGCCAACAATAAGAAGGTTCATGCTGCAGCCAAGCCGGCCGGTGCAGCGTCACGGAAGTCAGCCGATGCCGACCTCACGTGCAGTGAGTCGCAGCTTGAGGATCTCTTTGCTGAGGGCGAGTCCAGCAAGCCGATGAGCAAGAGCGACAAGGGCCTTCATCCGAAACGTCAGCCGAAATCTTCGCGATAAGCGGCTCTAGCTCAGGTGCGTCGGTTTCTTTTCTGCCCTGCCGAATTACGCTGATTTTTTCCCGTTGTGGGCTCCTGAAGCATCATGCGAAGCTTTTAGCCGAGGCTGCGGGCTCTGTGCCATCCACGTTCAGGATGCTGGCAGCGGTATCGGCGCCACGACAGGGAGACCGACATGACTGACCTCTGGACTGCTGTGACGCCTCGCTGGCCTCTTCCCTCCCACGACTATTGGTCCACTCCATTCGCCGAATCGTTGTTGCAACATCTGGATCTTTTTCCGGATGCGTCCATCCTCGATATCGCTTCAGGCCACGGGATTCCGGCTTTCTATCTGGCAGAGCAGGTGGGGCGAAGGGGACAAGTCTTGGCTCTCGATCTCAGCCGGCGGCAGGTCGAGAGCGCGAGAGCGATCCAGGGAGACGCGCTCCCCTGGCTGAAGTTCGAATGTCTGGACATGCGGGCCTTGCCTCCGTACCTGCCCTGTTTTGATCGCATCACCGGCAACCTTTCGGTGATGTTTTTTCGTCCCAACCGTTTTGAAGTCATCCAAGGATTGCTGGAACATCTCAAGCCCGGCGGCCAACTGGTGCTGACGTTCCCTTCGCTCGGCACGTTTGATTCCCTGTGGCGCCGGATCGATCAGGAAATGGCTGTCCGCGGTCTCCTCGCGGAGCGCCGCAAGTTGGAAGCCTACCTTGCGGAACGGCCGTCAGCAGCAGAGGCGCGGGGGTGGCTGGAGCGGCTTCATCTTGGACGCATTGCCGTCACCGAGTCTCCGTTGAAAGTGGCGTCTGGCGCCGGTCAGGCGTTTCTCCACCACCCATTGCTCCGGGGCGGTTTTCTCGATGATGCCTACGAATGTTTCGAGGATCAGGGGTTGGCGAATGAGGTCATGACGAAGGTATCTGAAGATATGGAGAGCCTCACGCCGTTGATGGCGCAGCGCTGTGTCATGTCCGGATGGAAGCTCTAGCTTGATGCAGGGAAATCATCCCAGCGCCGTTTTCGATTCGTTAGAATCCTCAGTCCATCCCAGAGAGTAGATTCCAGGATTTGACTTGCCTGCGGCCTTGCTGGGCGCCTTGTTGTGCTTGCACGAGTGTAACCGCTAGACGGGATTTCGTTCGTTGTGCCGAATTGAATGGGGAGAACTGAAAGAGGGGAGCCGGGCTCTAACAAAAAGGGGCGCTTCGGATGAAGCGCCCCTTCTGTAGCTTGTGCTGGTTCGCGCTTCGTTAGAAGCGGCTGCGACCGCCGCGATCGCCACCGCCACCACCGCCACCGCTACCAAAACGACCACCGCCGCCGCCGCCGCCGCCGGTGCGGGGCTCTTGGGGCTTGGCTTCATTGACAGTCAGGGGACGGCCGTCCATCTGGGAGCCGTTCAATGCCGCAATCGCGGCCTTGGCTTCTTCCTGTGTGGCCATCTCGACGAAGCCGAAGCCTCGTGATTGCCCGGTGAACTTATCCGTGATCACACGCGCAGACTCGACGGTGCCATGCGCGGCAAAGAGGGTGGTGAGCTGTGATTCAGTTGCCGCATAGGGCAACCCGCCGACATAAAGTTTTGAACCCATGGGGGTTCCTCCTTCTGAAATTGATATTGTCTGCGACACGAGAACGAACACACGAGGGGAAGGAACGGGCCGAAGACGCGAACAATGAAGCGGCTTGGGTCGAACTTCCGATCAGATTCTCGGCAACAACAATATCGGTGATGGGCCGTTCTATTTGCTGTTTCATGCGAGGCCCGCCGCATGAGACAGAAGCATACTAACAGAGGTGTCTATGAAAAGCTATAGCCCCTGGTAGGCTGAATTGTCGGGATCCAGTGGGGCAAGGTGAGGTCGGTCGAAGGACTGGGTGGCTGGAAGCGTGTAGTCGTCCACTCTAGACATCTGCGTTGCCGGTAGGACCGGGACCATGCCAGATGAGGTAGGGGGGCTTCTTCATCGTGTCAGCTGAGCGGGGGTAGAGGCGTTGAGCGTAGTTGTACGCGTCTTCTTGCGCCACCAGGCAGGTGGCTGCGTCCAGGTGGTTGGAGACGACGCGGAAGGCCCCTCGGTCATCGGCTTCGATGGTTGCCATATAGAGGGCGCAGGAAAAGCTTCCTTCTTTTGAGCAGGCGGTGCTGATCAAGAGATGTGATCCGTCAGGAAAGGTCATGATCGGGTCTAGATTGGTGCGGCCCATAGCTCGTTCTTCTCCGTGACGTGTGTAGGGTTCGCTGGCTGATTGTTCGATGTTCTGTCAGGCGGGCTGGTTCGCGTAGGGTGTCACATAGAGCCTGAGGAGGTGGCCCTCCCATTCGGTGCCTTCAAGGGCGCTCACGGCGCTTACGGCCTGTTCGCCTGATCCCATTTCGACGAATCCGTATCCGGCTGACTTACCCGTATGTTTGAACCGGACGACGTAGGCTCTGGCAACCAGGCCATAGGAGGCGAAGAGGCCGCGCAGCTCGCAGTCCGAAACCTTATCCGGGAGCCCTCCCACGTATAGAACCCGTTTCCCCATCAGCATCCCTTCGTGACCTGTTAGTTCGTTCGAGCGAGCGGATCTTCGACATACGAGCCGGTCCGCAGCGATGTCGCAAGCCCCAGTGAGGCGAGCCCGAGGATAAGCCATTTCGAGGGATCGAAGTGGTACCAGTTGGGACCGTTTCGGAAGTCGGTGGGATACATGTGATGGTAGTTATGATAGCCCTCGCCGAATGTGACGAGAGAGACGAGCCAGCTATCCCGGCTGGAATCGGAGGTGCCGTGCGGTTGCCGTCCCCACAGATGACAGACGGAGTTGATGCAGAACGTCGAATTCAGCACGGCGAATGTGCGGCCCAGACCGGCGAGGAGAAAGCAGCCTATTCCGCCCATGAGGCCGTTGTGAAGAAAGCCGATGAGGAACGTGCCTGCTAGTCCTGAGAGGACCAGGAGGGGGTAATGTTGATGTTGCCAGATCGCAACGGGGTCGTTTGCGACACGTGTTGCATATTTGGGGTCGGCGTATTGATCAGGGGTGAACAGCCATCCGCAGTGGCTATGCCAGAATCCCAGCTGCGCATTGTAGGGGTCCTTCTCGTCGTCGCAATGAGCATGGTGGCGTAGATGGTCGGAGGCCCACTTGATGGCGGAGTTTTGCAGGGCCCAGGCGCCTGCGATTAAGAGCGCACCCTTGACCCAGTTGGGGCAATCGAAGCTGCGATGGGCCATCAGCCGATGGTAGCCGACGGTAATACCCAGCCCGCTGACGACATAGAGCAGCCCGAAGAGCGACCAGTCCAGCCAGGTGTAATGGTAGAGGTATCCGTACAGCGGGACCCCGATCATGGCGCCCATGGCAATGGCGCAAAAGAGGATGATGGTCCAGATCTTGTTGTAGCGTCGGCTAATCGCGATCGGCATACCGGTGGGGGTGAGGGCGATCGTCGGTGTGCGTGGAGTCGTACGTTCTGGGGGCGTCTGATTCATAAGGGCCTCGTCGTCCCGAAGGAGGTTCGTATTGCGGCCATAGCCGCTATTATACGCTGCATGTCGATTTGATCAAGATCTGCACTGGCGCGCCGGATGTGTCGATCCTGAGACCGGACAAGATCTTGCGCGCGTAGCCTGGTGCAGTTCGGCGGTCTCCCCGATGGGCCTCTGTGCCGAACGGGGCGGAAACTAGAGCATCGGTCGCGCAGGATCTAGAGGGAGGGGAGGGAGGCGCGAGGGATAGAGTAGTGACCGAACTTCATCTGGAAACACCATAGCATAGTTTCGCTGGGATAGCGAAGCTATGCGCCTTCCAGGGACGCATCGGGGACGGGCCGCGCAGGCGAGTATTTTCACTTAAGTTACTCGAGTGGCGCTCTTTTCTTGCGAAAGTTGACGCCAGGGGAGGCATGCTGTACGATGAGTTTTACATCGTAGTCGCAGTAGTCCGGCGGCGCGGCTGTATACACCATAACGGACTTCGCGATCGCATCGCGACCAGGTCCTATTGGAGTGGATGCCTTCCCGGTTTCTCTCCCCTCGGCTCTCTGATCCCGTCTTAATGCGATCACACTGAAAGGATAGTGCAGTGGATACCTCTGTTCACACGAGTTTTCATACCCTTGGTTTGTCTGAGCCGCTGTTGCGGGATTTGACGGCGGCGGGTTTACTGGTTCCGACCCCCATTCAAGCGCAAGCCATTCCTCCAGCCCTGGAGGGCCGGGACGTCATTGGTTGCGCGCAAACCGGCACGGGGAAGACTGCGGCGTTTGTGGTCCCCATGATCGAACGGCTTTCGGCTCTGCCCAAAGGGCACCCGCAGGCGTTGATTCTCGCGCCGACGCGTGAATTGGCGTTGCAGATTTTCGATTCAATCGAGAAGCTGGGCCGGAGCCACAACATCTCCGCGACGGTCATTGTCGGAGGGAGCGATATGCAGGCGCAGATCAGGGGCTTGCGCCAACGGCCCGACATCCTGGTCGCCACGCCGGGGCGGTTGTTGGACCATATGTGGAACGGGACGGTCAATATGCTTCCCATCAAGATTCTGGTGCTGGATGAAGCCGATCGTATGCTTGATATGGGCTTTGCGCCACAGATCAATCAGATTCTTGACGCCTTGCCGCTGGAGCGGCAGACGTTGCTCTTTTCTGCCACCCTTCCGACCGATGTGACCCGTTTGGTCCAGGCGAGTCTCAAGGATGCGGTTCGTGTGATGGTGACGCCTCACTCGACGACGGCGGAAGGTGTCACGCAGGCGGTGCACTATACGTCGTTCCATGAAAAGACGAATCTCTTGGTGTCGTTGCTGGGGGTGGAACGGGGAACGGTGCTCGTGTTCGCGCGAACCAAGAGCCGGGTCGATCGACTCGGTCAGACGTTAGAGCAGGCTGGTCACCGTGTTGCGGTCATCCATGGAGATCGCACGTTGCCGCAGCGCCTCCGCGCACTCGACGGATTTAAGCGCGGGCAAGTGAGAATTCTCGTCGCGACGGACGTCGCAGCTCGCGGAATCGACGTGGCGAATATCGGCCATGTGGTGAATTACGACTTGCCGAACTCTCCGGAGGACTATATCCATCGTATCGGACGGACAGCCAGAATGAAGATGACTGGGCGCGCCACCAGCTTTGTGACGGCCGAGGATCATGATCAGCTGAAAGCGATCGAGACCCTGTTGGGGCATGCGGTGCCGTTGGCAGAGGGAAGTCCTGGCCCCGGTGAGCGTTCCACCTCGAGGGGCGGGGCTGACCGTTCCAGGGGCGATCGTCAGAGGTGGGGCCGTCCAGGCGAGGACCGACGCCAGCAGCAGTCTGGCCCCGTTGCGCCTGAGGGCGCCTAGGCGTCTCAGCCGAGAGGGGTGGCAGGGCTCAAATGCCTGCTGCCGACGAGTGAACGTGACTTGCTGGTCTTGGTAGTTGCAGAGGGCCTGGTGCCCTTGCGAGGCGGCTGGTTGTATCGCCGCGTGGTTGCCCTCCACGCGGCTGGCTCGGTCTTTTGCCGAACGATTTGTGAGGGCGGCGCCTGGTTGGGCGTGATGCGCGGCGAGGGGCCTGCCCTCACATCATTCCTAGTAGAGCGGTTCTTGCGGGCCCCACTGAAGCCCTGCCAAATCCGGATCTTCTCCTCCCTCGGTGCCCGAGGGGCGATCTGGCTTCTCGGTCTTGCGTTGTTCTCGCTTCGCGTCTTTATCGCGCCGCTGAATCTGTTTCGCTTTTTCGCGGTCTCGTTTTGCGATGGTTGTTTTTCCTGCTCGTCCGATGGTGCCCTCCTTTGCGTGGCGACCCGTCGTGAGTCGCCCCTCGCATACCGTTAGGTTGTATCCAGACTATGCCGACGGTTCCGTCGCTCCACGGCGTCTCTTGCCGGCTGGGGCAGGAACATGGTTGGTCGTTTTCGCTTCTCGTTCGGCCGTGCGGGAGCGAGTGCCTTGACCGAATCCTCGGCTGGCCATATTCGATACTTGTTTGCGGATGTCCTCCATGGAGGTCGTCAGGCTGGTATCAAGAGGAGTGGGGAGGCCAAGCACTTCCCATCGGATCTTTGGCTTCCGTGTCGCCCGCGCTCGGTTCTTCCTCGTCTTGTCGGCTCGCCACCCAGTGGATAGCTTCATCAGTGCTCCTTTGTAGAACCAGGCATCTCCACCGTAGGGAAACGTGTGATGGAGATGAGGGGGTCGGATAGAAATGCCGAAATCGCTCCGTCCATCTGTCTGCCAGGCATCCGAGCACAGACTATAATGGAACGTATGAGCCTCACGTTCTGAGGGGGCATCGCGCGAAGACAAGCGAGTGAGATGGGGCTGCGCAATGACCTAGTGCTGACTCGTACGATTGAACAGATTACCATGAGGACGATCTGTAGTCAAAGCAGGGTATTTAGCTAGGCCTGGAGCATGACAGAGAGGGAGTTCAGGGCAGTTTGTTGAGGGCCGGCGTGAGCGATCAAAGCGAAGGTGTCGGTAGGTGCCGTGAAACCGACTATTTGATGGCCACGGCTTTGACTTCTTTGAGCGTGGTATAGCCTAGGAGGGTCTTTTGCACTCCGTCCTGCAGGAGGGTCGTCATGCCGTCCTCAATAGCCGCTTTTACCATCTCTTCTGTGCGGGCCTTCGTTTGAATTAAACGTTTGATTCCGTCTGATCCCAGTAGCAGCTCGTGGAGCGCCACGCGTCCCTTGAAGCCGGAGCGATTGCAGGTTTCGCATCCTTTTCCGCGGGCCAGGAGGAAGGTTTTGTCCTGCGGGATGCCGAGTTTGTCCCAATGTTCCGGTCCATAGCCCTGGCGGATTTCTTCATATTCTTCCGGTGTCCCGACATACTGCTCTTTACAGTCTTTGCAGATTCGGCGGGTGAGGCGCTGGGCCAGGACTCCCAGCATGGCATCGGCAAAGCTAAACGAGTCGCAGCCCATGTCGAGGAGCCGGGTCACGGTTTCCACTGCGCTATTCGTGTGGAGGGTGCTCATGACGAGGTGGCCGGTCAGCGAGGCTTCGATGCCGATCTCAGCCGTTTCTTTGTCGCGCATTTCACCGACCATGATGACGTCGGGGTCGGCTCGCAGGAACGCCCGCATGGCCGCGGCAAAGGTGAAGCCGATCTTCGGCTGCACTTGAACCTGGCGGAGTCCGTACTGGGTGATTTCGACCGGATCTTCCGCTGTCCAGATTTTTAGGTCAGGCGTATTAATGAAGCCGAGGACGGAGTGCAGGGTCGTGGTTTTTCCCGATCCGGTTGGCCCGACGCAGAGAATGATGCCATAGGGCCGTGCCGCAATCTCCTTGATCGCGGCGAGATTTCGCGCGGAGAACTCCATTTTGTCGAGTGGCAAGGGCTCACTGGCGGCGAGCAGACGCATGACCACGTCCTCGTTAAACCCCGCGGTCGGAATCGTGGCGACGCGCAATTCGATTTCTTTGCTTTCCGACATTTTGAATTTGATCTTGCCGTCCTGCGGTTTGCGGCGCTCGGCAATGTCGAGGCTGGCCATAATTTTCAGCCGCGAGACGATGGCGCGCCGATAGCTGGGGGGGATCTTCATGTATTCGAAACAGTCGCCGTCGACCCGGAACCGGACGATGGTTTCGCGTTTTTCCCCGTAGGGCTCGACATGGATATCGGAGGCGCCCTGCCGGTAGGCATCGGCGATGATCTGGTTGGCCAGCCGCACGATGGCATTGTCGTTTTCGTCGAGCCCGCCTCCGGCATCTTCCGCCGCCTCTTCCTGGGCTTCGTTGGCCAGTTCGCCGAGAATGTCGGAGACATTTTCGTCCAGCTTTCTGGTGCTGCCGGGATCTCCCTGTCCCGGTCCCTGCCCTGTGGCGGAGGCGAGGAACTGGGCGATGTCGCGACGGAGGCTGATCGCAAAGCGAATGGTGAGGCCGGGGAAGGTCCGTTTAATATCGGCCACACGATCGAGGTCGCCCGGGTCATCCGTTAAGATTTCGATGGAGGTGCGGTCCCGTTTAAGGGGCATCCAGTGGTTTTTTTTAAGGTAGTCGACATTCAGATTTTTCAGGAGTTCAACATCGACGATCGTGCGATCGCTGTATTCGATGTAGGGACATTTGTAGAACTGGGCGAGCGATTTTCCGATCTCCAGTTTTGGGATTTTATGTTTCTCGATCAGGACGCTGTCGAAGTCGGCGCCGCCCTTCTTGGCTTCGGCCAGTGCGCTATCCAGGTCCTGTTGAGTGATGCGGTTGTTGGCGAGCAGCAGATCGAATTTGGTCGGGGCTTTTTTCGTGGTCTTGCGGAGATTGAAGAGGGCGATGCCGAGGGCCTTTGCGATTTCTGCGACGGATTCTTCGTCTTTTCTGGTGAAGCGCGCGCCGCTCTTTTTGTTGAGCAGTTGGAGGACGCCCATCAAATACTTATTCTCTGCCACGATCGGGTAGGCCAGGACCTGCGTCGTTTTGAATCCGGTTCGCTTGTCATAGGAGGTGTCATGGAGGAGGGAGGGATGGATGCCCTGCAGTTCCGCGAGGTCATAGACGTCGGTAATGTTTACCGGGCGGAGATATTTGGCGCAGAGCCCGGCCAGGCTTTGTTCCGTGATGGGGAGGCGGATTTCCTCGACGCTGTCGAGGTGCGGCACTCTGGAGAAGATTTCTTTTTTGTCCGAATCGAAGGCGAAGATCGTCAGGTCTTCGGCGTCGAGGAGACTGAGAATTTCCGTCCGCAGATCGAGGAGGATATGGTCAAGATCGCTGGTCGCCAGGATTTGGTCGGTAATGCGTTTGACATTCTCGGCGAATGCCACTTCCTGTTGCAGCCCTTGAAGATTTTGGGCAATGGGCTTGGTTGGCATTAGGCGAATTCCTGCAGGTCACACATGCTGGTGATGGCCCGATTCGAGCGCGTGAACGGGCACAACGTTCGCACCCGCAATAGTTTTGCTGTGAAGGTCAAATGCCAGTCTAGCTGATAGCGAAGGGAAGGCAAGGAAAAGGGAGTTTTAAGCTTAAGGCTTCCTGCGCAACGGCAGGGAGACGGAATGGAGAGCGATTTGGCTGTTAGCTCGCCTGCGTGCGAGTGAGATGGGCTGCGACTTGGGCTGGCGGCAGCTTGATTTTGACGCCGTCTTTCCTGGTTTTGACCTCCACGACGCCTTCGGCGAGACCCTTGTCTCCAACGACGACTTGGAAGGGGGCTCCCATCAGGTCCGCATCGTTGAACTTCACGCCAGCCCGTTCATCCCGATCATCCCAGAGCACTTCCAGCCCTGCCGCCTGCAGTTCTGCATAGAGCTGTTCGGTGACTTGGGCGGTCTGGGCCGATTGGGTGAGTGGGAGGAGATGCACATGGAAGGGGGCGATCGGGAAGGGCCAGATAATGCCTTTTGCGTCGTGGTTCTGCTCGATTGCCGAGGCGGCGGTGCGTCCGACGCCGATGCCGTAACAGCCCATGACGGCCAGGCATTCTTTGCCCTGCGCGTCCAGGTAGGAGGCCTTCATGGCTTCGCTGTACTTGGTGCCGAGCATAAAGACATGCCCGACTTCGATGCCTTTCGTCGATTTCAGCGTTCCATCTTTCCTTGGTGAGGGATCTCCCTCACGGGCGCTGCGCAGATCGGCAAACTGCTCGACCTGAAAATCGCGCTCCCAATTCGCATCGACATAGTGCGTGTCGAGCTGGTTGCCGCCGACGACGACGTTGCGCAAGGCTTTGATCGCGTGATCGGCAATGATCCGAATTTGCTTCATTCCGACGGGGCCGGCAAATCCGACCGGTGCGCCGGTGACTTGCTCGACGACGGCGGGCGTCGCGAGTTCAAGGTTCGTCGCGCGAAGGAACCGTTGGATTTTGATCTCATTGGCCTCATGGTCGCCTCGGACCAAGATTGCGACGGTCTCTTTCCCTGTCGAATAGAGGAGCGTCTTGACGAGGTGCGTCGGGGAGATGTTCAGAAACTTCGTCACTTCTTCAACGGTCCGGCAGCGCGGCGTCTGCACGGTCTGCAGGGGACGTTGGGCTTCGGTGCTCACCTCGGTCGGGGGGAGCACTTCCGCTTGCTCGACGTTGGCGGCATAGGTGCCGGTATCGCTATAGACGATGGTGTTTTCGCCGGTCTCGGCCAGCACCATGAACTCGTGTGAGGAGCTGCCGCCGATCAGGCCTGTATCGGCTTCTACGGCGCGGAACGTGAGACCGCAGCGTGTGAAGATCCGGTGGTAGGCATCGTACATCTTCTGGTAGCTGACCATGGCGCTTGCGGGGTCCTGGTCGAAGCTGTAGGCATCCTTCATGATGAACTCGCGGCCACGCATGAGCCCGAAGCGGGGGCGGATTTCGTCGCGAAATTTCGTTTGAATTTGATAGAAGTTCAACGGCATCTGCCGATAGGAGCGGACTTCGCGCCGGAACAGGTCGGTGATGACTTCTTCGTGGGTCGGCCCCAAACAGAACTCGCGATCGTGGCGATCCTTAAAGCGGATCAATTCCTTGCCGTAGAAATTCCATCGGCCTGTTTCCTGCCAGAGCTCTGCGGGGGAGGCGATGGGCATCAGGAGTTCCTGAGCGCCGGCCCGGTTCATCTCCTCACGAATGATCTGTTCGACTTTTCGGATGACCCGGAGGCCGAGCGGGAGATAGGTATAGATGCCCGCTGCCACTTTGCGGATCAGCCCGGCCCGAAGCATGAGCTTATGGCTGGCAGTTTCGGCTTCGCCCGGTTCTTCCCGCAATGTGGGGATTAAGACTTGAGAGGTTCGCATGGTTGTATGAGAAAGGTCAGAACGTCATCACGTCCGAACGTCTGCAACGTCGGTGAGAGAGGATCGGTTGTGCCGATATGACGACGTTCGACCTTCAGACTTTCCGGCTCATGGCCTAGTGGGAGAAGATCCGTTCAAGGTCGTTCCAAAACGCAAAGATCATGACGCCCACTAATAGCACGAGGCCTGCTTGTTGCGCTACTTCTCTCTGGCGCTCACCGAGCGGTTTCCGGAGGATGGCCTCAATCAGGAAAAACAGCAGATGGCCTCCGTCCAGAATAGGAATGGGGAGCAAATTGAGGACGCCCAGGTTGATGCTCAGGATGGCGATGAGGAAAATTACGCTGGAGGCCCCTTGCGATGCGGCTTCTCCTGAAATATTGGCGATCGTCAGCGGGCCGCCGATATTCTTGCTGGAGATGTCCCCCACAATCATCTTGTAGAGGCCGATGGCGGTCAGCTCGGTCCAGCCCCACGTCGCTTTCAATCCGTCATAGAGGGAGAGGAGTGGGGTGCTGGAGCGCATGATCGAGCGGCCCGGTCCTGAAATGCCGATCTTGCCGACCTCGACCGATTGACCATTGACCGTCGCCTTCTCTATAGAGGGCGTCACGGTGAGCGGCAGGCGCTGTCCTTTGCGCAAGACCTCGATGTTCAACGGCTGGCCCGGATGTTCTTTCACGATCCCGGTCAGCTGCGACCAGGCATGGATGGCTTGGCTCTCGATGGAGACCACATGGTCCCCGGCTTGAAGGCCGGCTTTGGCTGCCGGAGAACCCTGCACGACCGATGTGACCAGCGGCGGGGCTTCCTCGACGCCCAGGTAATAGCTTGGTTCCGGCGTTGAAGCCTGCGGTCCCGGCGCGGTGGCGGGGGTGACGGTCATCGTTTTGACCTGTCCGTCCCGTTTAACCTCGAGGGCCAGAGCCTGGCCCTTGCTCTTCGCCACGGCATCGAGCAGTTCGGTCCTGGTCGAAATCTCCTGTCCGTTAACCCGGGTGACGCGATCGCCGATCTGGAGGCCTGCCGTATCGGCCGGTGAGCCAGGGACCATCGCTTCGATATCGGGAGTCAGGTCCTGGAATGTGGGGACGAAGAGCGGCGCGCCGGTTGCGAGCCATGCGGAGAAAATGACATAGGCCAGAATGAAGTTAAATCCCGGTCCCGCTGCGACGATCAGGACTTTGCCGCCCAGGCGTTGGTGCGCGAACGATCGCGCGCGATCCGCTTCGGTGGTCGCCTCGGTCTCGTCTTCGCCGAACAGTTTTACATAGCCGCCGAGCGGAATGGCGGAGAGGAGATATTCGGTTTCTCCCAGTTGGCGGCCGAAAAGCTTCGGGCCGAAGCCCAGCGAGAACTTGAGGACCTTGACGCCGACCCAGCGAGCGGCCAGGAAATGGCCGAGCTCATGGAAGGCGACGAGCACGCCCAGGACGACCAGGAACCACCAGGCTTTCTGCAAGAGCAACCAGAGCGTATCGGGGGACCAGGTGAATGCCATGAACAAGGTGTATGCTCCTTTAAAACTAGCGGGCCAAGGCCGAGACTAACGATTCGGCTTTCTCGCGAGCCCAGCGATCCGCCTCTAATGCCTCTTCCAACGTATCCACGTCTTTAAGGCTGTGGGCGTCCATGGTGCTGCGGATAATCTCCACAATATCGGTAAACCGGATGCCCCCCTTGAGGAATGCATCGACGGCGATTTCGTTCGCGGCATTCATTGTGGCCGGCATCGTGCCGCCGATCCGCAGGGACTCATAGCCGAGCCCCAGGCAGGGGAACCGGTCGTGATCCGGCTTGCAGAAGGTCAGCTTCGCAATCTCGGTCAACTCCAGCGAGGGAAGATCCAGCGGCAGGCGCCCAGGATATCGCATCGCATAGGAAATCGGGGTGCGCATATCCGGCAATCCCAACTGCGCGATCACCGAACGATCCTGATACTCTACCAGAGAATGGATGATGCTTTCCCGGTGGATCATTACCTCGATCTGAGATTCCGGAATGTCGAAGAGCCAGCGGGCCTCGACGACTTCGAGCCCCTTGTTCATGAGGGTGGCGGAATCGATCGTGATTTTGGCGCCCATCTTCCAATTGGGGTGCTGGAGCGCCCGTTCGGCTGTGACGTCCTGCAGTTCCTTTTTCGTCAGGGGCCAGAGGGCTCCGCCGGAGGCCGTGAGGATCAGGCGGCGGACATCTTCTTTCCGATGGCCTTCCAGCGATTGAAAAATCGCGCTATGCTCGCTGTCGACCGGGAAGATGCGCACGCCATGCTTGCGCGCTTCCTCCTGCATCAGCTTCCCCGCCATGACCATCGGTTCTTTATTGGCCAAGGCGATCTGCTTGCCGCTCCGGATGGCCGCCAGCGTGGGCACGAGGCCGGCGCCGCCGACGATCGCGGAGATGACCAGTTCGGCTTCTGGCGCAGAGGCGACCTGACTCAGGCCCTCCGGTCCATTCAGGATTTCAACGGGCAGTCCGGCGCAACGTTGCCTGAGTCTGGCGGCAGCGGAGGTATCAGAGAGGGCCACGACGCGGGGCTTGAACTTGCGGATTTGCTCTTCGAGTTTTTCATCATTGCTGCCGGCGGTCAGCCCTGCCACGCGGAACTCTCCGGGGAACCGGTCCACGATGTCTAAGGTGCTGGTGCCGATCGACCCGGTCGATCCAAGGATCACGATCGTTTTCATAGCGGCGTCCTCATTCGATGATCCGTAGCCGGATCACCATCGTTACATAGTAGTAGAAGGCAGGGGCGGTGAACAAGAGACTATCCAGCCGGTCGAGCATGCCGCCATGGCCCGGCAGGATCCCGCCGGAATCTTTGATGCCGACGCTGCGCTTCATGGCCGATTCGGTCAGGTCCCCCCAGAGCCCTGTGAGGGTCAGGAGTGTGCCCAGGACCAGACAGTCGAGTGCGGACAGCTCCGGGAGAAACCACCAGCGAATGATGTATGCGGCAATTATCGCACCGACCAATCCTCCCGCCAAGCCTTCGTAGGATTTCTTTGGACTAATTGTGGGAGCCAGGCGGTGTCGTCCATAGAGAGTCCCGACATAGTAGGCGCCGGTATCGGATGCCCAGGTTACGAGTAGAAGAAAGAAAATCAGCCATTCGCCCTGGGGGAGCAGTCTCGTCATCGAGAGCGGGCCGAGCGTGAGCCCCAGGTAGAGCACGCCGAACAGGGTCATGGCCCCATCCCTCAAGCTCTGTTCGAGGGGCGCCCGGCTAAAGAGCGGGACGGAAATAATGGCGATGAGTGTTGCGAGGAGGCTGGGCACGATGAGGTTCGGCCAATGAGCGCCCAGAATCACGGCAGCGAATCCTGCCAGGCCGATTCCGATCAGCCAGGACTGGCTGCGGTCGCTGAAACATAGTCGGTAGAACTCGAAGAGGGCAAGCACGCCTGCCAGGACCACGACGCCTGAAAATACGAGGGGCGGGAGGTAGCGAATGACGGCATAGAGCAGAGGCGCCAGGACCAGCACCGTATAGATCCGACGGGGGTCGAACCGGGCTGCCGCCACCGGCGTTGGGTGAGTCGGCTGTTGGCCGGTGTTCGTTGTTTGCATCTGGATGTTCAGGTCGACCACTATGAGGAAATCGTGCTGCTGAGGACGCGGCCGAATCGCCGCTCGCGGCGCTGGTATTCCAAGAGCGCCAGCAAAAACTCGCGGCGGCGGAAGTCGGGCCAGAGGGTTGGCGTGAAATAGAGTTCGGTATAGGCCAGCTGCCAGAGGAGAAAATTGCTGATGCGGGTTTCGCCGCTGGTGCGAATCAGGAGATCGGGGTCCGGCAGCCCCTGGGTATAGAGGTGTTGCTGGACCAGTGCTTCATCCACCTCGTCCGGTTGTAATTTTCCCTCTTGCGCGTCGCGCAGAATTTCCCGCACCGCGTCCACGATTTCTGTGCGGCCGCCATAGCTGAGGGCGACCGTGAGGTGGAGTTTGTCGAGATGGGCGGTTGCCTGTTCCGTGTCCCGGACCCATTGGATGGCAGAGGCAGGAAGGTCTTCGAGCCTGCCGATCGTGCGAAACCTGACTCCCTGTTCGATGAGTTTCGTCCGTTCCTGCGCCAGGAAGTATTCGAGCAAGCCCATGAGAGCGGAAACTTCCGGTAATGGGCGGTTCCAGTTTTCCTGTGAAAACGCGTAAATGGTCAGGGCCTGGATGCCCAGGTCTGAGCAGGCCTGGACCGTTTCACCAACGGATTTGATCCCTTCCCGATGACCGGCAATGCGGGGGAGGTGTCGTGATTCTGCCCAGCGCCCGTTGCCGTCCATGATGATCGCCACATGTTTCGGCAGGAGGTTTGGGTCGAGTTTCGAGGTCAGCTCTTCGGCTGATAGCTGGTCTATGGCCGATGATTCGTTCGTACTCATAGGCTGTTACTGATCACGATCCTTCATCTTGGGAAATCTTGCGGTAGGCGAGCAAAGTCTACTGACGAGTAGAAGGAAAGTCAAACGAAAAGTCCTGTAAAAGCGGCAAGTTGGGCAGGTTCACATTGCGCCTGCGGAAAGGGATCGGCTATACTCCGTGGTCTATCTGCATGCCAACCGCGTAAGGATTTTCGAACCATGGGTGAACTTGTTCAGCTCGCATCTTTTGGCCTCACCGAAGGCGAAGTGCTTTCGGCGCTTGGCCGGGTCAAGGTCCGTGATGTCGATTATGCCGACCTCTATTTTGAGTCTTGCGTGTCCGAGTCCGTCTCGATGGAGGAGTCGCTCGTCAAACGAGCCACGAAAAGCGTCTCGCAGGGTGTGGGGGTGCGGGCAACGGCGGGGGAAAAGACCGGCTTTGCCTATTCCGACGAGCTGACAAAGAAAGATCTCGAGCTGGCGGCCGATACGGCCCGCTACATTGCCAATTCTCCCAGCGGGGCGCAGGCCGTTCCTGCGCCGGTCCGTCAACGTCCCACGCGCGATCTCTATCCGGTCGAACGGGTCCAGGTCGAAGTCGCCACGGCGGATCGTGTGGCCCTACTGAATGCGATCGATGCCGAAGCGCGCCGGTACGACCCGCGCATCAAGAATGTCATGGCCTCGTTTAACACGGAATATAAAGTGGTGGTGGTGGCCACCTCGGACGGCGCCTTGATTGGAGATGTTCAGCCTCTGTCGCGGCTGCAAGTCACCTGTATTGCCGAAGAGAAGGGGCAACGCCAGTCCGGTTCGTTTGGCGGGGGCGGTCGTGTCGGGTTTGAGTTCTATCATGAGGGTGACCGGCATCTGCGGTTTGCGCGGGAAGCAGCCCGTGAAGCGATTCTCAACCTCTCTGCCGTGGACGCGCCTGCCGGTGTTATGCCGGTTGTGTTGGGCGGAGGCTGGCCGGGAATTTTGTTGCACGAAGCCATCGGCCATGGATTGGAAGCGGACTTCAATCGCAAGAAAACCTCGGCATTCTCGAACCTCCTCGGTAAGCGGGTGGCCTCCGATGTCTGTACGATTGTCGATGATGGAACTCTTCCGGGGCGGCGAGGCTCGCTCAATATGGACGATGAAGGGACTCCGACCGGTCGCACGACACTCATCGAGAACGGAATTCTGCGCGGCTACATCACCGATAAATTGAATGCGCGCCTCATGGGCATTCCCGTAACGGGCAATGGACGGCGGGAAAGTTACCAAAGTGTGGTGCTGCCTCGCATGACGAATACTTTTATGCTGGCCGGAACCTCGGACCCGGATGAGATCATCCGGTCGGTCGATCGCGGCCTCTATGCCGTCTCGTTCGGCGGCGGGCAGGTGGACATCACCAACGGGAAGTTCGTGTTCTCTGCCAGCGAAGCCTATTTGATCGAGGGGGGGAAGGTGACGAGGCCGGTGAAGGGCGCAACCTTAATCGGCAGCGGCCCTGAGATCCTCACCAAGGTTTCCATGGTCGGGCATGACCTCAAGCTCGACGAGGGGATCGGGACCTGCGGCAAGGACGGGCAGTCTGTCCCGGTGGGCGTTGGCCTGCCGACCATTCGCATCGATGAAATCACCGTAGGCGGGACACAGCGATGAACCAGCAGCTACAACAGCGCGATGGATACAGCCAGCTGGCCTTGGATCTCTTGGCCAAGGCGAAGCGGAGCGGAGCGACGGAAGCGGACATCATTATTGCCGAGGGCGAAACCTTTTCGGTGCAAGTCCGGCTGGGCGCTGTCGATCGTCTCACTAAAGCGAGGGAAAAACATCTCGGCTTGAGGGTCTTCGTCGGGAAACGTTCTGCCAGCACCTCCACGTCGGATTTTTCGGCGGATTCCTTGAATGCCCTCGTCGCTGAGACCTGCACCCTGGCGAAGGCTGTCGTGGAAGATCCTGTTTCCGGTTTGCCTGAAGCGGATCAGATGGCGGGGGAGAGGCCGGATCTGGACCTCTACGATCCGACTAGACTGAATACGGAGCAGCAGATCGACTTGGCCAAACGGGTCGAGGCTGCTGCCATGTCGACGGACGAGCGAGTGACGAATTCCGAAGGGGGCGACTTCGACTCTTCTTCCGGACGTGTCGTGCTAGGGAACAGTCACGGATTCCTGGGGGAATACCAAAGCTCTAGCTTCTCCATGTCGGCCTCGCCTGTTGCGACCGATCCGGAGACCGGGGCCATGCAGCGGGACTCCTGGTACGATGTGCAGCGAAAATTTTCCAAGCTGAATTCCCCTGAGGCGGTGGGACTGGAAGCGGCCAGGCGGACGGTCCGCAAGCTGGGCGCGAGGAAAGTGGCCACTCAGCGGGTGCCGGTGGTCTTCGATGCGGAAATGGCGGGAAGTTTGATGGGGAATCTCTGCGGCGCCGTATCCGGCTACTCCCTCTATAAAGGCGCCTCGTTCCTGGCAGGCCAATTGGATAAATCGCTGGCTCCTGACTATGTGACGGTTTATGACGATGGACGAATAGTCGGAGGGCTGGGCTCACGGCCATTCGACGGCGAAGGGCTCCCGACCAGAAAGACAACCGTGGTGGAGCGGGGCGTGCTGAAGAGTTACCTGCTCGATACCTATTCAGGGCGAAAGCTCGGGATGGCCTCGACCGGGAACGCCTCGCGCAGTGTCGGTGAGAATCCGTCGGTCGGCCCTACGAACTTTTATCTCGCGCCAGGATCGAAGACGGCGCAAGAGATTATCAAGACGGTGAAGCAGGGCCTCTACGTCACGGACCTGATCGGGTTCGGGATCAATATGGTGACCGGCGACTATTCACGCGGGGCCTCCGGCTTTTGGATCGAAGGGGGCGAGCTGGCCTATCCCGTCGAAGAAATTACGATTGCGGGCAATCTGAAAGACATGTTCGCTGGGATCGAGATGGTCGGCAGCGACCTCGTGTTTCGAGGGCGCATTGCCAGCCCGACCGTCAAGATTACCGAGATGATGGTCGCGGGAAGCTAGGGGGAGCTATGGCCGAGTCGATCAGAGAATCGCTGGTCCAGTATTCCAGTGACAAGGTGACGATGCGGGCCTATGTGGCAGCCCCGGAGACGAAGGAGCGACGCCCTGCGATCATTGTGATTCAGGAATGGTGGGGGCTGACCGACCATATCAAGGACGTGGCGCGTCGCTACGCCGCTGAGGGCTATGTGGCGATCGCTCCGGATCTCTACTCGCGGCTGGGCTATGCGCTCACGACCGATCCGGGCGAAGCAGGCAAGCTGATGGGGACGCTGCAGCAGGAAGACGGCTTGAAAGATTTGAACGCCACAGTCGCCTATTTGAAGTCCGTCCCGGAAGTCGATGCTACGAAGATCGGTGTCACAGGATTTTGTATGGGCGGGGGCTATGCCCTTATGCTGGCCTGCGTGAACAGGGACATCAAGGCCGCTGCGCCTTTTTATGGGCAGGTGCCGAATCCCGATGCGCCCCTGCAACAGCTGTCGGCTCCTGTGTTGTATTTCTATGGAGAGGATGACGGCTGGATTACCAAGGCGGATGTCCAGCGGCTTGCGGCAGGCCTCAAAAAGTATCATAAGTCCGGTGAGATCAAGACCTATCCCGGCGCGCCCCATGCGTTTTTTCGGGATACGGATAAGACCGTGTATCGGCCTGAGGCGGCCAAAGACGCCTGGGTCCGCGCCACAGCATTTTTCAACCAGCATTTGAGATCGTAGAGGAGTCACCAGCACCATGCCGCTTGATGTCGAACTTGGAAAGACCATGCTCCAGTTGATTACGTCGCGATACGACGACCGGCATTGGCGCAAGAAGATTGAGAAGACCTTGGGGCTGCCGCACTCAGGCGTCGGGGATCCTTCGCAGCAGCAGATTTTCATGTATCTCAAGCTCGGCCTTAAGGCCTACAAGTCCCGCCGTGCCGATCCGGACTCCTGGATTGTCGGGGGCTATGCCACGAAAGAAATCGTCGAGCGGGCGAAGTTTCAGCCCCAGGTGGTCGGTCCCGACATTACGAAGGATGAGGTCGCCTTTCTCGGCATCGATCCGGGGAAAGATGTGGATGAAGCCTGGTGGGACGAGATGTTGGTGTCCTGGTTCGATATGCCGGAAGAGGAACAGTCAGCAGAGGAGTCAGAGGCGGACTCTGAGTCAGCTTCTTCTGCCGAGGTAGAGAAAACGTAACTCAGACCACGATTCGAGTCTGTTGGAATAGCTCCCTCTGAGCCGGCTGCGGCATGTGATGACGTTCACGCTGTCGCTGTGTGCCAGTCCTGTCGACCATTCAAGAGTTTTCCCGCCGCCCCTACGAGCATTGCCCTCGCTTGTTGGTTCCCCACGTTGTCTGCCGTTCGTAAACAAGGACGTCCTCGTTTCACGAGATATCGTCACAGTTTTTCGCTGGCGGACTTTTTCTGTAGCCTGTTAGCGGCGGCTGATGGCATCGGCAGAACGATTGCCGCTGACAATGGCGCTTTCAAGGTTGGGCGGCCAGCCTGTATCGGTCCAGGCGCCGGCTACGAGCAGGTTGGCGATGGGGCTGCGCTGGATGGGCCGGTGGAGTTTGGTCCCTGGTCTGAGCGAGAGGATGGCATGGGGAATCGTTCGTCGGCTGGTTGTCGCGATGTTGCTTCCTGGAGGGAGGAGTCCTAGGGATCTGAGCAGGTCGGGGACCATCGATTCAAGGTCTTGGCTCAGCTGAGCCTGCGCGAACCGGCTGTCGGTTGTCACGAGTGAGAAGCTGGTGCGATCTGGTCCGCGCCTCGTGGCGAGGATCGAGTGAAAGGCCGTGTCGCCTAATAGGATAAGGCGAGGGGCAACGCAGGCCTGTTCCGTCTCCGCCAGGATGGTGGTGCTGTCGGATGACTGCAAGAGCGCGAGTTGCTGGAAGTAGGCGTAGCGGGTCAGCCATCGCTCTGGAATTAAGGGCGTCAGTTGCTGCGGGGCCAGGGCTGTGATGTACCAATCAGCCTGGAGCAGAGAGCCATCCTTCAGCAGGACGCCGGAGATGCGATCTCGTTCATAGCGAAGCTCGAGGGCTTCCGTGTCGCGCAGAATGGTGGCGCCGGCTTTGGTCAAAGCCCTGGTGATCGGTTGTGTGAGGCAGCTGTGCGGCGAATTTTGCAGGATCGAAATACGGCTGTCGGAGCGAGTGTTTAGGAACAGGGGTCTCACGGAATTTACGAAGGCATCGGCGGACAGGACGTAGAGATCGTTGCCGGTCAGCCATTGCGCGAGAGGATTCCAAACCCTACGACATGTTTCTGTACTTTGCCCAAGCGTTGCGAGCCATTCGCCAGCGGTGCGTTGTTCCAGGTCGGCTGCCAGTTGTTCTTCGTCCTCCCACAGCCGTTCCAGCCAGCATGCCAATTGCCATCGTTCGTTCCAGGGGATGCCGGTAAATCTCAGGAGGCTTACCCAGGTGTGAAGGGGGGCCGGGAGTCCGGTTCTGGGGTAACGGATGAGTGAATGATCGGGGAGACGAAATTCTAACGGGATATTGATGGAGGCCGGCTGGGGCGAATCGGCTTGGAGAGAGCGTAGTAGGGCCTGTGTGTTGTGATGGCAGCCAAGGACAGTGAAGGCTTCCGGTTCGTCATGAGGCTGCTCGCCTGGGGAGGCGCCTTCCAGGGAAGGGGGCTGGTCGACGAGGGTGACTCGATAGCCTTGACTGGCGAGGCGGTGGGCGGCGGTGAGGCCGGCTAGGTTTCCACCAAGAATCACAACGGACTGAGTGTGTGGGGCTGTCACGAGAATCGGGAGCGGAGCCAGACTCCGGCAGCCAGGGCCAGCCGATGGGTTGTGGAGAGCCGGACGCGCGGGCCGAATATCCGGTGTTCCGGTTTCTCGATTTTTTTCAGGATGCGAGAATAGACCGCGCGCATGATTTCCGAGACGGCCAGCGCTCGTCGCTCTTGCGCCGGCAGGGACTCGAATGCCGCCTGGGCTTTCGCGTAGTACTCATGGGCCTTGACCGCTTCGAAGCGGAGCAACGTATGGAGTGCCTCATTCTCTTGTTGCTGGAGGAGCATCTTTTCGGTGCAGCCGAATTGTTGGAGGTCTTCTTGCGGCAGATAGATGCGGCCCTGGGCCGCGTCGGTCCCGATGTCCCGCAGAATGTTCGTCAGTTGGAACGCCATGCCGAGACTGACGGCGTAGTCTTGCGCTCTGGCCGATGTTGGCCCGAAGACGTGGAGGCAGATCAGTCCCACGACCGACGCGACGCGATAGCAATAGAGCGAGAGGTCTTGCAGCGAAGCGTATCGCACCGCCGAGAGATCCATGCCCACGCCCTTGATCAGCTCTTCGAAATAGGCTCGCGGGATGGAGAGTTCTCGCACATGCTGCGCCAGGCTGATAGTCACAGGGAAGGTCGGCGTCCCTTCATAGGCGGCCTGAAGTTCATCCCACCACCGCTGCAGTTCCTTGGAGGGATTGCTGCCCGCCGGGGGATCATCGACGGCATTGTCGACCTCCTTGCAGAATGCGTAGATCGTATACATGGCGGCGCGCCGTTTTTTGGGGAGGAAGAGGAAGGAGTAGTAGAAATTGCTCCCGCTTTTTTTGGTGAGGTTGGTGCAGTAGGCTTGCGCTTTCGCCGCAGAGAGTAAGGTCATAGTGCTCAGTTCTTATGTCTGTGGCCACAGGCGTTCACGGAGTTCGCTGAGGCGAACTTGTGAAAGGCTCTGGGCGACTGCATGGGCTTCATGCAGGTCTTGAATGGTGTGGGTGTTCGCGACGGCGAGGACTTTCATGCCGGCGGTTTTTGCGCCGCGCAGGCCCGGGATGGAATCCTCGATGACCAAACAGGAGTCCGGGGCAATGGTCTGGTTCGGGCGTTGTCGATTGAGGGCAGCCAGGGCATGGATAAAGGGCTCCGGATCCGGTTTCCCCCTGGTGACGTCTTCTGCCCCGGTGATATGGAGGAAGGCTTTTCGGAGCCCCGCCTGTTCAAGGATGAACTCGATTTCATGGCGGAGCGCGCCGGACGCAATGGCCAAGGGATAGGCGGCGGCTGCTTCGGACACAAACTCACGCACACCGGGGAAAATGACCAGATGGTCCTTGACCGATTCCAGGTAGGCCTGCGCTTTCCGTTGCATCAGCGGCGCGATGACCGAGGGGTCGGCGGGACGTTGGTGAGCCGTCAGCGCTGCGATAAAGCAGCCGCGATCGTCATAGCCCAGATAGTTGGCGTAGTAGTCCGATTCGGTCAGGTTGATGCCGATCTCCGCCAGCGTCAGGCGAAAGCCGGCGAAATGGAGGGGCTCGCTGTCTGCGATGACTCCGTCGAAGTCAAAGATGATTGCCGAGAGTGTGTTCATGAGGATTGTATCGATAATGTGAGCCGGTCGGCGCGAGCAAACATGTGAGGCCTAGTGTTTCACTCGAAGACGTTTCTCCGAGACCCAGCCTTTGGTTCCCTCGTCGGTGCGTACCCAGTACATCCAGCCGCTTGGCTGGATGTCTCCGTCCAGGACGGTCATGTCTACTCCTGCGCGAACGAGTGGCCCTGGCTTGGTGCCGGCGGCATCTTCGTACAACAAAATGCTTCCGCCTGGCGCATTCGGATTTGCCGTGACGGTCACTTTCTGCCCTTCGCCGAACAGGGGCGCCGGAAGGGGTTCGGCCGGTGCAGCTGGTTTTGCTGCGACCGGGGGAAGGACGGCTGTCGGGGCTGTAGGAGGCGCAGTTGCAGCGGGAGCGTTCGTCTGTGCCGATGGGGCGGAGACGTCGTCACTCGGGCTCGGTGTCGCTGCTGGCGGAGCGGGAATCGCGAGCGTCGGGGGCGCCGGTTTCGGCTGCGTGGCCACGGTTGGCTGTGACGTATGTTCGCCCAGGTAGGGGCTCAACCAGGCCGCCAACATCTCCGGCTGCATGACGGCCAGATAGGCCATGCCGATGAGGAGCAAGAGCAAGATCCAGAGAATCGGGCGGCTGCCTCCTGATTTCTTGTGGGGGGGCAATGGGCCGGTTGCTCTCGTGGCGGTCGTCTGATCGAGTTCCTCTTCCGTAAACTCCAAGTCCGGGTCCGGTTGGCGGGCAAAGAGGAGGGTCCAATGAAAAGGATTCCCGACTGAGGTCAGGTTCCCAACGAGCGCAGCCATCGAGCACCTCCCTGCTGAGCGATTCAAGTACGCGTCGGTCAATTAATCTTCGAAAATACTTATCATCATCACCCAGTGCTGTCAATTTTACGGGGCTTGTACCAGTCGGAAGGCGCTGCCTAGCAGGGCTGCGAAGGATGGCACGAGAGAACTTGCTGTTCCCGGCTGCCGGACCGGAAGACGGTGAGGCCTTTGCATTCGAGTCGGTAGGCGAGGAGAAAGGCCTCTGCCACCTGGGCCTTGGTCGCCGTAGCAGGCAGATTGATGGTTTTCGAAACGCCGCTGTCGCTGTACTGCTGAAACACCGCTTGCATCCGCACGTGCTGCTCGGGTGAGACGTCATGCGCCGTGACAAAGAGCCGTCGGAGCTCTTCCGGGATCGACGTGAGCTGTTGGATGGAGGGCTGAGCTTCCAAGTCGGATTGGAGCCGGTCAAGGTCGAGTCCGAGCGCCTGTGCGCGGCGGATGAAGGCTGGATGTTGCGAAGTGAGGACCGCTCCGTCCATGACGCGGCGGGTGACCTGGACCCCGTAGATCGGTTCAATGCCGGGCGAGCAGTTGGCGAGGAGACTGAGGCTGCCGGTCGGTGCGATCGTGGTGACGGTCGCGTTGCACTGCCGCTGGTGCCGGATCTGGAGTCGGCTGCCCCGATAAGCGGGAAAGACTCCGCGTTCACTGGCGAGATCTGCGGAGACGCGATGGGCCTGTTCCTGAAAGAACTTCATCAGTGCCGTAGCGGTCTGGATCGCGGCGTCGGAGCTATAGGGGATGTTCAACGCGATCAGGAGGTCGGCAAAGCCCATGATGCCCAGCCCGATTTTCCTCGTGCGTTTCGTCATGCGGTCGATGGCGGGAAGGGGGAAGCGGTTGCGATCGATGGAATTGTCGAGGAAGCGCACGGCGAGGGGGATGGTCTCGGCCAATCTGGCGAAGTCGATGGCCGGTTGTGCCGATGCGCGCGTGACGAAGTTCGCGACATTGATGGAGCCGAGGGTGCAGGACTCATAGGGCAGGAGCGGCTGCTCGCCACAGGGGTTGGTCGACTCGATGGCGCCCAGATGCGGGGTGGGATTGGCGCGGTTGATCGTGTCCAGGAAAATCAGTCCCGGCTCACCGCTGGCCCAGGCCGCTTCTACGAGCCGATCGAACAGGAGCTGGGCCGGGATCCGTCTCGTCGGTGTATGGGTGCGGGGATTGATCAGAGCAAAGGTACGACGGTGCGCGAGCGCCTGCAGGAAGGAGTCGGTGATGCCGACGGAGAGATTGAAGTTCGTCATCTCCTCCGGCGTCTGTTTGAGCGAGATGAAGTCAGGATGTCCGGATGGTCGATCCGGAGGATGCCCATATTGGCGCCGCGTCTGGTCCCGCCTTGCTTGATGACGTCCGTCGAGAGGTTGAAGAGGCGCATGAAGGAAATGGGCCCGGAGGCCACGCCGCTCGATGAGGCGACCAAGTCGTTGTGCGGACGTACTCGACTAAAGGAGAATCCCGTGCCTCCGCCTGATTGATGAATGAGGGCCTGATGTTTGAGGCTGTCATAAATGGAGAGGAGAGAGTCTTCGACCGGGAGGACGAAGCAGGCGGAGAGTTGCTGGAGCCGCCGCCCCGCGTTCATCAGCGTGGGGGAGTTGGGAAGGAAGTCGAGCCGGGCCATGCAGTCGTACCAGCGCTGGGCCGCCTGGGGCAGCCGGCTGGCTTGGGGGTAGAGCCGCTCCGCCTGCGCGATGTCGGTGGCCACGCGCCAGAAGAGCTGCGCCGGCGTCTCGATGATCCTGCCTGCATTATTCTTGGCCAGGTAACGTCCACGGAGGACGGTCTTGGCATGGTCTGAGAGTCGAAGCCGTGGAGAGTTCGGCGGGCGTGAGGGTGTCGTCTTCTTGACGGACATGCCGCCATTATATACCGGTATCGGCATGATTGATCGAGGGACTTGGTGATTGTGTCCTGCTTGCATCTTGCTCGTCCGGTTCGGCAGAATGAGCGCCCACTGGCTGACGATGATGAAATCCTATCGCGAAGAACTCTGGTTCGAAACAAAGACGCGGCGCGCCTATCTCAACATTACGCAGCAGGTTGAGGCGGCGGTCAGGAAGAGCGGCGTCCAGGAGGGGCTCGTGCTGGTCAATGCCATGCACATCACCGCCAGCGTCTACATCAATGACGACGAGCCGGGCCTGCTCAAGGACTATGACCGATTCCTGGAGGAGCTGGTTCCTCAGGGCGCGACCTACCGGCACAATGAAACGGGCGAAGATAACGGCGATGCCCATATCAAGCGGCAGCTGATGGGGCGGGAAGTCATCGTCGCGATTACCGGAGGCCGCCTGGACTTCGGCCCCTGGGAACAGATTTTTTACGGGGAGTTCGACGGGATGAGGCGGAAACGCGTGCTGGTGAAGGTGATTGGCGCGTGAGCCCTCGGTTGGATGACCGCTGGTCTGGACCCGGTGGGAATAAACTAGTGAAGTGCTTGCTACCATAGGGGAAAGTTTGGCAACATAAGACCAGTGATGCGCGGTTATATGGTGAGGAGTATGTTTCTATGTTGAGTTGGTCTCGTCCCGACCCTCTGACACGAGATCTCGTGCACTTGATCAATGCCCGTCGCCATGACCATGGCGATACCGATGCGGCGATCGATACGTTGCAAGCCTTCTTGGAGCAGGGGAGGGAGTACGACCTCCTCACTGTGCTAGCGGCGCTGGATGAGGATATGGCGGAATGGCTCTTCGACCTGCTCGCGGAGGCCTCCTGTTCCGTGATTCTCGATGGGCCGACCGATGAAAAATTATCCTATGCCATCATGGCGGCCTTGGAACTCCCGCTCCAAGCCAACCTGTCCCATCCGCTCAAGCTGAAGATCGATCCGGTTGCGACGGCGGATCTCCTGCATCGCCATCTGCGTCTCTCCGCCGGGACCGTGGTGCGGGTGGAGTCCCGGCTGCTTACCGACTCGACTTTGGAGCCTCTCAGTCTTCAGGGCTTGAACGATCACTTGAGTTCGGTGGCGGATTCGCAGCGGACCACGTCCATTGCCGCCCGGCTCTATCCGCCGGTTGAGAGTACCGCGTTTTTGTTTTTTGAGTTGATCGGTGTGCCGGACTCAGGATTGCCGGATGCGCTGGAGGATCGGCATCGCCGTGCCCTCCTCGAAGGCCTCGTGGAGCAATGTCCCGAGCTGGCCCTGGCCCCCGATATGCTTGAGGCGCCGGTCTATGCCGCTTATGCGATGTTCGATGCGCAAAACGCCGTCCGCCTCCATCGGCTGGCGGACGAGACTGCCGCAGTCTGGCGCGATCTGGATCCCCTCGTCCGTGCCCGCACGATCGTCCATTTGCATACGCAATGTGGGAACGGCGTCTACATGCCGGTCTGGACCGATCTCTTTGATCCCGAGTTGCCCGAAGACCATGGTCCCGTCTGGACTTCTCCCGATGTGTGGGTCTTTACGGCTGATTTGCCCATTGAATGGCCTGGCGAAATGTTGACCAATCGGCTCCTCGCCGAGGGTTGCACCAGGTTCGAGAACCACATCGTCGAAGCGCCAGAAAACTAATTATCGCTCAGTCAGGAAGACGGACTTGGTCGGACTGGTAACAGTCAGGTTCGCGTTGCGGCTTTCTTGAGCGGCTCCAAGAGTTTTTCTGAAACTTTTAGTCCTCCTCGCCCGATTCCCACTTCGATATCCGGTTTGGTGATGCCGTGGAAATCGCTTCCGCCGGTTATCAGCAAATCCAGCCTCTTGGCCAGGCCGAGATATTTCGTCGTCTGCCGTTTCGTGTGGGTGCTGTAATGGACTTCGATGCCGCCGAGCCCCGCAGCTTTTAAGGTTACTAAGAGTGGCTCCAGCTCTTCCCCTGCCGATGTGGCCCAGGTTGGATGGGCCAACACAGCCACGCCGCCTGCGGCCTTGATCCAGGCGATGGCATCAGCCGGCGGGGGCAGTTCACGCGCCACATAGGCCGGTCGTCCGTTCGCCAGATACCGGTCGAAGGCATCTTTGGCGGACGTGACATAGTGTTTTTCCATCAAGAGCCGCGCAATATGAGGGCGGCCAACCGCATCAGTCCCGGCCAGAGCCTTCACCTCGTCATAGGTCACGTCCAACCCCAAGGCGCGCAGCCGGTCGATGATTTGCGGATTGCGGCTATGTCGGCTCTCGCGCAAGGTGGCCAGCCGTTGGCTCAGTTCCTGGTCCTGCCAGTTCAAGAAATAGCCCAGGATATGGAGTTCGTTCTCGCCGACGCGGGAGCTGATCTCGACGCCGGGAATGATTTCAATGCCCAATTCCGCTCCGGTCGCGATGGCTTCGGGAATGCCGGACACAATGTCATGGTCCGTGATGGCCAGCGTGGTCACCTTCGCCTGGTGGGCGAGCCGGACCACTTCCGCCGCCGAGAAGCTTCCATCTGAGTGGGTCGTATGGAGGTGGAGGTCGATGCGGCTCATGCCGATGCCTCGGGCAGGCCGCCGGGGCCTGTTCTCTGAGCGACGAGTTGCGCCGTGAAGACCGAGCCTGGCCCCTGGCTGCCGTCATGCTCGCCTTCGTCGTAGGACAGGACGCGAAGACCGGAGGTGAGCCGGAGCAATTCGTTATGGGCGAGACAAAATTCCGCTCGGCGCGGATGTTTATGCCGCAAATGGTTGTCGATGGTGAAGGTTTCGTAGATTAAGACTCCGTTTGGTTTCAGCGATTCGATCAGGGAGGGAAAGAGCGGGCGATGGAGGTAGAAGAACACCACGATCACATCGTAGGTCTGCTTCGGCAACTCCGGCCATGCAGTGGTTGCCCGTTCGAGGTCTGTCGTCTGGACGTGGAGATTCAGAAGGTTCCCCTGCTTCGCCGCGGCCACGAGCTCTGCCAGGGTCTGCTCATCCCGGTCGATGGCCTCGACCTGAAAACCCTGTGAGGCGAGATAGAGGGCATTGCGTCCTGAGCCCGATGCGAGGTCGAGGGCTTTGCCTTTCGGCAGCCGGTGGAGTTGCTGCGTCAGAAAACGGGCAGGGGTTGGCTCTCCACCTTGAATCTGGTGAGCCAGGCGCGACCGTTCGAGTTGCACCCCCACAGACCTGGTCACAGGCTTCAGCGGCGGCGCCAGCTTCCGCAGCCAGATTTTGGCGCGGTCGACGGGGAATTCCGCAAAGAGCATGGCGAGGATTCGTTCCGCGAAGGTCTCCAGCAGCGAGAAGTCCTGCGTCGCAGCGAGTTCGAGAACCCGATTGGCGACCTGCGCATAGTCGACCGTGTGCTGAATGTCGTCCGACGCGGCAGCCGGTTCAGTCTGGCACGTCAGTTCCAGATCTATCGCCAGGGGCTGAGGCTTCCGGCGCTCTTCCTGCGTTACGCCGCAGCGTCCCTGAAATTCCAGCCGTTCGATGATGATGGTTCCAGCCATGACTAGGCGATGGCGATGGCGCCTTGAATGCTGAAGCCGGTTTTCGAGACCGTGACAGGGGAGGCGCCTGCTTCCTTCAGCTTGTCTCCCAGGCCGGATGAGACGAGCGTCTGTTGCAGACCTTCGGCGGTTTGGTCGAGAAGAAAGTCCAGCCCGAGGACCGCGTAATGGAGGGGATGGCCATGAGGCCCGTCGATCCGGAAGACATGGGCGCGGCTAGTGCCCTCCTCGAAATCGGAGATATGGTGCCTGGGAAACTGCTGGCGCAGGTAGAGACGGATCACGTCGAATTTGGCGAGGTTGCTCACGATCTTCCCTTCCACTTTTCACCGCACATCTTGTTCGCTACGCCGTTCACAGGATGCTGAAAAATCCCGCCAGCTTCGTTTTCGCCTTGAACAGGTCCTCAACGTACCCCTGAGGGTACGCCTGCGGCCTGTTCATCGGCTGCGGCCTTGCTGACGGACTTTTTGAGCATCCTTCTCGATCGAACGTTTGCTTCATCGCTCACGGCGAAGCCTGCGGCATTATACGCCCCTGCTCTTCCTAAAGTCAGGAGGTCAGAGCAGTGGCTGGAAAGGCCCGCCAATAGGCCTATTTGAACAAGCCTTTGACCGCATCGACCGCCGTTTCCGCGCCTTTTTTGATGCTGTCGGCGACGTCGCCGAGATGGAGGGGGATCACCGCGTTGGTGACGCTATGGGTGATTTCGTCCATGATCTGCTGCGCCGCTTCGCCCGCCGTCGCGCCGTGCGATTGCTTGCCGATATCTTTTAAGTGCAGGTCTGGCAACGACACCGTTATCGTTTTGCCGTTGAGCATCGCCGCGCTGGCGTTCGCCGTGCCGTTCGTGATGTCGATATGTTCGATGATGAACTTCTTGCCAGGCTCCGTACTCTTCGATCCGCTTGTGCCGCCCAGGTGTTTCGCGACGTACCGTTCGATATTGCGCTGGATCACATCGAGGTTGCTCCCGTCCGAGGCATATTCATAAGTCGCGTCCGGTTTGACGATCGAGATCTCCTTGATCAGGATCACATCTTTGGTGAGCGAGTGGATATCGAGCGTGATGCTGATTCTGTCCAGCGACAGCGCATGTTCGGTCTTGAATTCTTTGGGATTGCCCACCACCAGCCCGCGCAAGGCCACGCGGCCCTCGGCGAGTTC